>CAZQHW010000058.1:0-14867 GCA_964593395.1 uncultured Halobacteriales archaeon
TCCCGTCGACGAGTTCGACCTCGAACTCGCGAACGGCGACTACGAGAAGTTGGACGTCTTCAAGCAGCCGGAGTTCACGAAGGACCTCGCGCTGGGCGTCGTCGACGTCCACCACGCCGAGGTCGAGTCCGTCGACGAGATAAAGGAGAACATCCGCCGCGGGCTGGAGGTGGTGCCGCCCGAGCGACTCGTGGTGAGCCCGGACTGCGGGCTGAAGCTGCTGCCCCGCGGGGTCGCGTACCAGAAGATGGAGAACATGGTCACCGCCGCGCGCGAACTCGAGCAGGAACTCGACGCCGGCGAGGTGGAGGTCGCCGCTTCGCCCGACGCCGCCGCCGACGACTGACCTCGCTCACAGCGGGTCCATACCGGCCTCGGCCCGCAGCGTGTTGGCGTAGTCACGGAACCCCTCCGCGAGACCGTACGCCGGCTCGTACCCCATGTCTCGCCGGGCGGCGTCGTCGTCCAGGCGCTGGGTCCACGGGAGTTCCCCGTCGTCGGAGACGGTGAGGTCGGCGTCGGAGACGATCTCCCGCATGGTCTCGACCGCCTCGCGGACGGTGGCGGAGACGCCGGCGACGTTGTACACGTCCTTCGAGAGTTCCGCGCCGTCGACGTCGGCGGCGAGGCGAAAGGCCTGGGCGATGTCCTCGACGTGTTGCCAGTCGACGACCTGGTCGCCGTACTCGACGCTGAACGACTCGCCCAGCGCGGGCTTCTCGACGATGTTCGCGAGAAAGGCCGAACCGCCGGTCTCGCGGTAGGGACCGTACGCGACGGTGGGGCGCAGTCCGACGAGCGAGCAGGCGTAGTCCTCGCTGTAGACGCGGGCCTGGTGCTCGTTGTACTCCTTCGTGGCGCCGTACAGCGTGTCGGGGTAGACGAGGTCGTCCTCGGTGACCGGGCCGTGCAGGCCGGTGCCGTCCCGACTCGGGTAGTTCTCGGGCGGGGCGAACACCGCCGCGGAGGAGGCCCACGCCACACGCTCTACGTCGAGGATGCGGGCCGCCTCGAAGACGGCGTTCGTGCCGCCGATGTTCACGTCGATCGCCGCCCGCGGGTTGTCGCGGGCGGTGTTCGTCAGTAGGGCCGCGAGGTGGACGATTCGGTCCGCCTTCGTGTCCCGCACCGTGCCGATCACGTCGACGGGGTCGGTCACGTCGCCGCGGCGCACGGTGACGTCGTCGGCGACGCCCAGTTTCTCCAGCGTCGACGTGTCGGTCGAGAGGTCGTAGCACACCACGTCGTGACCGTGCTCGACGAGTTCGCGGGCGACGTACGAGCCGATGAAGCCGGTGCCGCCGGTGACGAGTGTCCTGCCCATGCCCCCGCCTGCGAGCGCCGAGACATAAACCCCGCCGGAGTCGGAGTCGGCGCCCGGGGCGTCCGGACGACGCGACTGGGGGCGTCAGAACGACAGGTCGTCGGTCGAGCGAGCCAGCGAGGCCACCGGGTCACCCTGTGCGACGAACTCGCGAGGGACCGACGACTTCAGACCGGGGCCGACGCCCACGACGACGGTCCGTGTCACGGGCCGAGGTCGGAGCGGGAGACGATGTACCTGACGCGGCGGTGATCCAGAACCGCTACTCCGCCGCCGCGGACAGGGTCGAAACGAACTCGGAGACCGAGGAGAGTGCCGGTCGCGGCGTCACTGCACCTCGAGGGTGTTGTCCATGAAGCGGTCGCGAAGCCGGTAGCCGATGAGGCCAAAGGGTGCGCCGATCAGGAACCCGGCGATGGCGTACGGCCAGAACGTCGAGGCGTTCACCTCGGCGAACACCGACGCCAGCGGGACCGCGAGACAGAGTCCCAGAAAGCCGGCGATAAAGGTGAACGCGATGCTGCCCATCAGTTCGGTGGCGCTGTTCTTGTCGATCATCCGGACCACCTCGTCGGGGGCGAGTGCGACTGGGACCGCGGGGACGGTGGAGCGCGACTGGGCTGCACAGTGTATCTACGGGTACGGGCGGGAGCCGTATGTCCGTTTCGTTCACCCGCTCACGCCGGACGGCAGACAGTAGTCGTGTCCGCGAGGTCCCGGCACTGCGACGGGGAAAGAGAGTTGAGCGTGGACCGCGAACCGAGGCGCGTGAGCGAGCGACCCGACCCGAGCGTGCACGACCACCTCCGGGCCGTCGACGCCCCGTACCCTCCGGGCGTGTACCGGGTGGTCGGGCGCGGCGAGGGACTGCGACTGCTGCGCGTGACCGACGGCGACGGCGGGCGCGTCAACACCGGCCAGGTGTACGACGTCGAGCCACCCGACCTCGCGGGGTTCGAACCCGTCGAGGACCCCGACGCCGGCCTCTCGCCGCTGTCGACGCTGAAAAGCGGCGTCGAGGGGATCGGGGTCATGGTGCGCGAGATACTGCGGTGACCGGCGACAGTCGGTCGACGCCGCCAAGTCCGTCGCCCCTGACGGGCGAGTATGTCGACCGACGGTTCCGAGACGCGTATGGGAGGACGAGCGGGCGTGAATCGGACCGCCTTCTGGCTGTTCGTGGAGGCCCCGCGATGGGTCGTTGGCGGCGGACTGCTGGGAGTGGTCGCCGTCGTGGTCGCCGCGGCGGGCACCGTCGTGGGGCCGCTGTCTGGGGACCCGGTCGAGACGCTGTTCCAGGCGCTCGTCGGCGCGACGATAACCGGCGTCACCCTCGTCGTGACGCTCAACCAGGTGGTGCTCTCACAGGAACTCGGCGCCGTCGGCGACCAGCGCGACCGGATGTCGACCGCGACGGAGTTCCGGCGGGACGCCGAGTCAGTTCTCGACGGGGTTGCCCCAACGGACCCGGCGACGTTTCTCGCAGAACTGCTCGGGGCCGTCGAGAGCCGACTCGTGAGCGCGAGAGCGGCAGCCGGTGGCGGCGTGAGTGACGGCGATCCGGCCGAACAGAGCGAGGACGCGGCAGTCGCCACGCTGGCGGAGCAGACAACGGAGAGTGTTCAAGGTGTCCGCCGCCGGCTCGAGGGGGCCGAGTCCGGCGGGTTCGCCGTGACCCGAGCGGCGCTAGACTTCGACTACTCCCGCCGGATCGACGAGACCCGGCGGGTGCGGTCGGCACACGGTCTCTCCGATGGCGTCGACGAGTCACTCGCGGAGGTAGTCGAGGTGCTCGAGATGTACGGCGTCGCACGCGAACACGTGAAGACGCTGTATTTCCAGCAGGCCCTGATCGGCCTGTCACGGTCGATCGTCCTCGCGACCGTTCCCGCTCTCGTCGTCGGGATCACGGCGCTGCTGTACTTTCGGCCGGGACCGGATCCGGTGATGTCGGTCGTGCTCGGAGTGGCCGTCAGCGTGACGCTGGCTCCGTTCGCCGTTCTGGTCGCCTACGTCGTCCGGATCGCGACTGTCACCGGTCGGACGTTGGCTATCGGCCCGTTCATTCTCCGTGACAGGCACGGAGAAACGTAGCGAGAACGCATCACTCGTGGAGGCCGCCGACCGAGTCGTAAAACGAGGACGACAGTCGGTCGCTCATCACGACCGAGCGGTCCACCCGCACGTCGAGTACCGCCGGATCGTCGGCCTCGTGGGCCCACTCGACGGCGCCCTGGAGAGCGGCGGGCTCTGCGACCCGGCGACCGACGGCGCCCATCGCCTCCGCGGCGGCGACAAAGTCGGTGTCGTGGAACTCGACGCCGGGCACACCGCCCATCTGGCGGACCATCCCCAGCGAGGTGTCGTTCATGACGACGAAGGCGGGGGCGACGCCCTGTTGGACGGCGGTTTCGACGGCAGTCATCGTCATCGCGAAGCCACCGTCGCCCGCGACGCCGACCGCGTCGTACCCCAAGAGCGCCGCGGCGACTGCCGCGGGCGGTGCCCACCCCATCCCGCCGACGCCGCCGCTTCCGAAGTAGGTGCGGGCGGCGGGCGTCTGCAGGTAGTGCAACAGCCAGAAGCGGTTGTTCCCCGAGTCCGCGGTGACGACCGTGTCGGCGTCGACGACGCGCTCGACCGCCGCCGGCACGCGCTGGGGGGCGATCGGTGCCTCGGCCTCGGCGGCAGAAGGTAACGACGGGTCGAAGTCCTCGCTGGCCCCGGCCGCACGGGCGACGGCGGCGTCGTGGGTCCGGCCGTGACGGTCCTCGACGCCGGACCAGTCGGCGGCACCGTCGGCGTGGTCGGCGACGGCCGCGAGCGACGCCGCTGCGTCGCCGATCAGCCCCACGTCGGCAGGATACACCCAGCCAGCGTTGCGGGTGTCGATGTCGGCGTGGACGATGGCCTGCTCGTCGGGGCGAATGAACGAGGGCGCTCCCCAGTTGGTGTCCATCGGGTTCAGCCGGCACCCGACGACCAGCAGGGCGTCGGCCTCGCTGACGACGCGGTTCGCCCCCTCGTGGCCGAAGGCGCCGATCACGCCGGCCGCCCGGTCGTGGGTCTCCGGGATCGCGGACTTGCCGAGGTAGGAGGTGACGACGACGGCGTCGGTCGCTTCTGCGGCCCGCACTAACTCGTCGTGTGCGCGGGCGGCGTGGACGCCGTTGCCGGCCACGATCACGGGCCGGTCGGCCCCGGCGAGCAGTTCGACGGCGGCGGCGGTGGTCTCGGCGGTCGGCCGGGCGTCCCAGGTTCGGGTCTGTTCACGGTCGTCCCACAGCGGCGGCAGGGGGTCCTCGGGCACCTCGCTCGTGACGGCGTTCCCGTCGAGGATCACGGCACAGGGCCCCGGTCGACCGGCAGTGGCGTGCTTGTAGGCGAGTTGGACCGAGCGAACGGTCTCGGGAGCGGAGCGGGGGAACCAGTGCTCCTTCGTGACGCCGTCCAGAATCGAGGGGAGGTCGAGTCCGCCGTAGTCGCCGCGGGCCTGCTGGTAGGGGGCGACGGTGGAGTAGTCGCCGCGTTCGCTGGCCTCGGTCAGGACCAGCATCGGCGTCGAGCCCAGGCGGGCCTCCATCTGGCCGATCGCGCCCAGCGAGCCGATCCACGGCCCCTGCCCGGCGAGTACCGCAGGCGTCCCCGAGATCCGCCCGGCGGCCTCGGCCATGACGCTTGCCTCCCGCTCGTCACGGGGACGGACCAGCCGTGGGGTGTCGGCGCCGTCGCGCTCGGCGAGCGCCTCGAACACCTCGATCACGCGGCCCCCCGGATACCCGAAGACGAACTCGGTGTCGAGCGCCGACAGCGTCTCGACGACGCGCTCGGCAGCGTTCACGATCCCCTCCCGCCGACGGCACTCGCCCGTCCCGTTCGACGCCCGTGGAGCCTGGCGACCATGGGGGTCGCTCGACCGGCGACGACTCGTATCTGTCGGTGCCGGGCGGCAGATTCAGGGGCGTCCTACCCGTAACGGCGGGTGATGCGCGTCGAACTCAGGCGTCCGACCGAGCGGACCTGCGAGCGCTGCGGTCGTCACGAGGAGTGGGGCGAGCGCAGTTGGCGCGTGGTCGAGTCCGGCGAGCCCTTCTGTGTCCACGAGTGGGACATCGACGGGTCGTTTGTCCCGCTCGTACGGCGCGAGGGGGACACGAACGACGCCTGACGACAGCGGCGGGGTGAAACCGGCGGCGTCCCTGCGCGGGGGTATGCCGACTGCCTACGTCACCGCGCCGCCGGAGACCGCCGATGAGATAGCCCGCGACCTGGTCGACCAGCGTCTCGCCGCCTGCGTGAACCGCCTGGACTGTCGGTCGACGTACCGCTGGGACGGCGCGGTCCACGACGACGAGGAGGTGCTGTTGCTGGCGGAGACGACCGAGGAGCGCTACCCCGACCTCGTCGACCGTGTCGAGCGACTCCACCCCTACGACGTGCCCTGTATCGAGCGGTTCGAGGAGAGCGCGGTCGCGGAGTCGGTCCGCGAGTGGCGCGCGGACGCCGTCGACGCCGTCGAGGAGGGGGTGTGACCGGACGAGCGGAGCGCCACAGGCGTTATGCCGGGCGACCGGCGAGGGGCAAGCGTGCCGACGAGTCCTCGTGGCCGGACCCAGGAGCGCGAGCGGTGGGGTGAACGTCACCCGCGACTGGCGCGGACGGTGAACGGCGCCGGTGTGCTGGTCGCGTTCGGCGCCGCGGCGGTGCTGTACGGCGCCGGCGACGTGGTGACGGCGGGGGCGGCCGCGGTTCTCGGGGTCGTGTTGGTCGTCGGCGTCGTGTGGCCGCGGTTTGGCGCGCTGTCAGTGGTGCTCGACCTGCTGGCGCTGGCCTGACCGGGAGAAAGCAATTCTTAACTCCGGGGCACGGTTCGTCACGTACATGGCTGGAACTATCGAGGTACTCGTCCCCGGTGGGCAGGCGAACCCTGGCCCGCCGCTCGGTCCCGAACTGGGGCCGACGCCGGTCGACGTACAGGCGGTCGTCGGAGAGATCAACGACCAGACGGCAGCGTTCGACGGCACGGAGGTTCCCGTCACCGTCGAGTACGACGACGACGGCTCCTTCTCGATCGACGTGGGTGTGCCGCCGACCGCCTCACTGATAAAGGACGAGGCGGGCTTCGAGACCGGCAGCGGCGAACCCCAGGAGGAGTTCGTCGCCGACCTGTCGGTCGACCAGGTGCGCCAGATCGCCGAGCAGAAACACCCCGACCTGCTGTCGTACGACCTGAAGAACGCCGCAAAGGAGGTCGTCGGCACCTGCACCTCGCTGGGCGTCACCATCGAGGGCAACAACCCCCGCGAGTTCAAGGAGCGTATCGAGGACGGCGAGTACGACGACATGTTTGCCGAGGGCGCCGAGGCCTGAGCCGAGGCCAGCGAGACAGACGCCAGTGATCGCGAGCGGAGCGAACTTTTCTCTGTCTTCGCCGAGAGGCCGGTCACCCGAGGATGGCCCACACGCCGGCACTGGCGAGTACGAGTGCCGCCACCAGGGTCACGAGGCCGGCGGCGACACGGGTCGCGGCGTCGTCGTACGCCGCCGCGAGGCGCTCGACGCTACGGTCGGTGACGATCAGGTCGGCGTCCGGCGCGGCGTCGAGACTTGGGCCGGCGTCCGACCCCGTCGGGGCGACCTCCTCGGCGGGGTCGGTCTCCGGGTCTGCCCACGGCGGGCCGAAGGCGACGGCCAGGTCGGCGTCAGCGACCGAGAGTGCCGGTCGGCCGCCGTCCGCCGCGGTCGCGTCCGCGTCGGGTTCCCGGTGGCGGTCGCTGGTCGGGGCCGGGCGCGGTCGGCCGACGACCACGACCTCGTCGCCGGGGTCGATCCGTGACTCGACGTACGCCCGGTCGACACCGCCGAGGAGGCGGGCGACGGACCCCGGGTCGGGGGCGTCCTCGCGGGCGAGGAACCGTCGGACAGCGTCGGGTGCCCGCTCCTCGGCGTCGACCGCGACGGTCGTCGACTCGTCGAGCGTGACGGCGCCGGGCGTGGGCCAGACCAGCGCGCGCCCGGTGTCGTCCTCGACGGCGAAGGGAACGGCGTCGACGCCGCCCACGCGGCGCCCGCGGAGCAGTCCGTGGTCGGCGACCTGCCAGTCGGCCACCAGGGCCGACTCCCCGGAGAACGGTGCCTGGAGGGTGCCCACGACCGGCGAGGCGGTGCCGGCGACGGCCACCGGCCGGTCGCGACGGTGGCCGTCTGTCGGCGTCGGATCGTCGCGCGCGCCACCCTCGACGAGGCCACCCGATTCGTCCACGGTGATCTGTCGAGCGGCGGCGAGTCGCTCGTGGTGTCGTCGTCGTGTCCGTCCGTCGCGAAGGAGCCACGTGCCGGCGACCCCGAGAGCGGCGGCACCGACCAGCGCGACCGCACCGACCCAGGCAGCGACCATCGTCTCTCCGGTGGGGCCACGCCGGATTAAGTCCGGGGGCCGAGGCGGAAAGTACTTAATTTCGACTCTCAAGTATGAAATAATGGTCGTCCAGGCGGGGAGCCAGTCGATGGTTTCGGCGCTGGCAGTCGGGGTGGTCGTGGCGGTGCTCCCGGTGGCGGCGTACAGGGCCGTGACGTGGGTGTTCCTGCGGTGGGGTGACGGCGTCTGGCGGCGCCTCGAGTCGGGGCAGGGTGAGACGGTGGTGTCCGCGACGGCGGTCGGTGCGGGGGTGCTGGGAGCGGCGGCGCTTGCCTGGAACGGCACCACGGTCGCGGCGGCGGTGGCGACCGGCGGACTGACGTTCGCGGCGGTCCCGGCGGTCGTGGTGGCGACCGGGCGAGTCGGCGTGGAGAGCGTGGCGCGGCTGACGGTGGCGGTGCCGACGGGGGCCGCCGCGGCGCTGGTGGTGCTCGTTGTCGGCGTGAGCGACCCGCTGCGGGCGGCGATGTGGACCGCCGCGGCCGCGGCGCCCGCCGTGGCGGCGTTCGTGCCGCTGCCGATCGGCGTCGCCGTGGGGCGGGGCGATCCACGGACCGCCCGCCGGGTGGTCACCATGGGGACGGCGGTGGTTCTCGCCGGGGTCGGTGGGGCGCTGTGGGCGGTCGCGACGGGACCGGTGTTCCGGTTCGGAGCGGACTGGGTGCTCGGGTCGCTCTCGGTCGCGTTTCTCGGTGTCGCGCTGGCGACGCTGCTGGTCGGGTGGGTGCCGTACGTCCTGGGTCGCTCGCTCGCGACCGATCAAGAGGAGGGCACGACGGGCACGGTCCGACGGTCTTAAGTTCGGTCCGGGTCCGAAGTTGGATGACAGCCACCCTACTGTCCCGTAGGAGCGTGAGCGTACTACGGAGGTACACAATGGCAGACCAAGATCTAGAAGACGCGGTCCAGCGCGCACTCGAGGACCGACCGGAACGGAACTTCACCGAGTCGGTCGATCTGGCGATCAACCTGCGCGACCTGGACCTCAACGACCCGTCGAACCGTATCGACGAGAGCGTGGTTCTCCCCGAGGGAACCGGCCAAGAGACCCGTATCGTCGTCTTCGCGGACGGCGAGACCGCCCTCCGCGCGGAGGACGTCGCCGACGAGGTGTACGGCCCCGACGAACTGGAGGACCTGGCCGACGACGACGCGGCAAAGGACCTCGCGGAGGAGACTGACTTCTTTATCGCCGAGCAGGCGTTCATGCAGGACATCGGCCGCTACCTCGGCACCGTTCTCGGGCCGCGTGGGAAGATGCCGAACCCGCTCGCTCCCGACGACGACGTCGTCGAGGAAGTCACCCGCCTGCGCAACTCGATCCAGATGCGCAGCGGCGACCGGCGCACCTTCCACGCGCTGGTCGGCTCCGAGGACATGGGCGCCGAGGAGATCGCCGACAACATCGACGTCATCATCCGGCGGCTACACGCCGACCTGGAGAAGGGCCCGATGAACGTCGACTCCATGTACGTGAAGACGACGATGGGCCCGGCAGTGGAGGTGGCCTGAAATGTCTCAAGCCAGCGAACGCCGCACCGAGACCGTCCCCGAGTGGAAGCGCAAGGAGGTCGACGCCCTCGTCGAGACGCTCGACTCCTACGACAGCATCGGCGTCGTCTCGATCGCCGGCATTCCCTCCCGGCAACTGCAGGACATGCGCCGTGAACTCCACGGCTCCGCCGAGTTGCGCGTGAGCCGCAACACGCTGTTACGGCGTGCCCTCGAGGAGACCGGAGTGGACGAGTTGGTCGACCACGTCAGCGGCCAGGTCGGTCTCGTCGGCACAAACGACAACCCGTTCGGCCTGTACCGCGAACTCGAGGAGTCGAAGACGCCCGCGCCGATCGGCACCGGCGAGGTCGCCCCCAACGACATCGTCATTCCCGGGGGCGACACCGGCATCGCGGACGGCCAGTTCATCGGCGACCTCAAGCAGATCGGCGTCGACTCTCGCTTCCAGGACGGCGCCGTCACCGTCGCCGAGGAGACCGTCGCACTCGAGGCCGGCGGTGAGGTCAACGAGCAACTCGCGAACGTGCTCTCGACGCTGGGCATGGAGCCGAAAGAGGTCGGACTCGACCTGCGGGCGGTCGTCTCCGACGGCGTGCTGTTCGACCCCGAAGACCTGGACATCGACTACGACGCCTACCGCCAGGACATCCAGACCGCCGCCTCGCGCGGTCGCAACCTCGCGGTCAACGCCGCCGTGCCGGAGCCGAGCGTGCTCCCATCGCTGCTGTCGAAGGCCGCGAGCGAGGCGCGCTCGGTCGGCGTCGAGGCCGGAATCACCGAACCCGGTCTGATGGACGACCTCGTCCGCGAGGCCGACGCGAACCTCCGGGGCCTCGCGGCCCACCTCGACGACGACGCGCTCCCCGAGGAACTCGTCGGCCTCGAGGAGGCGACCGAGGCCGAACCAGAAGTCGACGAGGGTGACGACGAGGACGAGGAGCCCGACTCCGAGGCCGAGGCAGAGGCCGAAGAGGACGACGAGGACGATGACGACGGCGACGACGCCGCGGCCGGCATGGGCGACCTGTTCGGCTGACCCCCGGCCGGCGGGACACCAACACTATTACGTGGCGCGTCCAGCCTTCGGGTAGACATGGAGTACGTGTACGCGGCGGCCATCCTCCACGAACTCAACCAAGAGATAAACGAGGCGAATATGAAGTCGGTGCTCGAGGCAGCGGGTGCCGACGTCTCGGAGAGCCGCGTGAAGGCGCTCATCGCGGCCCTGGAGGGCGTCGACCTCGACCAGATCGTCGGCTCGGCACAGCCCCAACTCCCCGAGGACGGGACCAACGCCGGCGACGCCGAGAGTGACGGCGCCGCGGCCGGAGGGGAGTCGGACCTGCCGGAGCCGACCGACGAGGAGACCGACGACTCCGGCGGCAGTCTCAGCAACATCTTCGGCAGCGACGACTCGGAGTAGTCCCCGGCAGCGCTCTCGTCTGGGGGTCGCCGCGTCGCGGATACCGTCACTCGGTGACGCGAACACTGTCGAGCGACGGCGCTTCGCACTCGGGGGTGTCGAGAACGACCCCGGTGTGTGCCGTTTGTCGCTCGTGAGGTGAGCCAGCGGCTATATGGCGCCGAACCAAAAAAAGTGACGCGCAGGTCAGCCGAACAGGTCGCCGAGTCCCTCGCCGGCGTCGCCCTCGTCTTCGTCGTCGTCTTCGTCTTCCTCCTCGGCCTCTGCCTCCTCTTCGACCTCTTCCTCGGCCTCCTCGTCCTCGCCGTCGTCGCTCGGGGCGGCCGCGGCTCCACCGCCACCGGCGCCGCCGGCGGGTGCTGCAACGGCGGCCTCCGAGAGTGCCTCGTCGACGTCGACGTCTTCCATCGCCGCCACCAGGGACTTCACCCGGGCGTCGTCGACGTCGATGTCGGCGCTCTCGAGGATCGCCGTGACGTTGTCCTCCGATACGTCCTTGCCGGCCTCGTGAAGGACCAGCGCTGCGTACACGTATTCCATAGTATCACCTTGTCGGAACGGGAACCGACCCGTCCACTTGGTCGAACCTGCGGGCAGCGGCTACAAAGGGACTTCGATACCGTGACGACCCCAGGAGCCTGTGACGGGCGGGCGACCGGAGTACGCCGCGCCGCACCGCTCTCGACCGGACTCCGGCGGCGTGACGCCGAGGTGTGCGGAGACCACGGGGAGTCGGTCTCGACCGGCCGGTTTCACCGGCCTCGATCACGGCGTGTCCGACGCCCGGAGGTTGAAGTCGGAGCGAGCGGCCAGCCCCGTCGATGGTCGAGGTGACGGTGCTTTTCGGGTTCGTGTTCGGCGGGGTGGCCCTCGGGACCGCGAGCGGACTCGTACCGGGACTCCACGCCAACAACTTCGCGTTGCTGTTGGCGGCGGTCGCGCCGTCGGTGCCCGGTCCCACCGTGGCGGTGACGGCGGCGATGCTTTCGGCGGGGGTGGTGCACACCTTTCTCGACGCGGTGCCCGCGCTGGCGCTTGGCGTGCCGGACGCCTCGATGGTGGCGACGGCGCTGCCGGGACACCGTCTCGTCGTTGCCGGCCGGGGACGCGAGGCGGTGCGACTGTCGGCGCTCGGGTCTGGGTTGGCGGTGGCGCTTTCGCTTCTGGTCGCCGTTCCGGTCACCTGGGTGATGGTGCGAGTCTACCCCACGCTGCGGGCGCACCTGCCGCTCGTGCTCGGTGCCGTGGTCGCGGTGCTCGTGGCGACGGAGCGCTCGTGGGGGGCACGCCTCGCCGGCGCTGGGTCCTTTCTGGCGGCGAGCGCGCTCGGAGCGGCGACGCTCGACCTCTCGCCGGCGGCGCCGCTCGGGACGGGCGCCACCCTCACCCCGCTGTTCGCGGGGCTGTTCGGCGCGCCGGTCCTGATCGAGGCGGTCGGGGGCCAGGGCGTGCCGCCCCAGGCCGACCCCCGCGTGCGACTGGACCGCCGGACGGTCACGAGCACCGGACTCGCGGGGACCGCGGGCGGCGCGGGAGTGGGCTACCTTCCGGGTGTCTCCGCCGCGGTCGCCGCGGTGATCGTCCTGACGGCGATGCCGGGCGACGACCCACCCGCCGAGGGCCGCGTGGGACCGATGGTCCAGCGCGGGGCCAGCGCAGGAGAACCGAACGGCGAGACGAGCGAGGGACCCAGTCCCGGCCAACTCGACGCCGCGCGGCGGTTCGTCGTCGCCACGAGCGGGGTGAACACGGCGAACACGGTGTTTGCCCTGTTCGCGCTCGTCGCGCTGGGGACGCCCCGGACCGGCGTACTCGTCGCTGCCGACCGCGTCGGCGGGGTGGTGTTGCCGGTGGCGCTCGGGGCGGTCACCGTCGCGGCGGCCTGTGGGTTCGTCCTCGTTCTCTCGGTGGGTGACGGCTACCTGCGGGCGGTGGGACAGGCGGACGCCACGCGGCTTTCCGTGGGGCTGCTCTCGCTTCTGGGCGTCCTGTCGTACCTGTTCGCCGGGTGGGTCGGCGTCGCGGTGTACGGCCTGGCGACGCTGGTCGGCCTGGTGCCGCCGCGACTCGGCTGCCGACGGGTGCACCTGATGGGCGTGCTCATCGGCCCCCTGATACTTGGGGCGTGACGTCGCGGGTGGCAACGGCAACCGTTTTATCCGGGCCACACCTCCCGAGTTGCATGGGTAAGGTAGCCGCGGAAATCAAGACCATGCCGACCGGTGACGACGTCGACCTGGACGACTTGGAGGACCGCCTTGAGAGCGCGCTCCCCGAGGGCGCGACGATCAACGGCATCCGGCGGGAGGACGTCGCCTTCGGACTCGTCGCCGTTATCCCGACCGTCGTCGTGCCGGACGACACTGGCGGGACCGAGGTCGTCGAGGAGGCGTTCTCTGAGTTGGAGCACGTCCAGAGCGTCAGCGTCGAAGGCGTCACGCGAATATAGACGCCGGCCACGCGAGTCCCGTTCTCCGAACGCCGACTGTCTCAGCCGCGGCTCACTCGATCCCGGTCTCGATCGCCCGTTCGAGGTCGTGTCTGAGGTCGTCGACGTGTTCGACGCCGACGCTCGCCCGGACGAGACCGTCGGTGAGACCGGCCTCGATGCGCTGTTCACGCGGGATGGAGGCGTGGGTCATCGCGGCGGGCAGTTCGATGAGTGACTCGACGCCGCCCAGCGATTCGGCGAGGGTGAACACCTCAGTCTCGCTGACGACGCGACCGGCCTCCTCCAGGGTGGCGTCGAGTTCGAACGAGAGCATCCCGCCGAAGTCGTCCATCTGCTTGGCGGCGGTGTCGTACTGCGGGTGTGTCTCCAGGCCGGGGTAGTAGACGCGGGAGACGGCGTCGTGGCCCTGGAGCCACTCCGCCAGGTGACGGGCGTTCGCGCAGTGGCGGTCCATCCGCACCGGCAGTGTCTTTGTCCCACGCAGGACGAGAAAGGACTCCTGTGGGCCGGGCGTGGCGCCGACGGAGTTCTGGTAGAAGCCCAGTCGCTCGTCCAGGTCGGCGTCGTCGGTCAGAACGGCGCCGCCGACCACGTCACTGTGTCCGCCGAGGTACTTTGTCACCGACTGCACGACGAGGTCGGCGCCGTGTTCGATCGGTCGCTGGAGGTACGGCGTCGCGAAGGTGTTGTCCACCGTACACAGCGCGTCGTACTCGTGGGCGACGCCGGACGCCTCCTCGATGTCGGTCACCCGCATCAGCGGGTTCGTCGGCGTCTCGACCCAGACGAGTTCGGTCTCGGGTCGCATCGCGTCCTCCAGGACGTCGCGGTCGGTGGTGTCGACGTAGTCGAACTCGAGGCCGTAGTCGCGGTACACCTCCTCGAAGATGCGGTAGGTGCCGCCGTAGATGTCGTCGCCGCTGACGACGTGGTCGCCGGTCTCCAGCAGGTTCAACACGGTGTTGACCGCGCCCATTCCCGAGGAGAAGGCCCGCCCGTGTGCGGCAGACTCAAGACTCGCGAGGTTAGCCTCCAGGTCGGTACGGGTGGGGTTCGACGTGCGGGAGTACTCGTAGCCGCGGTCCTCGCCCGGACCGTCCTGCTCGTACGTGGAGTTGGCGTAGATCGGCGTCATCAGCGCGCCCGTCTCCGCGTCGGGCTCCTGGCCGGCGTGGATCGCCCGGGTCTCGAAGCGGTGGTCACCCTCGGGGTCGTGCTCGTCACTCATGCCCCGTTCTCGGGGTGCCCGCGGGTTAGGCGTGTCGTCATCGCGGTGTGTCCCGACATGAACGGGGCGAGTGTTCTGTACTATTTGGAGTGACGGTTCGGAGCCCTCGAGAGAAATCAGTCCGACCACAAGGCCGGTCCCGAATCCAGAAGCGTCGTCGTTTTACGCCGTGGTGTACTGGCGTGGGTAATGAGTAAGGACTCGGGCGTGCCCGGCGGCGACCTGCGGGACACGGGCATGAGCCTGCGCCACGACCGCGAGTGGGACTACGAACTCGACCGCATCGTCGAGACGGTCGAGGAGCGCGACGCAGAGACCGTCGGTCTGCAGTTCCCCGAGGGCCTGAAACGTCGCGGGCCGGGCGTCGTCGACGACCTGCGCGAGCGACTCCCCGACGGCGTTCGGGTGATGATCTCCGGGCAGCCCTGTTACGGGGCCTGCGACCTGGACACGTATCTGATGCGGCGCACCGACCTGTTCGTGCACTTCGGCCACTCGCCGATGAAG
>CAZQHW010000059.1:0-8087 GCA_964593395.1 uncultured Halobacteriales archaeon
GCGGGGGCTTTCTGGATGGTCCCGTCGATCGACTGATCGCCGTCTGAGAGCGGCGGAGCGGGGGCTTTCCGGGTCTCACCCCCGAACCGCAGCGGGGAGAACGGGGGAGCCTCTGAGTTCTCGCCGCGGTCCGAGTGAGCGAAGTGCCCACCAGTTATGACCCACGAGTGAGTCCACTCGCCCATGTTCGACGAGATAATGGAGAAGTTCGAGGACTCCCCGAGCCAGCAGGCAGTGATCCGCCTGTTACTGGAACGGGGCTTCTCCGTCAGCGACGGGGGCCGCGTCGTGTCGGGGGGCATCGAGATCCCCAACACGGGGATCGCCCGGGAGATCGGCGTCGACCGGCGCGTGGTGGACGCCACGACCGACGCCATCCTCGCGGACGACGAGTTGCGGCCGATCTTCCAGAACATCTCCTCGATCCCCTCGCTGATGGATCTCGCGCCCGTTCTCGACCTGACCGTGCTCACGGTGTTCGTCGACGACCCCGCCGAGGAAGGGATAATCGCCGCCGTCACGTCACTGCTCGCCGAGCGGGACGTCTCCATCCGCCAGGCCGTCAGCGAGGACCCCGAGTTCACCGACGAGCCACGCCTGTACCTCGTCATCGACGGCGACCTCCCCGGCGAGTTGATAAACGAGATTCGCGACCTGGAGTACGTTCGCCGACTGGGCATCCAGTGACCGACGATCCTTCCGGTGACCCCGACCCCGACGCCAGCACGGACGACCAGGACCCGTACCGCACGGTCGGCGGCCCGGGCGAGACGCGGTTCGAGGTGCGGGGCTCCGAGTTCTACGGGTTCGTCGACGCCGCCCGGGACCGCACGGCGGCGGAAGCGTTCGTCGAGCGGGTGCGTGAGGAGTACCCCGACGCCACGCACGTGGTGCCCGCCTACCGCGTCCGGGGCAGCGTGTTACGGGCGTACGCCGACGACGACGGTGAGCCCTCGGGGTCCGCGGGGGACCCGGCGCTGAACGTTCTCGAGCAGCGCGAACTGGAGAACGTCGTCGCCGCCGTCGTGCGGTACTACGGCGGGACGAACCTCGGCGTCGGCGGACTGGCACGCGCCTACTCCCGGGCGGTGGCCGACGCCGTCGACGACGCCGGCGTGGTCACCGAGCGCCCACAGGCGACGGTCCGCGTCGAGGTGGAGTACGACGACTCGGGGACCGTCCGTTCCGCCCTGGAGAGTGCCGGCGTCGCGTTCGAGGCGACCTACGAGGAGCGCGTCGTCTTCGAGGTGCGGGTGCCCGTCGCCGAGCGCGCGTCACTGCTCGATGCGATACGGAGCGCTACGAGTGGCCGCGCGGAGATCGACACGGACGACCCCGACTTTGACTCCGACTGACTCCGGTTCCGCGACCCGAAGGTACATTTCTCGTCCCCCGGTTGCGGGGCCATGAGCGGTCACGACGCCGACGACGGCGCGTCGGAGGATGACGAAGCAGCGAGCGAGGACCCGCTGGTGCGGGCGACGGACTACCGCGACATCGTCCAGGTCGAGTCACCCCGGCTCCACCCGGACGGCGACCGGGTGGCGTTCGTGCGACGGGTTCCAGACGGCGACGACTCCTACGAGGCGACGGTGTACCTCGTCGACGCCGAGGGCGGCGACCCCCGCCAGTTCACCGTCGCGGAGGGGGAAGACAGCCAGCCGCGGTTCTCGCCGTCGGGTGACCGCCTCGCCTTCGTCAGTACTCGCGGGGCCGACGACGACCGGCCGCAACTGTGGGTGATGCCGACGACCGGCGGCGAGGCCCGCCAGGTGACCGACGTCGTCGGCGGGGTCTCCGGCGTGGAGTGGTCGCCCGACGGTGAGCGGATCGCCTTCGTGCAGTCTCGCACCGCCGACGATCGAGAGGCAGACCGCGACCTCCACGTCGAGGACCACGAACCGGAGCCGCCGGACCCCCGGGTTGTCGACCGGACGATCTACCGCGGCTTCCAGCGGTACACCGACGGCCGCCGGAGTCACGTGTACGTCCTGGAGTTGGACGGCGTCGAACCGGCGGGCGACCCCGAGGACGCCATCACCCGCGTCACCGACGGGAAGCGGGACTTTGCTGCGCCGGCCTTCGGCGACGCGGACACGCTGTACGTCGCCGGCACGCCGGAGGACGTCGCGGACCCGGACGACAGCCTGCAGCGGGAGGTACTGGCCCACGACATCTCGAGTGACGACCACGAGCAGGTCGTGCGGACGACCGGCTACGTCGCCTCGATTGCGGCGACGACCGACGGGCGGGTGGTGTACCCCTCCGTGCCGGAGGAGCGGGCGACGATGCAACAGGTCGACCTGAAACTGTACGACCGCGACGCCGAGGCCGAGCACACTCTCACCGAGGGGTTCGACCGGACGCTCGGGTACGAGGCGGCGCCGGAGTGGGGGCCACGCGAGGACCACGTCTACTTCGCCACGCCGGACCGCGGGTCGGTGCTCGTCCGCCGGGTCGCACCCGGGGAGTCGGTCGAGACCGTCGCCGGCGAGGGCGTCCACGTCGACGGCGCGTCACCGGGGCCGGCGCCGAGCGATAACGCCGACGCCGACGGTGACGTGCGGATCGCGGTCACCGGTAGCGCCGTCGACCGGCCTGCCGACGTGTTCGTGGCCGAACCGGGCGCCGAGGGCGAGTACGAGGCGTGGGTCGACGGCGACGCGCCCGGCACCGAGTCGGGCGCCGGCCCCGCCGACCCCGCCTTCGGCCTGCGCCGACTCACCGACGTGAACGACGACTACCTCACCGGCAAACGCCTGGGCGAACCGGAGTCACTCGTGTTCGAGGGTCCCGAGGGGCCCGTGCAGGGGTGGTTGCTCACGCCGCCCGAGGAGGCAGTCGCCGAGCGTGACGGCGGAGGCGGTGACGACGCAGCGACGGAACACCCCCTGGTCGTGGAGATCCACGGCGGTCCCCACGCGATGTGGTCGACGGCGGGGACGATGTTCCACGAGTTCCGCACGCTGGCGGCGCGGGGCTACGCGGTGTTCTGGTGCAACCCTCGCGGTTCGACGGGCTACGGCCAGGCGTTCGAGGCGGCCATCGAGCGCGACTGGGGGGCGGTCACCCTGGCGGACGTGGAAGCCGGACTGGACCGCGCGCTGGAGACCGCGCCGATAGACGACTCGGAGGTGTACGTCACCGGCGGCTCCTTCGGCGGGTTCATGACCGCCTGGGCGGTGGGCCACTCCGACCGCTACCGGGCCGCGGTCAGCCAGCGTGGCGTGTACGACCTGCCGGGGTTTTACGGCACCAGCGACGCCTACCGCCTCGTCGAGGACGAGTTCGCCCTGCCGTGGGAGGAACCGGGGTTCGTCCGCGAGCAGTCGCCCTCTGCCGCCGCTCACGCGGTCGAAACACCCACGCTGTTGATCCACAGCGACCGGGACTACCGCACGCCGGCGAACACCGCCGAGCAGTTTTACCGGCACCTCCGAAAGGCTGGCACCGACACGCGGATGGTCCGGTACCCCCGCGAGGGCCACGAACTGTCGCGGTCGGGTGAACCCGCCCACGTCGTCGACCGCATCGACCGCATCGCCCGCTGGTTCGACGGCTACTCCGAACTCTTCGACGCGCCTCTCGCCCTGGACCGCGAACGGAACGACGGGCTCTCGGCGAGCGAGGACGGTGAGGAGGGCGAGGAGGAGGGTACCGACGACGAGAGCGCGGCCTGACCGCCGTTTCGACAGCAGATTGCACCCGGTGTCACCGCTCGTAGCCCCCCGGATCTCGACTCGAAGAGCCGGGGTTGTGGAAGCGTACCACGCCAGCGGTTGTCACGATACGGGTGACGACTCAGGTGGTGCGGAAGGCGCGGTCGCCGGCGTCGCCTAGACCGGGGACGATGAAGCCGTCGTCGTCGAGGCGGTCGTCGATGGCGACGGTGAGGAGGTCCACGTCGGGGTGTTCACCGGCGACGCGGGTGACGCCCTCGGGTGCGGCGACCGCCGAGAGGGCGATCAGGTTCTCGGGGTCGGCACCCCGGGTGACGTGGTCGATGACCGCCGTCATCGTCGACCCGGTGGCGAGCATGGGGTCGGCGACGATGACGGTGTCTTCGGGTTCGATGTCGGGCAGTTTCACGTAGTCGATGCTGATGGGGAAGGTGCCGTCGGCGTTGCGACCGGCCTCCTCGTCACGGGAGGCCGAGATGACCCCCTGCCGGGCGTGGGGAAAGGCCTTCAACAGCCCCTCGACGAACGGCGTCGCCGCCCGAAGCACGTTGACGATAACGACGTTCCCGATACCCTTTACCCGCTCGCCGGTCGTCTCCGCCAGCGGCGTCGTCAGGGAGACGTACTCGGTCTCCATGCGGCCGTCGATGATCTCGTACCCACACACCCGCCCGAGTTTCACCAGTCCCTTGCGGAACTCCACCTGCTCGGTCTCGACGTCTCGGATCTTCGAGAGGGTGTCCTTCGCCAGGGCGTGCGTGACGAGGTAAGCGTCCCCGCGCTCCTCGATTGTCATACGGTACATCGCGGCCAGGCCCCACGTATAGCTTGCCGATCCCGGCCCGAACGTGCCGACTCGCCACGCCCTCAGACACACCTCCCGTCGGCGAACACGTTTATACGTCGCCGGCGTTATCAGCCGATAACCGATGGAGTTCGAGGAGAGCGTGTCGGGCTTCGAAGTTCGTGGCCCTTGGCAGGACGTCGTCGAGCACGGCGACCGGGTGACGCGGGCGCTGGAGGCGGTCGACGCGGACGAGGCCTACCCCGACGCCTTCGCGGAGTGGGAGGAGTGGCGCCCTCGCCCGACCGAGACCGGCGACGACGAGATCCACGACCGCACCGCCGAGCAGGCGGCCGTCGACGAGGGCGAGGGCGAGGAGGCCGGCGAGAGCCCTGGCGACGACATTCGCACGGCGGGCGAGCGTCTCGCGGACTCCTACGAGTCACTGGAAGACGACGACCGCGAGCGTGCGGTCGAGAACTGGCGGGAGTCGCTCGACTACGTCGCCCGCGCGGCCGACTCCGCCGGGCGCAAGGCCGTCCGCAGCGTCGAGGGCGCCGTCTACCGCCACGTCATGACACAGCTCGCGCCGTACTACTTCGACAACGAACTCGTCAGCGCGAACCTCCAGCAGGCCGGCGACGAGGACGAGTTCGTTCTCGAGGTGGACATCAACGACGACGACCTCCGCGAGGCGGTTCGTGACCGACTCCACGAGTACGCCGACACCGTCGACCGGTGGCACGTCGAAACCGAAACCGACACCGAGAGCGCCGAGGCCGCCGAGGGCGTCGAACCGCCCGAGAACGGTGACCCCGGGATGCCGGTCGACTGATCAGTGTGGGCGGCCGCCGTCGGTCTCCGCGCCCGTCGGCTCCTCCCGGTCCGGGCCGGACTCCTCTCCCGACACGGTTTCTGCCTGTTCGCCGTCGGACTCGACGACGCGCTCGCCTGTCTTCGTGACCCGCGCTTTCAGTATCCGGGTGTTCTCCACCGACTCGACGCGGATGCGGACGTTCTCGTAGGTGATGTGTTCGCCCTCCTCGACGAGGCGGCCGGCGCGGTTGAACACGAAGCCGGCGATCGTCTCGAACTCCTCGCCCTCGGGGATCTCAACCGCCAGTGCTTCGTTGACCTCCTCGATGTTCACCTCGCCTTTTACGACGACGGTGTCGTCGTCGAGGTACTCGATGGGTTCCTCCTCGCCGCCCTCGAGGATTTCCCCGACGATCTCCTCGACGACGTCCTCCATCGTCACCAGGCCCTCGGTGGTGCCGAACTCGTCGATGACGATCACCATCGGCATACGCTCGGCGCGCATCTCCGAGAGGAGTTCGTCGACGTTTTTCGACTCGGGGACGTGCAACGTCGGCTCGATAAAGTCCTCGATGGAGACGTTGCCGTTGCTCCCGTAGTCGACCTCCCTGACGAGTTCGCGGAGGCTGACGACGCCGATGACGTTGTCGAGACTGCCCTCGTAGACGGGCATCCGGGTGTGGCCGGACTCGATACAGCGCTCGACCGCCTCCGCGGGCGAGGCGTCCTTCGACACCGCCTCCATGTCCAGGCGTGGGGTCATCACCTCCTTCGCGATACGGTTGTTGAACCGGAAGATTCGCTGGAGCATCTCCCGTTCTTCCTCCTCGATGACGCCCTCGCGCTCGCCGGTCTCGATCATGTCCTGGATCTCGTCGCGAGTGACGTAGGAGGACTCGATGGCCGAGCGCCCGCCCGTGACGCGGTTGACGACCCGGGTGAGGTAGTCGAACACCAGGATGAGCGGGTACAACACGTACTCGGAGAGCTTCAGCGGGCGGGCGATCCGCAGCGCCCAGGACTCGCTGTTCTCGACGGCGTAGGACTTCGGGGCGGACTCGCCGAACAACAGCACGAGCGCCGTGATCCCGAACGTGGAGGCGAGCACGGCGAGTCCCTGGTCGTTCAACAGGATCGCGAGTAGGCCCGTCGCGATCGACGACATCGCGATGTTGACGAGGTTGTTGCCGACGAGAATGGTGACCAACAGGCGGTGGGGGTTACTTTTCAACTGGGCGACGGTGTCGGCACCGGGCTTCCCGTCCTCGACCATCGCGTCGATGCGGTGGTCCGGCAGCGAGAACATCGCGATCTCCGAGGAGGAAAAAAAGCCCGACAGCGCGATGAGAACGACGATAACGGCCGCGCCGACCCCGATGACCACGTCCTGCTGGAGGTCGAACAGACCGGCGCCGAACTGTGCGACCACGTCAGCGGTCGTCACAGGAGTCCCCACGAGTGTCGACAACCCCATGAACACCCGAGGTTGCCAGTCACGCGAATTAACTCTTGTGTCACCCCACCTGGCCAGGTCACACCGTGGCGACCACGCCCCGGTCGCCAGCACGCGCCGCCGCGGGCGACACGCTTACCGCGCTGGTTGCCGACTGTGGCAACATGGCCAGCACGCCACGCGCCGCCGAGGCCGAGGACCCGGCGATCACCCTGTACCGACTGCAGGCGTGCCCGTTCTGCGAGCGGGTCGTCCGCACGCTCGAGGCTCACGACCTCGACTACCGCTCGCGGTTCGTCGAACCGATGCACTCCGACCGCGACGTCGTCAAGCGCCTGACCGGCAAGCGCACCGTCCCCGCCATCGTCGACCACTCGACCGGCGTCACGATGAGCGAGAGCGCGAACATCGTGGAGTACGTCGAGAACACGTACGGGGAGAGTGCAGTGTCACGGGCCGCCGAAGAAGACGGGGCGCAGGGGACGACGGAGGCAGACGAGGAGGAGGCGTAGCATGGTCGACTTCGACGTCGTCGAACTCGCCGAACCGGACGCCGTCGGTGAGGGCGACCTGGCGCCGGACTTCACCCGCCCGCTCGTGAACGACGAGTACTGGTCGGACACCGCCCTGTCGGACCTCCTCGCGGACGGCCCCGTTCTACTCGTGTTTCACCCGATGGACGGCGCCTTTCCCTCGACGTACGTCTGGAACGAGATCCGTGACCGCTCGTGGGACGAGTACGCCCCCGAGGTGGTCGGCGTCTCCGTGTCGGACCCGTACGCCCACAAGCGGCTCATCGAGGAGCGCGAGATGCCCTTTCGCCTGTTCTCGGACCCGCGCAACGGGGTCGCCCGGGAGTACGGCGTCGTCCACGACCTGGACGGCATGACCGGCGTCGAGGAGCCACGGCCCGCGGTCGTTCTCGTGAACGAGGACCGCCGCGTGGAGTACGCCTGGGTCGCCGGCGAGTGGCCGGAGTTCCCCGACTACGACGAGATCGAGGCCGTTCTCGCCGAGCAGTAGTCGCTCGGGCCGGCTCCCGGTTTTTTATCGCGGGGCGTCGCACACCCGGACATGAGCGAGGACCAGGGTGACGACGACGCCGCGGACGCTGCCGACGACGAGTCGACGGTGACCGACCCGGAGGCCGAGTTCTACGGGGAGGTCGGCACCGACCCGGAGTCCGACGACGCGGGCGAGACCGACGACGACGACGCCGCAGCGCCCGACGACACGCCCGACGACGCCACCGAGGAGGGCGGCGCCGAAGACCCGACCGCGGGCGACATCGATGCCGATCCCGACGACGGGGACAACGGCGCCGGAGACGAGAGCGACGCCGAGGACGTCGAGA
>CAZQHW010000059.1:8187-14659 GCA_964593395.1 uncultured Halobacteriales archaeon
CCCGACGACGGGGACAACGGCGCCGGAGACGAGAGCGACGCCGAGGACGTCGAGAAAGACGGTCAGGACGAACCGGAGTCGGGGCCGGTCGAGGCGGACGGCGAGACCGAAGATGTCGAGACGGATGGGACGGACACCGACACGGCGGACGACCCCGCGGAGACGGAGACGGAGAACGCGGACCACTCCGAGGACGCTGGCGACGCCGAGAACGGACCGGAACCGGGGCTGGTCGAGGCGGACGACGCCGAAGGCGACCCCGTCGAGGCGGGGGACACCGCCGAAGCCGACGACCTGGAAGCGGAGGGCGCCGTCGACGAGGAGCCAGCGGCGGAGGGCGAAGCCGACGGGCTACCGGCCGACGCGGCCGGGGCGGACGACGACGCCGAGGCCGGAGACGACACCGGTACCGAGGACGACGCGGAGACGGCGGCAGTCGAGGCGGCCGAGAACGGGCAGGTCGCAGACGGGGACGGAGACGAAGTCGAGGCCGAGGCGGACGGGACGGCCGAGGAGAACGACGGGGACGGGACGGGGGGACCGACACCCGACGAGGGTGAGGGCGAGGCCGACGCGGCGGTCGCGGCGGAGAGCGAGGAGTCCGACCCCGAGGCCCCGACCGACGCCGCGGACGGCGCGACTGCTGACGAGGCTCCGCCGACCGCGAGCGACGGTACCACTGCGGAGTCCGGCGGCGAGGCGGGCGAGCGGGCCGAGGAGTCGGCGGCCACCGACGGAGAAGTGAGCGCGGGGATGCTCGCCGGTGCCCCCGCCGCGGAGGACGCCGGCGTGACGGTGACCGACCCCGACGCCGAGTTCTACACGGACCCGCTGGTCGGTGACGACCCGGCCAACGGCGGCGTGGAGGTGCCCCCGGACGCCGACCGGGCCGCCAGCGTCGACGAGGCCACGCTCCAGGAGGCGACGACGGCGCTGTGGCGTGGTGACCTGGTGGTGTACCCGACCGAGACGGTGTACGGCCTGGCCGCTGACGCCCTTGACGAGCGCGCCGTGCGCCGGGTGTTCGAGGCAAAGGGCCGGGACCGCTCGAACCCCGTCTCGATCGCGGTACCCGACGTGAACGGCGCACTCGAGTACGTCGCACCCTCTACCCGGACGCGGCGGTTCATGCGTGCGTTTCTCCCCGGACCGGTCACTGTCGTCTGCGAGCGACGCTCGGGCGTGCCCGACGCCGTTACCGCCGGCCGTGACCGCGTCGGCGTTCGCATCCCCGACGAGCCGACCGCGATCGCCCTTCTCCGGCGGGTGGCGCCGCTCACGGCGACGAGCGCCAACCTGTCCGGCGCCCCGAACGCACGCCAGGTCGCCGACCTGGACCCCGCTGTCCGCGAGACGGCCGCGGTCGTCCTCGACGGGGGCGAGACTCCCGGCGGTGAGAGCACGGTCGTCGACGTCGACCGCGACGAGGTGATCCGCGAGGGCGAGGAGAGCGAGGCGGTGCGGGCGTGGCTCGACGACCACTGAGTCCGCCCTCGCCCCGGCGCGCCGTCCCGCTACTCCCCGAAAAGCAGCGACCGCAGCGTCCGCGTGCGGACGCCACACTCGTCGGCGTACTCACAGGCCGAACACTTCGACCGACTCGCCGCCCGGGGTGGGGGTCCGTCCATCGAGCGCACCGCACGCACCGTCTCCCGGTACCGTGCCCGCCGCTCGCCGGTGATCCGCACGCGCCGGACGATGCCGTGTGCGGGGTACTCCACCGTCGCCCGTTCGACCGACTCGCCGCGCTCGTACGACAGCGCCTTCGCCGCGCCGACCGCCCAGACCGACTGTGGCCCCCACACCCCGCGGTCGGGCGGCGCACCCGCGGAGACGAGACTCGGCCGCACCGGGTCCGACAGGAGCCTGTGCACCACCCCACGACAGTCACGCCCCTCGACGAACACCTCGCGCCCGAGGGGGTCGGCTAACGACTCCCAGCGGTCACTCGGTGACGCCTGGTGTCCGTCCGGTGGCTCGCCTCCTCTCTTCGCCGGCGGTTCGTGGCCCTCGACACGAAGCCACCGAAGACGCCGCCTGTAGGCCGATGGGTCGACGGCCAGCGGGAGCGCCGACAGGCTCTCGTCGTCGGCGTCGACCAGCGCCGGGTAGCGGTCGGCGAGCGAGCGGCGCTCGCTGACGGCGTCGGGCGGCCCTCGCTCGTCGTCGCGCCGCCGGTAGTACAGTTGCCGGGGACAGTACGCCGCCGTCCGGAGGTCCGACAGGGGGATCACGCCCCCGGATGCTGCGCTTTCCTACCTGAACCGTCGGGTCAGAACGAGACGTCGGTCTCGATGTCTTCGGTCGCCTCCTCGAGACCGTCCTCGCGGACGCCCTTCGTGATGCCGTCCAGTTCTAGGTCGGTGAGAATGGCGTCGAACTCCTCCCGAAAGCGCTCGTTCGCCCGTCGGGCGCGGTCCGTCGCCGCCAGCACGCGCCGGTAGCGCCGCACCGTCGACTCGCTCACGTCGAACCTCTCGGCGAGATCAGTCGTCGAGGTGTCGCCGTCGACTCCCTCCCCGAGGGCGTCTAAGTCCAGCGGGGCGTCGCGGTCGCGCTCCCGGACCAGATGCAGGTCCAGGCGAGCACGTACCACCGTCGAGCGCGAGACGTCGAGTCGTTCGGCGATCGCGCCGTCGTCGTCGCCGTCGTAGTACGCCCGCACGAGCGTCGCGAGGTCGCCGTCGTCGAGGTCCGTGCTGAAGTCGTACCGCTCGCGCATCCGCTTGACGACGTCCACGACCGCCTGGTGGACGTCGTCGTCGTCCAGAAGTGACCCGCGGGTCTCCTCCTGGCGCTCCGTGACCGTGTCCGACTCCGCCACGTCGGTGAAGATGTCACGGAGTTCCTCGGTCTTCTCGTCCATACGCACCGCCTCACGAATGGCGCCGTACATAAAATTTGTCGTCTCGGTGTGGACGGAACGGCCGTCGGTCCCTGTCGTGGGGTGTCTCCGGTCGCTACCTGGGCACCGCGAAGTCCGCGAGCACCTGGGTCTGTTCGCCGCCTGGCGACACCCAGATCACCTCGACCGTGTCGCCCGGCGCGACGTCGACGGTCACGAAGTCCGCGGCACTCGCGGGCAGCGGCCACCCCGTCTCCTCGTCCCCGACGACGACCAGCAGTCGTCGGGTGTTCTCCGCGGTGATGGTGTCGCCTCCCACGTGGGTGACCGTCGTGGTGCCCCCGTCGTACGCGAAGTCGAACTGCACCAGGGGGATACAACAACTGTAATCGACGGCGAGGTCACGGCCGACGACGACGCCGCCGAGCACCGTCACGCCGACGCCGCCGGCCATCCTGAGAGCCGTGCGCCGCTCCAGGTCTGGGGGGGTCGACCGCCCGTCGCCGTCCGGGTCCGGGGAGCCTGGACGGTCCGCCGTCCGCGTCGCCGACCGGCGTGGCTCCTCCTGGCGCGTCGCCGTCGAGTCGTCGGACCACGCGAGCCACAGACTCACCGCTCCCCCGACGGCCAGTCCGGCGGTGAGAACGACGGCGGTCGTGGCGTTCGAGACCGGGAGTGGCGACCCGACGGTCCCGCCGCCGCGTCCCGCCGGGACGAGTCTCGTCCAGAACACCACCAGACAGAGCACGGCGGCGTACCCGTTCGCCCCGAGGTGCCCGGTCGGCCCGGACAGTCCGTCGACGGCACGTGCCCCGACCCACAGCACCGGGAGGACAAAGACGAGCGTCCCGCCGACGGCAACGATTGCCGCGTCGAAGGTGGTGCCCGCTGGCCCGGGCGTGGTCAGTCGTGCCGTCGTCTGGGCCACGACGACGTACAGGGTCGACAGTGCCACGACCACCGGCGGTAAGGCGACGGTAGCCCGGACCGCGGGCGGTTTCGGTGTCGATCCCACGTTGGTTCACTACCAACTTGACCGTTAAATCTGCTCGCCCGCCTGACACTGACTGCGGCGGCTACACAAGATATAACCCCGTTCCGGCCTCGTGTGGCGATCATGGTGCCGCTCCAGGCGACGGAGGGGACGACCCGCCCAACGTTCTGGCGGATCGGCGAGGTCGGGGAGATCGTCTTCTACTACCTGGCGGCGGTCGCGATTGCGGTGTTCCTGTACGGCGTCTACGACCGCTTCGCCCGCTACGCCCGCGGCACGGACGACGCCTTCGAGCGCCTGAACGACCTGCCCGACCGGGTGCGAGAGGCCGCCAGCCTCGTCGGCTCCAACGAGAAGCAGTTCGACCGCGACCTCCTCGCGGGTGTGATGCACGCCTTCGTCCTCTGGGGCTTTCTCACGTTGGTGATCGGGACGACCATCCTCGCCATCGAGATCGACTTGGTCCGTCCGCTCGCCGGCACCGGCGACCCGGTGTTCTTCAAGGGTGAGTTCTACCTCTCGTACTCGTTCGTGATGGACGCGATGGGCCTGTTGTTCGTCGTCGGCGTGGGCCTGGCGATGTACCGCCGCTACTGGGCCGCGAACGAGCGTCTCGACGGGAAACACACCGGTCGCGAGGACCACCTCTTTCTTGGCCTGTTGTTCGTTCTCGGCGTCGGCGGTTACGTCACCGAGGCAATCCGCATCCTCGGCACCGGTATTCCGAGTTTCGAGTCGGTGTCGTTTGTCGGCTACTTTCTCGCACAGACGCTCGCCGGCGTCGGGATGTCCGAGTCGACGGCCGCCGTCTCCTACCCCGCCGTCTGGTGGTCACACTCGATTCTCGCGCTCTTTTTCATCGCCTACATCCCGTACGCGAAGCCGTTCCACATGATCTCCTCCTTTGCGAACGTCGTCACCCGCGACGAGAAGGCCGGCGTCCGTCTGCCGGGTGTGCCCGCCGACCTGGACGCCGAGAGCGGCGCCGAGTCGGTCGACTCCTTCTCGTGGCGCGAGTTGCTCGACCAGGACGCCTGCACGAAGTGTGGTCGCTGTTCGTCGGTGTGTCCCGCGAACGCCTCCGGGCGACCGCTGGACCCACGGGACGTGATCCTCGACCTGAAGGGGTACCGCGAACGGCGCGACAATGGCGGCGACGAGGTGCCGATAATCGCCGACGGCGGCGAGTCCGTTATCGACGCGGAGACGATGGAGTCCTGCATGTCCTGCATGGCCTGTATGGACGCCTGCCCGGTCGAGATAGAACACCTCAAGTCGTTCACGAAGATGAACCGCACGCTGGTCGACTCCGGGGAGGTGCCGGCGGCGATGCAGGCGGTGTTCCAGAACGTCATGCAGAAGGGCAACACCTTCGGCGAGTCACAGCGTGCCCGCGGCGACTGGGCCGACGACCTCGCCTTTGAGGTGACCGACGCCCGCGAGGAGGCGGTGGACTACCTCTGGTACGTCGGCGACTACCCCTCCTACGACGACCGCAACAAGAAGGTGGCCCGCTCGCTCGCCCGCCTGTTGCAGGAGGCGGACGTCTCCTTCGGCGTGTTGTTCGACGACGAGAAGTACGACGGCAACGACATTCGCCGGGTCGGCGAGGAGTTCCTCTACGTCGAACTCGCGGGCCACCACGTCGAGACGTTCGACGACTGCGAGTTCGACTCCATAATCTGTACCGACCCGCACTCGTACAACACGTTCAAAAACGAGTACCCGGAGGTCGAGTTCGCCGACTTCGCCGACGACCCCGTGATGCCATTCGACTACGACGGCGAGTGGAACGCGGACGGCGAGATCGACGTGTTGCACTGGACCCAGGCCGTCGAGGAACTCGTCGACGACGGTGCGCTGGGCCTGCGCGGCGACGAACTCGACTACACCGTCACCTACCACGACCCCTGTCACCTCGGGCGGATGAACGACGAGTACGAGGCACCACGCGAACTCGTCCGCGCCACGGGGTGTGACCTCCACGAGATGCCCCGCAACCGTGCGGACTCGTACTGCTGTGGCGGCGGCGGCGGTGGCCTGTGGATCGACAACGAACAAGACGAGAAACCGAGCGAGGAACGCCTGCGGGAGGCCCTCGAAGACACCGAGGCCGGCAGCGCCGTCGAGAAGTTCGTCGTCGCCTGCCCGATGTGCATGACGATGTACGAGGACGGTCGCAAGACCGGCGGCTACGAGGACGACATCGAGATCGTCGACGTCTCGGAACTGCTGATCGAGGCCGTCGAGCAACACGGCGTCGACAGCGGCCCACGCGTCCCCGAGACCGCCGAGGACGCCACCGCGGACTGACCCCTGCCGTCGCCCGTCGCCCGCGCGCTCCGGGCCCTCGCTGTCGCGCCTGCAGAGACACGACGTAACGTCTTTTCGCCCCGAGCGCCAGGACCGTCGCGTGTCCACGCTGCTCCAGATCCCGCTGTTCCGGTACGCCGTCGGCGTCGCCGAGGCGGCGCTGTTGGTCGTTGTCGCCGTTGTCTTTCTCGACTCGGGGACAGTCAGGTGGGCCGTCCTCGCCGTCGCGGGCACCTCGCTGGTCACGACGCCGTGGGTGCTCGGAAAGGCCGCCGAAGGGGCCGGAGACGACGCCGACGGGCCCGCTGGGTGGTCCTGAC
>CAZQHW010000060.1:0-14622 GCA_964593395.1 uncultured Halobacteriales archaeon
TGCAGTCGGCAGCACGCGGCCGTGCCACGGCCGAGGTGGGCGTTCGAGTCGCCCCCCGTGCATCCGAACAGCGCGATGAGGACCGAGCGGTGGCGTGTCAGCACCGTCGACAGGTGTTCGACGCGTCTGACCCGATGGCAGCATGGATATGAGGGATGGAAAGGACGATGAGAGGCGACGCCATGGAAACGGTCAATGGCCGAGTCGAACCCGGGCCTCTCGACACGACTCCAGGCCGCCCACGACCGCTACCGCGAGTGGATAGCCGAGCGCACGACGCCAGCGCCAGCGACGCTCGCACGGGTCGGACTCGGACTGACGATCCTGCTCGCGGGGGTCCACAAACTGCTCGCGCCCGGGGCGTGGGCCGGCTACATCGTCGACTGGGTGCGGCCGCTGATCGTCGTCTCACCGCGGACGTTCATGCTGCTGAACGGGCCGCCGGAGGTGCTGGTGGGGGCGTTCTTGCTTCTCGACCGGTACACGACTCTCGCCGCGACGGTGGTCGCGGTCTCGCTGGTCGCCACCGTCGCCTACCTGCTCGTCGCTACGCTGACCGGGGCCAGTTTCACCACTGCGATCGTCCGCGACGTGGGCCTGCTCGGACTGTCCGCCGCGGTCGTCGTGGCGGCGGCCCGTTCTGACTGACCGCGTCGAGAGGTGGGGAGTCGGAGAGCGGTCACCCGCCCCAAGAGCGCAGACTCCAGAAACCGCGGCCTCAGTAGTCTCGTTCAGGGTCCTCGTCCGACTCGTTCTCGCCCGCCCCCGAGTCGTCCTCACGGTTGCGGTACCCGCGGCGAAGCGCGTAGAGGATCGCGACGCCGATGCCGCCGAGCAGGCCGAACTCGGTGAGTCCCGGCGGGTCGGAGACCCCGACGGGGCCGTCGCTCGTCGTGTCGTCCGTCGACTGGTCGTTTCCGCCCGGGGTGGTCGTCGACGCCGCCGACGAAGTCGTGCCGGACGTCGAGGACGACTGTGCCCCGTCCTCGGCCCGGTCGGCCCAGCCTCCGTGGTGGCCGAGCGTCCCCAGCGACACCCGAGACCCCGCGCTGGACCCGTCGACACCGGCCTCGAGTGCGTACAGGTCGCTGTCCTGGCTCCCGACGTACACCGTGCCGTCGACCACGGTCGGGGAGGCAGACACGTTCCGGCCGGTCTCGAAGGTCCACCGCAGGTCGCCCGTCGCGGCGTCTAGCGCGTACACGTTTGCGTCGTCACACCCGACGAACACCGTGTCGCCGGCGACCGTCGGCGACGAGGTGACGCTCGACCCCGTCTGGAACGCCCACCGTCGTTCACCCGTCGCGGTGTCGACGGCGTGCAGGATACTGTCGACGCCGCCGACGTACACTGTGTCGCCCCTGACCGTCGGCGACGACCAGATGAACCGGTCGGTCTGGTACGCCCACTCCTGTTCACCCGTCGCCGCGTCCATCGCGTACAGGCTGCCGTCCCCGCTGCCGACGTACACGGTGCCGTCGGCGACCGTCGGCGAGGACCGCACGAAGTCACTCGCCGACGAGCGCCACTGCTCAGTGCCCGTCTCGGCGTCCACCGCGTACAGAGGGCCGTTCTCGCTGCCGGCGTAGACGGTGCCGTCGACCACCGTCGGCGCCGAACCGACGTTGCCGTCGGTGGGGAACTGCCACTGCTGTTCGCCCGTCGCGGCGTCGACCGCGTGCACACCGTTTTCGTCGAAGCTCCCGACGTACACCGTTCCGCCGGCGACCGTCGGCGCCGCCTTCAGCGTGACCGACACCGGGAACTCCCAGGCCGTGTCACCGGTGTCGGCGTCGACCGCGTACAGCGTCATGTCCCGGCTCGTGACGTAGACCGTTCCGCCGACGACTGTCGGCGCCGAACCGACCGACTGTGCCGTCCCGAACGTCCACTCGCCGTCGCCGGTGGCCGCGTCGACCGCGTGGAGCGCGCCGTCGTTGCTCCCGACGTACGCCGTGCCGTCGACCACCGTCGGCGACGAGACTATCGGGACCCCGGTCTGGTACCGCCAGCGAACGTCGCCGGGCGCGGCGGCGGTCCTAGCGCGCACGCGACCGACTGGACCGCCCGCCGTGACGACGCCCCCGGCGGCCACTCCCTGCAGGAGTCCCCGGCGAGAGAGTCGCCGTGCCGGTCCGTTCTGACTGGTCACCTTGGTACGGGGTACACGCCGGGTCGATTCAAACCTTTGGCCCGAGTGAGAACTGGCCGCCGTGGACGCCCCCGACGGACCCGCGTCGTTCGGTCGTCGCTCGGCCTCCTCCAGTCTCGGGGCGCTCATGTCTGTGTCTCTGTCCGCGCCCGCCCTGACGCCGGTCCCCGGTGGAACCCGGACGACAGTGTCCCGCCGAAGCCGCCCAGAGCGCCGGGGTCGGTAGGTCCGGCGGCTCCGGGGGCACGAGGGCCGTCCGCGCCGTCGTCGAACACATCGATAGCGGGGGGCGGGTGCCGGGGCAGCGAGGGGTTTTTTTCGCCAGCGATCGTCGGGACAGTCCAGAGACAGTCGTGACGACGATCGACCACTCGACGGTGGAACGTGTCCGGAGACGAGAGTACGGCAAGCGACTCCGCCTGGAGCGGGACGGCCGGGTGCAGTTCGACACGCGACGGACGTTCGAGGAGTCGCCGTTTCCGGAGTCGCTGCCGCTGGGGGCAGAGACGGTGTACCGAGAGGACCGCCGCACCGACAGCGTGCAGGTCCGGGTGTACGATGACCGCGTCACGCTGCAACTCGACCAGTACAACCCGAAGTACCGTCCCGTCGAACACGCCGTGGCCGACGCCCCGGAGTTCGTCGTCTTCGCAGGGGCGACCGCCGTCGGTGCCGTCGTCGGCGGTCTCGTCGGGGTCGACCCGAGCGAGTGGCCCGACCGCTAAACGGGCGTACGAACCCGGGAACGGCCGACACCGCAGGTACGGTCCCTACTCGCCGGGCAACAGGTCGACGTAGTGAAACGCCTCGCCGCGTACCGTCCGGGTCACCCGCTCACCGGTCTCGACGGCGACGGGCGCAGCAAAGGGCGGGCCGTCGGTGACGAACGTGTGGAACTCGCCGTACTCGCCGCAGGGGTCGACGTCGTCGGGGAGGTCCGCGAGAAAGTCGTCGTCGAACTGTCGGCCGAGGAACGACCGGTCGAGGGCCGTGCCGTCGACACAGACTACCGTCGCGCGGAAGCCGCGGTCGACGAACTCGGCGGCCAGCGCCTCGGTGTCCCGACCCCACAGCGGCCAGACGCCCTCGACACCCGACCCGTCGAGGTTCGACTCGCGGTACTCGCGCACCCCTTCGAGAAACAGGTCGGCGAACACCATCCGGTCGAACCCCCGCTCGGCGTAGTCGGTCGTCTGGTCGCGCATGATCGCCGCGTACTCGTCGTCGTCGGGGTCCGCGGGGAGTTCGACCACGTCCACGGGAAGGGCGAGCGCGTCGGCCTGTCGCTCGATCAGGGCTGGACGAACGCCGTGCATGGTGACGCGGTCGGTCGCCGCCGAGACGGTGGTGAACAGTCGCTCCACCGAGGACCGCTCGCGGGCCAGCGCCAGCGTGGCGTCCTTTCCGCCGCTCCAGGAGCAAACGGCGCGGTCACCCATCGACTGCCGCTCGGAGCCCGTGAACCGAATATCTTCGCCACGAGGGCGGGCCCGACCCAGGCGAGGTCACTGCGTCCCGTGGTCGCTGCCCTCGCGGTGTCGGTCGACGAACGCCGCGAGCGTGTCCCGGACCTCGGCGGGGTGGTCGTACTCCACGACGCTGAGGTCGTCGTTGCCCCGGACCATCGCCGAGAGCGCGTGGTCGCCGCTGGGACGGTACAGACAGCAGACCGGCGTGTCCAACTCGACGGCGCGGCCGATCTCGTAGCCGACGCCGAGACTAGGGGTGGTGACCTCGGCGACGACGACATCGGCCGACCGGAGCCAGGCCATGTCCTGGTCGTGGATCTCCCGGTCGGACTGTTCGGCGGCGCCGGGGTCCGTGGCGACCGCCTCGGTGCCGACGTGTTCGGTCAGCACCGTGCCGTGGTCGCCGAGAAACTCGATCAGGTCGGCGTACAGGTCCCTGTCCGAGTGCCCGCCGCGGATCGACCCACAGAAGTAGATGTCCATGCCGAGAGTCCGGCAGCGCGCCACAAGAACCCAGTGGTCGGCGGGGTCACACGGCCGACACAGGTCGGGGAGAGAGGAGGACCAGTTCGGTCGACGGCCTCCCTCGCGACGCGGGTGTCGGAGAAGTCGTCCTCGGGAGCCTCGAACCCAACTGAACCATGACCCGGCGTCGACTGAAATCGGAACACGGGGCGGCGAACGGCGATGGGCCGCGAGCACGAGAGCGGCGGAGTTGTGCGGAGATTACACACCCGAGAAAATATGTTTCTCCAACAGTATGCTACGGTAGACGATGGCAGGCAGACTACTGCGGCGCTTGCGGCGCAACGCTGGGAGCGTCGTGTCTATCCTCGTGCGGGACGTACTGCTCCGCGGCAAGAACCTCCTCGGACTGGCCGGCGTGGCGGTGGGCCTGGTCGCGCTGGCGCAGGGCGTCGGCGCCCTGTTAGCGGGCGCCCTGGTATCGACGGCGGTGTTCGGCCTAATCGGTGGCGCTGCCCTGTACGGCGGCACGCAGAGTTTCCTCGGCAGTCCGCTGAAGGGTGCCGGCGTGTTCCTCGTTGGGCTACTCTTGATCGGTGGCGGTGCACACGCGCTCGGTGTCGGGCCTGCCGACACGAGCACCGACGACCCGACCGAGAACGCCGACGTCGCCTTTGACGACTCCGGGTCCCAGGCGTCAGAGTGGACCGAGGACGGGCACAGTCGAGCACAGGGAGAAGAGGGCTCCGACGTCCAGAGCGACGGTGACGACTCCGGCTACGGGATGGGCTGTAGTGCGCCGAACCGCTGAAACCGGCAGTACGACTGTCCCGCTCGCGCTGGAGACCCCAGAGCGGGCGTCTTGACCCCGCTTTCTTTCCGGGTGACGACACCTCCAGCGACCCGGTCGACAACGGCGCCGGGGCGACCCCGGACTGAATCATCGGTTCTCTCGCTATCGTGTGACAGTCCTACAAACGCTCGTGCGTACACCGTGAAACACGCCTGAACGAAATGGGGCTGTTCGGTTTCCTGCGGTCGCTGTTCGGGGGCGACGACGAGTCGGCGCCTACTTCACGGAGGTGTGTCGCCGCACCACCAACGCCGACTGGCACTACCCCGACGAGGGCGGCCCACAGGTCGAACTCCCCGGCGAGACCGCCGACGCCCGGATGGACCCCGTCGGAATCGCCGAGAAGTGCATCGAGGGTGACGGCTCGTTCGCCGGCCACTACCCGGCCGCCATCGAGGTTATCGAGGAGGTCGACTCGGCGGAGTCCGGCGACGGCTCGTAACGACGGTCGAGAGACGCCGGGAGTGACTCGATCCCGCCTGCAGCGAGTTGGGGCGAGACGGTGAGCGACTCTCCGGGACTGCCACGCTCTCTCTGAGCGAGAGACCGTGGTGCCCGGTCTATGTGCTCGTGGGGCCACAGTGACGGTAGGAAGATGGCGCAATCGTCAAACTCGAGTTCGACTGCCGTCACCGTCGGCGACGTCGTCGGAGTCGTCGTCGACGGGCAGACGTACAGGAACCTGTTGTACCTACTACTGGCGTTTCCGCTGGGGCTGCTGTACTTCGTCGTGCTGACCGTCGGCTTCTCACTGGGAGTTGGGCTGGCGATCTTCCTGGTCGGTGTCGGGATCCTCATGGCAACGGTGATCGGTCTACGGTGGGTCGCCGACATCGAGCGTCGGTTGGCGAACGCGTTGCTCGGGACGTCGATCGCCGCCCCCGACGACGTCGACAGCCGCGACGGCAGCGTCGTGGCGGTCGCGCGGGCGTACCTCAGCGCCGCCTCGACGTGGCGCGGCTTCGGGTTCGTGATGCTGAAGTTCTGGGTCGGGATTCTCTCCTTTGTTCTGCTGGTCAGCACGCTCGGGGTGGCGGTCGAGTTGCTCCTCCTGCCGGTGTTTCCCGGCGGCGCCCTGAACGTCGAGGTGAACTCCGTCGAGGTCGCCGAGACGTTCACCACGACCGCCGAGCGGGTGCTTGCGATCCCCGTCGGCGCCGCTCTCGGCGTCGTTGCACTGCACCTCGTGAACGCCTTCGCCAGCGTCAACGCCCGGGTCGCCGAGGCGCTGCTGGGCCGGTAGACCGCTCGCCACGGTCCGGGTCGCACTGATTCGGGCGGGTCAGTCCCCGCGAGCCCGCTCGAACCGACTCGCCGGCAGGCGAAACTCCTCCAGTCCGGGGAGGTGCTTGACGTTGTAGACGATTCGCAGGCGCTCTGCGGCGGGCTTGCAGATACAGGACAGGCGAAAGCCCGCCGCGACCATCTCCTCCGAGAGAACGTTGTCGAGCGTGGTCTCGACCTCGCCGTCGGCCAGGTAGACCGCACAGTTCGCGCAGGCCCCGCCCCGACAGGCAAAGGGCCAGGTGTACCCCTGTGCCTCGGCGGCCTGCAACAGGTGTTCGTCCGCGTCGGCGATGAACCGCCCGTAGTCGTCGTGCGCGAGGTCCGCCCCTGCCGCCCACTCGAACAGGTCGTCGTCGGCGAGGGACCGGCCGTGGTCGTCGACCACGTCGAAGTTCAGGTACTCGACGCGGGTCTGGTCCGGCCCCTCGTCGGCCCCGCGCCCAGAAGGAGCGGTGTTCACGCCTGGCGCGCGGACGCCCGCGACATCCTCGTCACGGTCTGCGTCGCCGTCGTGGTGGCCGTTCCCGCCGTCGGGCGGGTCCTCGACCGTCTCGGGCGGGGTCGCCTCGCCGGCGACCACCTGCTCGTACGCCTCGCGCACCCGACGGAACGCCTCGACGGAGCCACCCCTGTCGGGGTGGACCTCCTTCGCGCGCCGACGGTACGCCTGCTCGACCGTCTGCTCGTCTGCGTCGGCGTCGACACCCAGCACCTCGTACGGCGACTCCACGGCAGGCGTTCGGGTCGCCGCCTAAACGACCTTTCGCCTTCGGGGCGCACAAAAAGTGGACTCGAGCGCCGCGTCAGGACCGGTCGAGCGCAGTAGTCTCCTCTAAGTCGGTGTCGAGGTCGGTGTCGACGTCGACGTCGACATCGACGTCAACATCGGCGTCGGCGAGGTCGGCTCCCGTTCCCTCCTCGTCGATGAGGCGTTCGAGACGGCGCTCGAACTCCGGTTCGGTCATGTCGCCGTCGACGTACTGCTTCTGGAGGCGCCCGACGGCGTCGCCGGGTGTCGTCGCCGTGTTCTCTTGGGGGGTGGTACTCGCGGAGAGTCGCTCGCCAGCGAAGCCGCCGACGGCACCCAGGCCCGCCATGTAGGCGGTCATCACGAGAAGGAGCAGCGGGAGTGTCAGGAGCGCGGCAGTCGAGGTGCCCGTCGCCAGGGCCGCGCCGAGGGCGAGAACCGGCAGTCCGATGGCCGCACCGACCAGTCCGGCCGCGGCGCCGAGCATCGCCCCGTCGTCGTCGGTCCCGGCCGCGAGCCAGGCGGCGATCCCGCCGCCCAGCGCCGGCGCGAACAGGCCGACGAACGGAACGATGGAGGCGGCGACGGTGATCACGCCTCCGATAACGGCACGCCTGTGGAAGCCTTCGCTCACGGGTCCTCCCTCCGACCGCCGTCCGACGGTCGCCACGCTTGGTCCTCGGTCGCCGGTCGGGGCCTGGCCGTCCGACGTCGCTGGCGCCTGTGTGTCACTCGCAAACTTGTTCACTCGTACGTCCACGGCACGGTAAAGTCCGTCGCTCGGGGCAGTCATCGTCGGGGCGCAGTCCGGGGGTTCATGCCATTGTCAGGCGGCCAGTACGCCCCCGGCAACGGGAGCGTTCATTGGATCCCGCGGGCCCTCCCTCGTTGGGCGGGAGTCCACTGCGACCGACCCGGCGCAAGACTAACGCGGTCGAGGGGTCAGTGGTCGAAGACGGCGTCGAGACGCCGCTCGAACGTCTCCTGGGTGTCGTCGTTGCGGACGTGACGGTCGTGGCCGAGCGGCGACGCGATGTCGGCCAGGCCGCTGTCCAGTTCCCGCAGGTCCCGCCGGAACTGGGCACGCGTCGAGTGCCCGTTGTCGCGTCGACAAAGCCGGCGGAGTCGCAGCGACTGTGGGGCCTGGATCCACACGATCGGCGTGTCGCCGAACCGCTCCCGAACGACGCTGGCCGCCGCTGTCGAGTGTACACCCTCGACGACGACGCCGGTCGGGGTATCGTCGCCCGCCAGGCGTTCGTCGAGCGTCGCGACTGCCTCCCGGGCGAACTGGGCCCGGCCGGCCGTCTCGTGGGTCCGTAAGACGAACGCCGCCGTCGACTCGTCGCCGCCACGGTCCTCGTAGGCCCGCCGGACGACGTCGCCGAGCGAGACCGTCGCGTAGCCACACCGCTCGGCGTATCGCCTGGCGGTCGTCTTTCCCGACCCCGACAGCCCCGTGACGATGTACGAGCGCACGAGAACCGTCATAACAGCTACACTGGCTTATCACTCACGGAGAGGGTAGTCACTCCGCTCTGCCTGGGAGAACCGGCCACTGCTCACCACTCCGTGAGCGCCTGTGGGCCGTGAAAGCGTCTGAGTACGCCAAGGAAAGTGAACGCCCCGAGCAGCGCGAACCCGCCGCCGACGTAGAACACCCACTGCATCCCGACGGTGCCCATCAGCCAACCGGCGGCGACGGGTGCGGCGACCGACCCCGGCCGCCAGACGAGTTCGCGGATGCCGAAACTGGAGGCCACGCCCTCTCCACCGGTGCCCTCGTCGGCGAACAGCGCCATGCTCGCCGGCTCGCGGAAACTGTCGGCCACGCCCAGGCCGGCGTTACACAGCACCAGCGGGAGAAAGGCGGGCGTCACCGCGCCGAGCACCGGCAGCGCCGAGGGCAGGCCCAGCAGACGCCCGACGGCCGGCGTGAACGGCACGGCGACGGCGACCACCCCGTACGCGGCGCCGCCGGCGAACACGAACCGCGACCGACCGCCCCGGTCCGAGAGCCGACCGGTGAACGGCTGCAACAGCATGTTGGTGAACTTCTCCGAGACCGTGATGACGGAGACGGCGAAGGCAGGCATCGCCAGGCCGCCGCTGGCCGCGGCCACCCCCGCGAACACCGGGACCCAGTTGCGAACGAGCGTCACCGCCACCGCGTACTGGGCGCGAAACGAGGTCAGCGTCAGAATGCGGCGGTTCAGCGCGAGGTCCCTGAACGGGAACCCCTCGACGCGGGTCTCGTCGCCCGAGAGCAACAGCGCCGTCGCCCCGAAGGTGAGAACGTACAGCCCGGTGATGAGCAGGAACAGTTCGCGACCGTCACCGAAGAAGTCGTACAGAAAGCCCGCCGACAGGCCGCCGAGAATGGCCGCCCCAAAGGAGGCGGCGTTCGCCCGACCGATCCGGCTCGCGCGGGTGCCGGTCGTTGCGAGTTCGCCCACCAGTCCGAGCGTCATCAGCCCCATGCCAGTGAACACCACGCCCTGCAGGGACCGGGCCGCGAGCACCCCGATCTCGGAGGAGGCCACCGCGAAGACGCCGTAGGTGCCGACGCCCAGCGCGAGCGTCCCCAGGAGGACCAACCGCTTGTCGTGACGGTCGCCAGCCCACGCGAGTGGCACCACCGCGACGGTCTGGGCCAGCGTGTAGGCGGTGTACAGCAGTCCGAAGGCGACGCCCTCGATCCCGAGGTCCGTGGCGATCTTCGGCAACACCACCACCAGGGCAATCGACCCGAACCCGCCGGCAAAGCGCGACAGGTACAGCGTCCAGAACTGCAGTCGCGCACCCTCCACGTCCTCGCTCGACACGTGTATCGGTTCGGAGCACCGCGGAAATGCGCGTCGGATCGCGGTGGGGGCCGGTCGGGTCGTCCCCCGGTCGCCCGGTCACGGTGACGACCGGTACCGCCACCGCACTGTGTGTCCCAGTCGGGCCGTCACTCACACGCCGCACACAGCGCACGGAGGTGGTCGCGGTCGGTCTCGCGGGCCTCGAGCGGTGCGCGGAACCCGTCGGTCGCGTTCTCGACCGTCTCCAGGGCGTCCTCGGGAGTGGAGTCCCGCACACAGCAGAGCCAACCGACGAGCACCTGACCGGTGCGCCCGATCCCGGCCGAACAGTGGACCACGGTCCGTTGGTCCGCGGCGGCGCCGGCCCGCAGGAACGGCAACACGTCGCCGACGAACAGGTCGACGGTCAGCGGCGTGTGGTCCTCGTTTGGGGCGTGCAGGACGTTCTCGTCGCCAAAGGCACCGCGGTAGGCCCCGAGAAGGTCGTCGTACGTGTCGAGTTTCGACTCAAGCAGACAACAGACGCGCTCTATCCCGTGTGACTGCATGAACGCGACCCACTCCTCGACGTCGTCGTCGGGCGAGTGCGTGCGAAACCCGGGCCGCTCGGCGCCGTACACCAGCGTCTCCTCCGGCGCAGCGGGAGCGAAGTTGTACCGTGGGCGCATACTGCACCGTTCGACCGGCGAACGGAAAAACCACCTCCGGGCCGCCCTGGGTCACCAGTCGTGGTCGACGTGAGCCTCGTCGCGCAGGTCACTGACGAGGTTGACCGCCGCCTTCGCGCCGTCACCGATCGCCACGGAAGTCTGGTACTCCCAGGTGTTCGCGAGGCCGGCGGCGTACACGCCGTCTGTGGCGCGGTTCGCGTCGTCCGTCTGGAGGTGTCGCTCCATCGTGAACTCCCCCTCGCGGCCGCTCTCGTATGTGAGTTCGTCGTCGAGGGGGTCGAGGTAGTCGAACTCGCCGGCGGTCGCAACGACGACTCGCCGGCCGTCGTGTGCCGCTCCGTCCTCGGTAATAGCAGTCAGCGGTCCGGGCGTGCCGTCTCGTTCGAGCGCGGTCACGGTCGCCGTCTCGACCGCACCACCGAGGTCCTGAACCCGTTCGTGGCCCGTCTCGATTATCTCGTCGCCGGCAATCGTCTCGTGCGTGACGAGGTTCTGGATGATGTCGGTGCTACGGACGAGCGGTTGGTCGTCGTCCAGGACCAGCGTGTCCAGGTCCGCCTTCGCGGTGAACACCGCCGCCTGGAGTCCAGCCACACCCCCACCGACCACGAGTACGTCGTGCATGACACCGCTTGGCCCCGGGCAGTCATGTGGTTTGGGCCACGCCCGAGACGGCGCCGGGAACCTGGCAGGGGGCGGCCCAGGGAGGAGACAGCAGACACCCGGCGGTTCTTGTGTAGTACGCTCACGTTCAGGCGAGAAAATTACACAAGCGACGGTGTCGGTGGTCTCCGGTGAGGGGGTGCTGGTAGAGGCCACGAGTTCACGCCGTGGGATGTCGGTAGTTCGCGGTAAGCGGCGGTCAGGGTCGGCACGAGGCTACATTGGGGTGTGCCCGGCGGGGTGCTGGCCGCCGACACCCGGATGACCGACGACGGACCGGCCTGCACCTGAGAGAACCAGTAGTAATACTGTGGCCAACAATTATACCCAAAGAGCATCAAGAGCAGATGACCCAGTGATGACCCCGCCGCCACTGCCCCGCGTTCCGTACGACGAGGCCCGTTCGCCCACGATTCGTGAAGCGATCCGGACCGGGGACTTCGCGGACGAGGAACGTCGCCGGTTCGTGAACTGCCTCGTGTTCGCCGAGTGGTACAGTGAGCGTCGACCGGGGTGCGCATCGCCGTCGCTCGTCCGTCCAGGGCTGTCGACGCACAACTGGCGAATCGCCGCGGTGTACCCCGAGGCGTTCGCCGCGGTCCGGCGCGACCTCGACCGGCCAACGCCGGCGTCGACGCGGGTCCAGTACGGCGGTCGCGGCGATCCAGACCCCGACCGTCGCCGGGAGTGGGCCCACGCACACCGCGAGCAGTGGCACGCCGTCCGGACCGACGACACCGGCACGGTCGACGACCGTGTGGCGCCGGACTCACCGGGAGCCCTCAGCGAGTTCCCGTCGTTTCGCTTCCCGCGGATCCCGTACCACAGGGTGCGCTCCGAGACGGTCCGCGACGCCATCCAGGCTGGCGATTTCGACGACCTGGAGCACCGGCGCCGGGTCAATCAGTTGGTCTACCTCGAGCGCTGGGCCCGCGATGACTACACGCTGCCACACTCCGGAACGGTCCAGACCCCGCTGAAGGGGTGGTTCGTCGCCGCCCACAACTCCGATGCCTTCGACCTCGTCCGCGCAGAGTTCGACGAGCCGACGCGTGCGGAGATCGACCCCGACCCGTCTGGTCCGTTCGAGACTCGGGACGTGGACCCGCGGGAACGAGAGCGGCGGGCACACCGGCAGTGGCGGGCCGTCCAGGGGTGAGCCGGTCGGCGGGTCGGGCCGGCAGCCATCAGGTACTTTGACCTAGTGGGAGATTTGCGGTCGATGGCGCTCGCTCAGGTGATCGGGGTCGCGGTCCTGATGAGCGTGGTCGGCATGGTGGTCACCCTGATCGGCGTCGGGCACCTGTGGAACTACCGTCGGATGAAGGGCGCCAGTCCAGCCGACGTGCGCCGACTCGACGACGAGGGGGACGAGGTGGAACTCGCAGGCACTGCCGAGGTCCACGAGACGAGTAGCCGGTCGCCGTTCACCGACACCGAGACACTCGTTCAAGAGTGGAAGACCGAGGAGTACAGCCAGTCCTCGCGCTCCGGCAACTGGAACACGCTCGATTCGGGCGAGTCAACACATCCGTTCGTTGTCGAGACCGACACGGGAGACGTACTCGTCCAGGCGACGGACGCCACGCCGTACCTCGAGACGACGACGGAGATCCGGGTCGCTCCGGACGAGTCACCACCGCCGCCCGTCGCGGAGTATCTAACGAACACCGAGGGCGTCGAGCGCGACCACGACCAAGCCCGACGCTACGTCGAGTCGCGGCTCGACCCCGGCGGCGACGTACACGTGTTCGGTCCAGTCCGGGAAACTGGCCTGTCGGTCGATCTGCCGGGGGGCGTCGACGCAGTCGTCGGCGTGGACGACCCGGACTACGGGTGGACCGCCGGTGAGGATTCACTGTCGGACCTGGTCGAGCAGGTCCGTTCGGACACCGACCAGTTCATCGTGACGAACGCCGACGAGACCGGGGCACAGCGACGAATGCTGCGGATCGGCGCTCTCTGGCTCGGGTTGGGGCTAGTGATGCTGTCGGTGCCAGTACTCGTCGTGCTGTTCGGGTGACCCCCATCTCACCCAGCGACCACCTCCTGCGACGCGGACCGTCGTCGGAGACCACCCACAGACCGGGGCGCCGACCGTGGTACTGTCTGTCAGTTAAGCCGCTCTTTGAGGCTGGGCCGTTTATACGTGACTCCCGGTCGAACGCCGAACAGTATGCGACACAAACCACAACTCGTGATCGGCCTCGCCGTGGTCGTGCTGGCGGCGGCTGCCGTCGTCGGCGTCGGTGGCGTCGGCGCACAGTCGTCGGCGGACAGCCCAGGCGAGCAGTCGATAACAGTGTCAGCGACCGGTGACGCAGAGGCGAGTCCGGACCAGGCCGTCGTCCGTGTCTCCGTGACGGCGACCGCGAACGACTCCGCGACCGTCCGTGACGACGTCGCGGCCGGCGTCGAGGACCTCCGGAGCACGCTCGACGAACTCGGTGTCGAGTACGAGACCAGCCGCTACGAGATCCAAGAACGGACCGAACCGGCCAAGCGTCACGACCGTGAGCGCGGCACCGACCGGAACGGGCCGGACTACCGCGGTGTCCACACCCTCCGGGTGACGCTCGATGACACCGACGCCGTCGGCGATGTCGTCGACGCCGCCGCCGACAGCGGCGCCGAGGTCGACCGCGTGCGGTTCACGCTGTCCGACGAGCGCCGCACCGAACTGCGTGACACGGCCATCGGGAACGCGATGAGCGACGCCCGGGCACAGGCGGACCAGATAGCGGCCGCGGGCGACCTCAGCGTGACGACCGTCGACTCGGTCGAGGCCTCACAACGCCAGTACAGGCCGGTGCGGTACGAGGCCGGCGATGGCGCGGCCGCCCCACGGGCCGCTCTCGAGGGCGGTGACGTCTCCGTGACCTACAGCGTCCAGGTCACCTACAACGCGACGGCGCCGTAGGCGTCTTCGCGTCACACTCCGGGCGTGGCCGACGGGTGAACGAGAACAGACGGATCAGAACGGCGCCTCGGGCGAGTCCAAGGACTCGGAGTCAGCCCCCTGACCGTGCTTGTGACCGCCACGGCCTCGACTGGGGCCACTGCCACAGCCACATCCAGACCCGAACAGCACGGCGTCGACCTCGGAGAGGTCCTCGACGAGGCTGGTCCGGAGGCTGGCCTGCTCCGGCGGCGAGAGACCACCGGAACACCCACAGCCAAAGGAGAGCACGACGTTACCGGTCTGTGGGTCGACCGACTCGACCGTCGCCTGCCGGTACGTACTCGGCGCGAGGTGGGCTTCCAGTCGCGCTCGCACTCGGTCTTGAAGCCGCGTGGACTCGCTCGCTGACGGGGATTCGGATGACATGTCCCGTGGTTGTGATCTCCACACATGAAACTCTGGTGGTCGGCGGTGTCGGGCGCTGCCGGCGTCGAGGGGCGGAGACCACGCCGGTCGGAACGGCGACGGGTGGCGGTGGCCGGGCCTACACCGGCGAGTTCAGCGTCCCGAAGTACACCTGCCAGGCGAGCAGGGACTTCGCGACG
>CAZQHW010000061.1:0-14496 GCA_964593395.1 uncultured Halobacteriales archaeon
TGCAAGCACTCGACTTGTAATCGAGACTCCGTGGGTTCGAATCCCACCCCTGGCTTATACCGAAACGGTGACGATCCAACCGGTTAGCCCTGCGTCTGCCCCCGACGCTGGCCTGTTATCCTGCGTCGACACTTCGATAGGGGGCTGTCCGGCGTGACCGGCGACGCCGTCCCGCCGGCGCGACGGTGCACTATGCCAGGGTGCGACCGCGATACCCGCGACCCCGCTACAGCCGGGAGTCTCTGCCCCCAGCACGCCCCCGATTGGGACGCCGACAGCGGGGACGACACCGACACCGCGGACGACGCCGAGACGCCGGCGAGCGAGGCCGCTGCCGCCGCCTTCGCCGACGCGACCGGATTTTTCCACGGCCGTCTCGACGGTGGCCGTCTCTCGCCACCGCGGTCGGCTGGGCGTCTGACGCCTGCTCCGGATTGACGTGTTCGGTCGTATTCGGACCGAACACGTGGAGTCCTGAGCGATACGAACGGACGACCGCCTCTGAAGTGCCTTTGCCGCTGAGACCGGGGCAGTCGAATGGTCGGCGGCCCCCCACAATCCTCGCGATGCGGACCTCATTGATCGCCGTCCGGATCCCTGGACCCCGCAACGACATCAGTGCCAACTTGCCGCCATTACCGCCGACAGCGAGGGTCAGGCCGGCTCGACGGTGAGCATCGTCGTCGCGTCGATGAGGCCCTCGGTATCTGCCGCGCGGACCAGCACCGAGTACGACCCGGGCCGGGTCTCGTCGGTCGACGTGAGCGTGTCGAGTTGCACGCCGTCGGGGGCTGTCACCACGCCTCCCACGTCTCTGTCCGTCGACGGCGTCATCGTGACCGTTACGGGGTCGTTGCCGATTCCGACTACGCCGCGGTAGGTGTAGGGGTCCTCGCCGGTCTCGCCGTCGATCAGGAGGTCCACCCACTCGACGCCGGAGGCCTCGACGGTCAGGTCGACGCTCTCCCCGCGGGCCACCGTATCGGCGGCAGCGGTGAGACTCAGTTCGGTCTCCGTTTGCGCGGGCTCGATCGTCGACACCGAGTCGACGACCGCCGTCGCCACTTCCCGCATCGCCTCGCCGCAGGTCTGGTCGGGATCGTCGCTGCGGGCGTCCTGGTTGTCGTACTGGGAGCCCTGGATCAGCGCCTCACTCTCGACACTGGTCCTGCGGTACACCCGTTCGCCGTCGACGGTCGTCGGGTAGTACAGTTCGATTGTGGCCTCGGTCCCGTCGAGATCGCGCCCGATGAGGGCGACCGGGCTGCCGTCGATCCGACGCTTCCCGAGGATCTCGGGGACCGGCTCCCGACCGGAGGACAGCATCGGCCTGCTGTCGAGGTTCGTGCCGACCTGCTTGACCTGCAGGTCGACCGAGTGGTTCAGCGTGTCCCGGCCGCTGCCGGGGTTGGGCTGCTTCCACCGCTGGGTGTAGGTCACCCGCGTCTGGTTGTTGCGGTCGAACACCTCCTCTCGCTCCATCACCTCGGGCACGTCGAACGCGAACGGCAGTGGCGTGTCCGTGACACGCTCCGTCGCCTCGTCGTCGACGTCCGTACACGAGTAGTCCGGGTTCTCCGCGAACAGGGCGGCACAGCCCGCGAATCCGCCCGCGCCGGCGACACCGACCCCCGCGAGCAGCCGTCGGCGCGTGAGGTCGTCCCACCCCATCACCCGTGATGATGCTCCTATGAGATAATCAAATTTTTTACTCGTGACCGGCCCTCTACGCCATCAAGCACGCCGGTCGCATCTACGAGGTTGAGGGGTCGGGCGACTGATACCGCGGGGCGTCAGAGTGAACCGTTTCACAGGATACCCGTTCTCGACGGGTCGAACTCGTACCAAACCTCTCCTCTGTATTCAGCACGGCCGCTGAAATCTATCGCCGACTGCTACGACGTTGACCAGTCGCAAATCTCCCGAGACCTCGACGCTCTCGGCGAGTTTGTCGCGGACGCCCTCGGGTCGCGGGCGAAGCTGACGACGCGGGCGATGTACCGCCGGGTCGTTGACGACCTCCTCGACGCCGACGACTGGCGTGGCAAGAAGACGGCGTGGGACGTGGTCACCGAATGGAACGAGTGGCTCGCGGGCATGGGCGAGCAGCACCGCGAACCGGACAAGACAGAGGTGGATCTCGACGCGAACGGCCGCGCCGAGGTATCATACACCGTCGTCCGGGACGACGCAGCGGACCTGCCGACTGACGAGGGCGGGGCGATCGACCACGAGGCGGTTGGGTTCACGAAAACGCCGGCCACGATCGAAGTGGGCGAACCCGGAGGTGACGGGACGACGCCCACCAGAGATCACGGCCTCCGAGCCGAAGTTCTCGAGGCCCCGCGAGATCCAACTGGTGAACGGGTCGACGCTGTCGTTCCGGTCGGCCTCGCTCCCGCCTCGTTCCGCTGTTTCAATCCGCCCACGCAACGTCTCGACCTCCTCCTTGGGGTCCGTACTGGTCATACCACTACTCACGGAGCTATGGGTTGTAACCATCAGGCTAGAATCTCACCCCTGCCTTTTCCCCGGGCGGGGCGAGGACACCGTCGAGGGGGTGCCTGTGCGGGCAGGGAGAACGGTGTCCCGGCGGTGTCGCTGCCGTCCGTCGCGACGGTGGGGTGTCTCCTCGCCTCGGATCACTCGTTCACCTCCAGCCAGAGACTGTTCGGCCTGAACATCTGACTGTCCGGCCCGACTTGCGACGGATCGTAACTGTCGATCACGGACGCCAACCGCTCCGAGTGTCGTTCGTGCATGTACTGTCCGAGCCACCGGACCTCGAATCGCTCGTTGAACATGAGAAACGAGTGCAGGAAGTACTGTTCGTTGAGAGCCCAGCCACGGTTCTCGACCCAGTCCCGGGGATACTCCTTCGGCAAGAAAATATCGTGAAAGTGAACCAGCACACCGTCCGGAAGGCGCGGAATCAGGTCGAACATCAACCGGTACATATCGTTTCCGGTCCGCACGACGTGCGTGGAATCGACGAACAGGATGTCACCCGGCTCGAGGCGAGCGATCCGTTCGGGATCGAGGTCGGTGGCCAGCCTCTCGTTCAGCGTGTAGTCGTCAGGCGACTCCCGTTCCAGCCAGTCGTCCCTGTACGGCTCGAAGACCTCTACTGTGGTGTCAAGGGACTCGGCTTCGATGGCCCGGGCGATAGCCCGCGTCGAGAAGCCCCCACCCATTTGAATGACCGTCTCGGGTTCACACTCCCGGACCAGGTAGTAGAGAACCTCACCGTCGACCGTCTCGAAGGTCCCGTTTCGAACGTAGTACTCTCCGGGTCCGGTGGTCTCCGCTTCGGTCATCGGGAACGACGCGACGTCGTCGGCGTAGCGTCTCTCGATGTCTGTCACGAGGTCGAGTTGCCCGGCCTCGTTGAGGTCGATACAGCGAAGTTCTCTCGTACCGTTCCACAGGTCAGGGTCAAGATTTCGCGTGTCGGGGATCGGACTCCAGCGGTGAACGGGTGTCACGTGTACTCCTCGTCGCTCCCACCATCGGTACCGCCGGAAGAAGACATCCTGTAGGAGTCGCCTGCGGACCCCTTCTCGGAGGCCGCTGATACCACCCGCTCGGTACTTTCTCACGGCGGCTCTCGTCAGACCTAAAATACCCGTCGGCCGTCCGCTCATACAACGATCACTCCGACCATTCATGTAGTTTTTTCTGAAGTTTCGGAAACGGTCCGCTCGTCTGGCGTCGGTCGGCGGTGACTCTTTACCCCGTGCGGTCTCGACCTTGCAACTGACCCAAGCCCTACAACAGCCACCTAACGCCGACGAGTGAGGCACGTGCGTGGCGTGGGACGGGTGATCTGGCGGTCACACCACCGGTTGACAGTCGTCCCGGGCGCGGCGACTCGACGCCGTCGACCGGACGGAGCGGACCACCGCCCGGCTACTCGGTCGGCGACACTCCGGCGGTGAGAACCGGGGCGTCGGCACGGCGAAGAACACTGTCGGTCGTGTTGCCGAGGAGGACCTCGGTGAGGCTGGTGCGACCGGTCGTCCCGACCGCGACCAGGTCCACGTCGTGGTCGGCGGTGTACTCCACGATGGCCTCGGCCGGAGATCCCTCGACCACGGACTCGACCGCGTCGAGTCCGTCGGCGCGTGCACGACTGCCGACCCACTGAGCCGCCTCCTCGGCCGTGGCGGCGAGTTCGGACCGCGTCTCCTCCGGCAGGTCGATGTCGGCCTCGGCCGTCCCGGCGCCGACGACGGCGAGGGCGTGAACGCGGGCGCCGGCCCGGTCCGCGACGGCCAGGGCGTGGTCGGTCGCCGCCTCGGCGGCGGCGCTGCCGTCGGTCGCGACCAGAATCTCATCGTACGGGTCGACGGCCCCATCGTCGCTGCTCTGGGCCGTGACGACCGGCACGTCCGCGAGGGCCACCAACCGCTCCGCCACGCTCCCCAGGAGGTGTCGACGGAGTCCGGTCCGGCCTCGAGTGCCCGCCACGATCAGGTCGACGTCGTTGTCGTCTGCGTACGCCAGAATGGACTCTGTGGGTCCCCCCAGGCGGACTGCCGTCTCGGTCGGGCGCCCGACCGCGGCGGCCGCCTCGGCGACGGTCTCGCGACCGGCGTCTCGCAGGCGCTCGCGGTACGCCTCGTCGACCCCGCCAGCGGAGAACGGTCCGGCAGCGGACGCCGGGTCCACGACGGTGAGCAGCGACAGCGAGGCGTCGAAGACCCCTGCCAGATACTCGGCGTGGGCCGCCGCCTGGCGCGCGTGGTCGCTGCCGTCGGTCGCCACGAGGATGGTGTCGTACATACCGGCCCGCACGGGTGCGACCGGCATAAACGGCGGCCACACGACGACCTCCCACGGGCTACGGTGGTGCGTACCCGCGGCCGCCGACGAGTGCCAGCACCTCGGCGACGGTCAACACGAGAAAGGCGATACCCTCGACACGGGTCTCGATGCCGGAGACGACCAGCGCGGCGAGCGCGACCGGGAGACAGACCGCCGTCCAGAACGACAACGACACCGCGGCGGTGCTCGCGGCGTCGAGGCCGACCCGGAGAGCGCCCCGGACGCGAGCCAGGGAACCACGCGACGTTCGGTTCATACTCCCGACATCGACCGCCGTCGATTTTAAAACAGCGCAAGCTAAAACGACTGTTTCGCCGGCTCCCGGAACCGCCACCGCCGGGCACCTCCGCCGGAGTCACCGGAGAGAGACACATCGCGACGATCGCTCGACGCGTACTGGTCGATGCGGCGGTCGTCGAGGGGTCCGCCGAGACCACCGTCGACGCTCCGACCGCCGTCTCCACGGCGCTCGCGGCGTACGAGAATCGCCACCGGGTTGGAGACCCCCGTGAGAGGGGAGAGGCGGGGACTCAGGCGGCGACCGCAAGCACCACCAGAAAGGGGGCAGTCATGAGAACGAACCCGAGCGCGAACAACACGGCGCGGAGTCCGGTTCGTGGCCCACTGCTCACCGTCCGGAGCGGGGTGGCACCGTCGATCATACCCGAGTCGGCGGCGCGGGGTCGAAAGGACGTTTCGCTCGGTTGTCACCTCATCAGGGATGAATGAGCGTCAGACGTTCGGCGAAACAACGGGGCGAGCGTCGGGGTGAGCGGGGAGAGACGTCGGCGGTGACTGCCGATCGAGAGTCTGTCACGCGTCTGACGGCGGCGAGGTGTCAGTTCTCGGTCGCGCGGTCGTGGTCCGGTCCGACGGGGGTGTCGGCGTCCACGGTTGTGTCCGGCCGCTCGCCCGCCCCGTCGGTCATCTCGACGAGGGTGTCGTCAGGGTCGGTCGCGAGTGCCCCGTCGACGTAGACGAGGTCGTCGACGTCGTCGCCCCGGTCGGAGCGGTCCTCGTTGAATCCAAACAGGTCGCCCATCGCCGCCTCCGGGATGTCGAGTCTGTCGTCGGCGTCGGTCTCGTTCGCCTCGGCGTCGGTCCCCGTGACGGGTTCCAGGCCGACGACCTCGTGGCTGGCGCCGATCGCCGAGGCGTCCAGTTGGCCGACCTGTGGCGTCGGCGCGTCGCTGGTGAGGTTGAACTCGGCAAGTCGCGACTCGAGGGAGGCCGACTGGTCGACCAGGTCGGCCGTGAGGTCGACGATGCCGCCGGCAGCGGCGGTCTGTTCCTGTGCGGCGGCCGCCGCGCGGTTGGCCGCCTCGGAGGTCTCGGCGCTGATGCCGTTTATCTCCCGCACCTCGGTGGCGACCTGCCGGACGAGGTCGGCCTGTTCGCGGGTGATGTCGCGGATCGCCTGGACCTCTTTGTTCGTGTCCGAGGCCATCGAGGCGACCTCGTCGAGGGCGCCGATCGTCTCGTCGATGGTCTCGGAGTGGCGGCTCATCCGCTCGACGGCGTCGCGAACGTCTCGGGTCGCGTTCCGAGTGTCGTTCTCGATGCGCTCGATGCGGTTCTCGACCTCGGTGAGTTCACCGCGGGCGTCGCCGGCGAGTTGCTCGATCTCCCCGGCGATCACTTCGAACCCCTCGGAGTCGCCGTCGCCGGTCTTTGTCGCCTCGATGTTCGCGTTCAGCGCCAACTTGTTCGTCCGGGTGGCGATCTCGTCGACGACACTGACCAGTTCGTTCACCTCGTCGGTCCGGTCGGTGACCCGCTCGATCGCCTGCAGCGTGGTCTCGGTGGCCTCGCGGATCTGGATGATCCCCGCGAGGGCGGCCTGGGCCTGTTCGCGGCCGTCCAGTCCGCGGGTGGCGGTCTCGTCGGCCACCTGCGCGAGGCCGGTCGAGATGTTCGAGGCCTCGTCCGCGGTCGAGGAGAGGTCCTGGATCGACCCGCTGACGGCGTCCATGCGCTCGTCCTGTTCGTCGGTGCCGTCGGCGATCCGCTGGACCGACTTGCTCACGTTCCGACTGGCGTTGCGGATCTCCGTCGTGGCGACCTGCACCTCGCGAGAGCGCTCGGTCACCTCCGCGGCGAACACCCGCGTTTCAGCCAACAGGCCCTCGACCTCGTCCATCACCCGGTTGTACGCCGTCGCCAACTCCCGCATCGACTCGTCCTCGCCGTCGGTGTCGAGACGCGCGGTCATGTCGCCCGCCGCACACACCGACATCGTGTCGGCGAACGTCTCGGCACGGTTTTGTAACCGCTGGGCTGCCGCCGCCGTCGACTCGGCCTCGGCGGCCCGCGTCTGCAGGCTCTCGAGTCGCGTCGCTGTCGCCGACAGCGACCGGGCGGCGTCGCCGACGCCGTCCCTGCGGTCGGTCGGGAGCGCTCCGGGGGACTCACCCTGGGCCATGGCCTCGCCCGCCGAGTGCAGTTCCGCGACGGCACGGGACCGGGACCGGGCGTGGTAGGCGACCAGACCGACGCCGAGGAGAACGACCGCTACCGTCCCGGCGAGAACGGCACGCACCTGGAACAGGGCAGCCCTGGACAGTTCGGGGGCCACCAGCGCGTGGACGACCGCGGCGCCGGCGCCCGTCGCCCCTGCGACCGCGAGAAGCGCCACTCCGGTCACACGGTCAGTCACGGAGCGAGCGCACATACCCCTCTCTCGGTGGGGACGGCACAAAAGTCGGGTGGCCCCACGATCGACTCAGAGCAGGTGCCCGGCGACCTCACCGCCACACTCCGGGCACGAGTCCTGGTCGCCGTCGAGGTCGCGGCCACAGGCACGACACTCGTGGTACACCTCTCGGTTGGTCTCGTCAGTGTCGGACGCCGCTTCGCCCCCCGCGCCGGTGAACAGCTCTCGGACCACCATGTCCATCGTACCGTGTTTGACGGCGGTATCGGATTTAATTGTTTGGGCAACTCGACGGAACAGAACTCTGGACCGGACAGTGGCGGCGAGACCGGCACGGACAATTTATTTTCCCCACCGTGGTACCGGGAACCGATGCTCCCGCGCGTGGCCGCGTTCACCGACACGTACCTGCCGACGGTCAACGGTGTCACGTACGCGGTACGGGCCTGGCGCGGTGAGTACCACGACCGCGGCGGCCGGATGCACGTCGTCTACCCGGACGGCGACCGCCGACCCGAACGGGCGGAACACCCCGTCGAGAGCGTACCGTTCCCGTTCTACGAGGGCTTTCGCGTCGGTGTGCCGGACGTCCCGGCGGCGGTCCGCGCTGCCGACATCGTCCACGCGCACACCCCCTTCACGCTGGGGCTGTCGGGACTGGCCCTGGCCCGTCGCGAGAACGTCCCCTTTGTCGCCTCCTACCACACGCCGACCCGGGAGTACGCCGACTACGTCGACCCCGCCGCCCTCCTCGAGACTGGTCCGGCGGGACTTGACGCCTTCGACCCCACGGAGACGCTGTCGGAGTTGGACCCGACCGGCGTCGTCGACGACCTCACGGGGGCCGGGCCGGGCGTCGACCTCCCGTTCGACCCCGCGAGCGCTGCACTGGGCGAGGCGGCAGACCAGTACGAGCGGGTGTTCTACGAGCGGGCGGACGCCGTGGTCGTGCCGAGCGAGACCGCTCGCAGGCGACTTCCCCGGAGTGTCTCGTCCTCGTCGGTGGCCGTCGTCGGCAACGGTGTCGACCTCGATCGGTTCCGGCCGGTCGACACCGCCGGGTTCAGGCAGCGCCACGACCTCCCTGACGGCCCACTCGTCGGCTACACGGGTCGACACGGCCACGAGAAGGACCTCGACGTATTGGTCGAGGCGGCGGCTGACCTCGGTGCGACGGTCGTGTTCGGCGGCGATGGGCCGGCCCGCGACGACCTGGCGACCCGCGCGAGCGAGGTCGACGGTGACGTGCGCTTTCTTGGCTTTCTCGACCGCGAGGAACTGCCGGCGTTCTACGCCGCGCTGTCCGTGTTCGTCCTGCCGAGTCCCGTCGAGACGCAGGGACTCGTGGCGCTTGAGGCGAACGCCTGTGGCACACCCGCCGTCGGCGCGGACGCCGGCGCGCTCGTCGACACCGTCGACGCCGGGGAGACTGGCTACCGCTTCGACCCAGGTGACCCCGACAGTCTGGCCGACGCCGTCCGGCAAACACTTGCCGAGCGAGAGCACCTTCGCGAGCGCTGCCTGGAGCGCCGTCCAGAAACCGGGGTCGAACGCGCCGTCGACCGCCTGCTGGCGCTGTACCGGACCGTAACCTGAGAGGCGGCCAGTTTTTTTGACCGGCGTGAGCAGTCAGTGTCGTCGGCTCCTCCGAGTGCGCCGACCGCTCTACGGAGCCGGGACCGGAGGAACACGAGATGCTAGAGCGAACAAAGGCGACCCTCCACCGGTGGGTGGAGCGGTTGCGAGACGGTCGACGGACCACGCGACGACGTCTGGAGGAGATCTTCGACAGAAAGACGTTCACCTCGATCGCTGTCGTGGGGGCGCTGGGCAAACTGCTCGAGACCAGCGTGGTGCCCTTTCTGGACTGGAGCACCGCGGTGCCGACGGAGCGACTGATCGCCTGGACAGTCGTCCTCGCCGTCTCGCTCGTCGTGTCGGTGCGCTGGGAGCGGGTCGCGAACGCCGCCGAGACCGTCGGCGACACCGTCGAGGAGTCAACCGACCCGGACACGGAGTGACAGTCGCGGTCGTCGCCCCGTGTCACCGTGTTCCGTGTGAACGGTTCTCCTCAAGAGAGCTTCAGTAAACCGTCCTACAGAAACATCATTCAGCGATCACTTAAGGGGTCGTAGCCACTACAGATCAATACGATGAGACGGAATACACGCCGTACGACGGGATCGTCCCGACTTCTCAGAGGAGCGACAGTACGCGGGCCGACGAGGCCCGTCGACGCACTGCAGTCGACGCCGCGAACGCTGGTCGGTGGCGTGCTCGCCGCGAGCCTCGCGCTGGTCGGAGTCGCCGCCATCGCGTACCCGGTTTTCGGACTGGTCGCCGGGGCGACGGCCCTCGTGACGGTCGTCGCGCTGCGACGCCGCGACACCCGGTCGGCCCGGAGCGCGTCGAGTGAGGCACAGACCGCCCGTCAGCGGGCTGGTGTCGAGCAGTCCGACGCGACGAGCAACGACGAGACGACCGACGCCTCGCCGTCGCCCTGCTGCGAGCCTGCCGACTGACGACCACGCCGCCTCCGTCCGCGGCGACACGCGTTTCTCTCTGTTTCGCACTTGACTCACGAGCGGTCAGTCCCGGCCGTAGCGAGTGCCACAGGCACCGCAGGACCAGCCGTGGCCGATCGCCCGCACCTCCTCGACTGCCTCACACTCCGGGCAGGCCTTCGCCCACGAGCAGGACGGACAGCTTGGCGTGTTCAGGAGTTCGTCCCCGCAGCCCGGACACTGGTGGACCATGTCCGCCCGGTGGGAGGCCAGCCCCGAGAAGCTCCCGGCCGGATTCGAGAGGCTTAATTCCGCACAGCCCGTACTGTACGGGGTATGGACGCCTACATCGAGGACGAGTGGCTCAGGGACGTAGTACTGATGATGATAGCATGGATCGTGGCGCTGGTCCTGTCCGGAGTGGCGCTTCTGGTCGCCGGGGGACTGGTCGGCTGACTTTGACTACTCGTCGGCGCCGGCGGTCGCCTCGGTCTCCTCGTCGGCGGTCACCGGCTCGGTCTCGACGAAACCGTCGTCCGTGGACTCGCTGGCAGCGGTCTCGCCGGGAGCGTCACGGATGTCCTCCAGTTCCTGTTCGACTTCCTCACGACCCTTCTGGAACTCGCCGATGGCCTCGCCGCTCGCCCGGGCGAGCTTCGGGATCTTGCTCGCACCGAACAGCAACACGGCCAGCAGCAGCACGATCAGCAGCTCCGGACCCCCTGGAATCCCGAGCTGGAGCGGTTGGAGCATGCAGCACTATCGACTCGCACTGAATGTAGGTCTTTCGCCATCGCGTTGGCCCCGGCGGGCAGTCACCTGCACGGCGTCCCGGGCACCGGCGAGTCCGGCGCCCAGCGGCCTGCAGCGGCGTCGAGAGCGTCTCGGGGCAGCGCTCGGCTGGCCGTCTCCGACGCCCTCGCGACGCCCAAGCGGTCACACACTCGGTCGGCGACGGCCTCGGACATGAGGCGGTGCGTGGTGAGTTTGCCTCCGGCGACGCTGGTCAGGCCACGCTCGGTCCGCACGGTGAACCCGCGGGCCGCCTCGGTCGGGTTCTCGCCGGCGTCGACCAGAGGCCGCACACCCCAGTACGACTCCCGCACCGTCGCCGCTGCCACGTCGGGTACCACCGCAGAGAGGGACTCACGGACGGTCTCGACCTCTGCCGGGTCGCGGTCGTAGTCGTCCGGGTCCGCGACGGCGCGGTCGGTGGTGCCGAGCACCGGGGCGCCGTCGACCGGGACGACGATGTCGCCCTCGCTCCGGGGTCGACAGCGGTTCAACACACGCTTCACGGGCGGGCCGTCGAGAACCACCATCACGCCCTTTGACGGGGCCAGCGTGAACTCGACGTCGGCCGTCGCCGCCAGGCGCTCCGCCCACGGCCCCGCAGCGTTGACGACGTGGTCGGCCGCGACCCGCTCGCCGTTCGCCAGGTCGACGCCCCGGACCTGCCCGTTCGAGGTGTGCAGCGACTCAACGGGAACCCCCGTCCGGATCGACGCGCCCGCCCGCTCGGCATCGAGTGCGGTCGCGAGACACAACCGGACCGGGTGAACGACGCCGTCGGGGACCCGCAGGACACGCTCAACCTCGGGCGAGAGGTTTGGTTCGGCCTCGCGGGCCCGCTCGGCGCTCCAGGTCTCTGCGGGGATCCCCGCTGCGCGGCAGGCCTCCTGGAACGTGTCCACGTGGGCAGGGTCCTCGGGCAGCGAGACGAACAGGCCGCCGGTGTCAGTGACACAGTGGGGAGCGATCTCCCGGAGGACCTGGCTCTCGCGGCGGCACTCGCGGGCGCTTTCCGGGTCGCCCACGGCGTAGCGGGCGCCGCTGTGCAACAGGCCGTGCATCCGGCCGGAGGTGCCCGCGGCGACCGTGTCGCGCTCGACCAGGGTGACCGTCACGCCGCGCAGCGCCAGGTCACGGGCGACACCGACGCCGGTCACGCCGCCGCCGACGACGACCACTTTGGACATGCGAGCGACTGCGCGGGCCGCGCTCAAACCCCTTTCTATCAGGCGAGTAACCGCTCCATCACCGGGGCGCGCAACACGGTGAACCACACCGCGAAGGCGGCGCTGACGGCCACGAGAGCGAATCCAACGCTCCAGTGCAGTCGCCGTGCGAACGCGGGGTAGACCAGCGCCGCCGGCATCAGGGTGAACCCCAGGACCAACTCGCCCCAGGTCACCGCGGTCGCTACAGGGTACGTCTCGTACGTCTCGCGCCACTCCGCCAGCCACCCGCGGAGTTCCATGCTCTCACACCGACCGCGCCGCTCATGTGCGTTGTGCCCTGTGGCGTGCGCCGCGCGCGCACACCTCTCAGCAGCGTTATATACTCAGTCGGCGTATGTATAATTGCAATGAACATTCGAACTCCGTTCGACGAGATGGACAGCGCCTTCGAGACGATGCGACGGTCGATGGCGGAGATGATGGCGGCAGGTCGCGGCGACGTGGCCGACGGCTCCGGCCAGGCCGCCGTCCGGATGGACCGCACCGAGGACGGCTACATCTTGGTCGCGGACCTGCCGGGCTTCGACCGCGATGAGATCGACCTCGCGATCGAGGGCGACGACCTCGTGTTGGTCGCCGACAACGAGCACCGGATGGAGAACGAGGCCGGCGAACTGCGCCGGCACCGGAGCATCCGCCGGACGATGGCCCTACCCGAGGGCGTCTACGCCGACGAGATTCGCGCCTCGTACCGCAACGGTGTCCTCCAGGTCGACATGCCGGTCGCCGAGGAGCGCGAGACGACCCGCGTCCAGATCGACTGACGCGGCCCAGGCGCCGACGACACGACCACCACCCGGCGAACACTGGGCCCCGCTGGGAGCGTGAGCCGTCTTTCGTTTTCCGTGTTTCTGTTTCCACAGTCCAGGCACTTTCGAGACTCCCGGTGCTGGCTCCAGGACGGACCGACGGACGCGTCGGGGATGGGGAACCGACGAGCGCGGCAGGGACGGGAGCCGACGAGCGCGGCGAACGCGAGCGTGTTTCTCGCAGGCGGGGTCAGTCGTCGGCGTCGGCGGTCGAGCGCTGGCCGTCGACGATGTTGACCTCGCCGTCGACCACCTCCACGGTGACGAGAGTCTTCACGTCGTAGCCCGCCTCGCTGACGGCGTCACCGCCGCCGAGTTTGCGGATGACGGCGACGGCGTCGGCCACCTCGGCGCCGATGTCCTCCAGCGCCCGGAGAATGGCGGCCATCGTGCCGCCGGTCGAGAGCACGTCGTCGAGAACGAGCACGCGGTCGCCGGCGTGGACGTCGTTGATGAACATCTCGCCCTCGGAGTAACCGGTTTTCTGGTGTAACGCGACCTCACCGTCGAGACCGTACGAGCGCTTGCGGACGACGACCAGCGGGATGTCGGTCATCAGCGAGACGGCGGTAGAGATGTGGATGCCCATCGCCTCGGGGGTGACGATGCGGTCGACGTCTTCGAGTTCCGCCCGGCGGATGATGCCGATGACGACCTCACGCATCAGCCCCGGTTCGAGCATCGGGACGCCGTCACTGATGGGGTGGACGAAGTAGTGGTAGCCCTCCTTCTCGATTATCGGGGCCTCGCGGAGCGACCGGTCCAGTTTCTCCATGTCGGGGGTACGAAGGTCAGGGGTAAAAGGTGGCGATACGGGCCACGCCGCGGGCGTCGAGCGTCGGGCGTCGGCCGGCCACAGTCACCATCACGACGCGAGCGAGCGACGGCGGGCCGGCCGGCAGTCCCCTCGTCAGTTCGGGACCGTGCTCTCGCCGATCAGCGCCCGGAAGTCGGGCTTGTCCGGGCGGTAGATGACGAACACGCTGTCCCCGCTCTGGATGCTGTCGGTGCTGTTCTCCTCGACGGCGATCGAGTTGCCGGCACCGAAGGGGGGAGATGGTGAAGTTGGAACGTAGTCCAGTTGGCTGGAGGTGTCGACTCGCTTGCCGTCCACCTGCACGGTGAGCGTCTCCTCGATCCTGTCGCCGCCCTTGTGGGTGACAGTCAACTGGTCGTTGGTACCCGCGCCAAAGCCGTCGCCGCCGTCGTCGTAGTCGAACTCCCAGGACGCCTGTGGCGTCGGCGAACTGGCTCCCTGCCCCACCCCGAGCACGAACGTGCCGATGACGGCGGCCAGGATAACCGTCACGGCGACCATCAGGATGACCCCGATGACCGGCGAGACGGCGTCCTCCGCCACCACCAACCTCCCCAGGTCCATCCGTACCCTTACTTTAGGATTGTGGCCGACTTGACCCTTTTCAGCAGATTTTGACAGGAGAACGGCGAAACGATACCCGCATCACGAACGCTTGGTTCGTATAAATTGACACGAAGCGGTCAGCGTCGCCACTGCCGCAGAGTTGCGGACAACGGGTGCGATGCCCGTCAGAAGTGGTAGCGAGGAAGTCCCGTCAGGGGACTTCGCTCTCACCGGGGATGGCAGTCGAGCCACCGTCGGTGGTGTAGATGAGCACCAGTTCATCGCCGGACTGGAATCCGGCGCTACCGGTGTTCTCGTC
>CAZQHW010000062.1:0-14110 GCA_964593395.1 uncultured Halobacteriales archaeon
TCACTGCCGCCGCCGCCGAACACGGAATCTACGACAACCGCTCGACGTTCGGCACCGACGACAACCACCTCTGGCACGAGTGGGAGTTCGGCCTCCCGTGGGAGGCACCCGAAAAGTACGACGACATCTCGCCGATCACGCGGGTCGATCAGGTCGAGACACCACTGCTGGTGACGGCGGGCGAGAGCGACTGGCGGTGTCCGCCAACCCAGGCCGAGCAGCTGTACGTCAGCGTGAAGAAGCAGGGCGTGCCCGCGAAACTCGTGATCTACCAGAACGAGCACCACAACGTCGGCGACCCCGACCGAGCGATCCACCGCGTAGAGACGCTGACGGAGTGGTTCCGCGAGCACGACCCCTCGTGGGAGGGGGAGGGAGACGGGGACGACGAGGGAGGCGACGGCGAGTAGCCCCGGCGGGCGCAGACACGGGGAAAAGTACACTTCGGACTCCGTCGTACCCTGTCGCATGGCCGAAGTAGCGGACGACATCTACGTGGACGCGCCGCCCGAGGCGGTGTTCGAGTTCATGGACGACCCGGAGAACCAGGTGGCGGTAACCCCGAGTCTCTCGGCGGTCGAGAGCGTCGACGAACTGCCAAAGGGTCGCCGGGTGGAGTACGTCTACTCGATGGCCGGCGCGTCGATAAACGGGACCGTCGAGACGGTGGAGTACGACCCACCGAGTCTGATGCTGTGGACCCTGGACGGCTCCATCGAGGGCCAAATACGCCAGGAGTTCACCCCCGAGGGTGACGGCACGCGGGCCACCTACGCGGCGGAGTACACGGTCCCGGTGCCGGCGCTGCGGGGCCTCGCGGAGCCGCTCGTCGAGCGGTACAACCGCCGCGAGGTGAGCACGACGCTAGAGAACCTGAAAGACGCCGTCGAGACGCTGTCGGAGTGAGAGCCGTGTCGGCCGCTCGACCTTACTCGCCGTCGTCACCGGACGCGCCCTGTGGACCGTCCTCGATGAGGACGACCGCCTCGCCGTCGATGACGAGTTCGTCGTCGTTCTCGACCACGGTGTCGAGACGGTAGCGGCCGCCGCCGAGGTCCTCGACCACCTCGACCGTGGCCCGCGGGCGGTCGCCGACGCCGACCGGCCCCCGGAAGGCCAGGTCCTGCGAGAGGTACACCGTCACCCCGGGCAGACGCGCCAGGGCGGCACTGATCAGCGCCGAGACGAGTCCGCCGTGGGCGATGCGCCCGCCGAACTGCGTCTCGCCGGCGAACGCCTCGTCTAGGTGGAGGCGGTTCGTGTCGCCGGTGACCGCCGCGAACTGGCGGACGTCCTCGTCGGAGAGCGTCTTCTCGAAGGCGACGCTGTCGCCGACCGCCAGGTCGTCGCCGTCGCCCGACAGCGAGTGTTCGGCCGTCCAGTCGGCGGTCTCGTACAGCACGGAGTCGGCGCTGCCGGGTTGGCGCTCCTCGACCGGGTCGGAGTCCTCGGCGTCGGACCCCGCCTCTGTGGCCTCCGTCGCGTCGCTCGGGTCGTCCGGCGTCGCGGCGCTGAAGACGTCGAGCGCGGCGGCGTTGGCCGTCAGCGCCGCCTCGACCGCGTTGCCGGTCAGTCGTACCCACGACTCGGTCATCCCGGTCAGGTCCGTCGGGCGATCTGTCATCCCTGTTGTCTGGTACCGCTCGACGCATATGATCTTCGGATCCGGCCCCTCTCGTGACAGCGATCGGCACTGTCGCCCGCTCGCCTGCACTCAGTGGTACTGAATGGTAGTAGATGGTGAGAACCGGAACTGTTAACCTCGCCGGGCGCCAAGCAAAGGTGATGACGGACGACGACCGAGCGCCAGCGTGGCCGCCGGCGGCCTTTGCGGAGCAACTCCAAGAGGCCGGTGAGCGCACCCTGGACGCACAACAACGGATGATGCAGTCCCTCAGCGACGGGAGCGGCTCGCCGCTGGGGCCGATGGGTATGGGCGCGGCGACGTTCAAGACCCGCGTCCAGAGCGGCGGGCGCATCTCCATCCCCGACGCCGAGCGCGAGGCGCTCGACATCGAGGAGGGCGACATCGTCCAGGCGGTCGTCGTTCCCGTCAAGCGAAACCGTACGGACGAGGACGACGACTGAGTCCCGCGGCCGGAGACCCACGGTCGCACGACACCGACACCGAACCACACCACCCCATACGAAACCCATGAGTCAGGCACCCTACACCACCGTCTTCGACGCACAGCGCGCACTGATAGAGAACGCCGGCGAGGCCGTCACCGAGGGACTGCGCGCACAGCGCGACCTCGTCGAGGCGACCACGGCGGCGGTCGAGTCCTCGGGCTCGGTCGCTACCGAGACGAACGACCTCTCCCGCGAGGGCTGGCACACGTTCCTCGAGAGCGTCGAGGCGTCGCTGCCGGACGACGCGGCCGACTTCGAGGCTTTCCACGAGGTCGTCGACCGCACCCACGACGCCACCGAGGAGAGCTACGACCGCACCACCGACGCCGCGGTCGAGGCCGCCGAGGGCGGCGAGAACGCCTACGAGGCGTACCTCGAGGCCACCGAAGCGGCGGTCGACTCCTCGGTCGAGGCAGCGATCGAGGGGTTCGACCGCGTCGAGGAGACCGGCCGATGAGCAACTCCCAGGACTGGGGTGAGTTCGCTCGGCGGATGAACCGCCAGTTCGTCGAGGCACTCGAACAGAACGTCGAGGCTCAGGCCGACCTCGTCGAGTCATTCACCGAGACCGTCGACGCCGACGGCGACGGGCCGTCGATGATGGACGCCCCGATGGACGTGGACGGTCCGATGTCGATGGACCCCGAGGACATCGAGGAGGGCGTCGAGGGGTACGCCCGCGCCTACGAAGTGTGGATGGAGGCTGCCGAGCAGATGGTCGAACAGACCGGCGACGCCGCCAGCGGCGAGGACGTCGACCCCGCCGCCTTTCGCAACGTCTGGCTCGACGCCGCAAACGACGCGTTCAAAGAGGTCATGAGCACGACCGCCTTCGCCGCGGCGACCGGCAACGCCGTCAGCGACGCCCTCCAGACGCGCCAGGAGGCCGACGAGACCGCCGAGGAGACGCTGCACTCGCTTGGCTTCGCCACCGAGGGCGACGTCCACGAGGTCGGCGAGCGACTCGTCGAACTGGAGCGACGCCAACACGACCTGGAAAACAAGATCGACCGCCTGCTCGACGCCGTCGAGGAATGAGCGGAACGCCGCCGAACCCCCTGGCACTGCAGGCACAGGTCGTCGAGAACGCCGCCGAGACGGTCCGCCGACTCGGGGCGACGCCAGAGGCCGCAGAGCGCATGAGCGAGGTGGCGGTCGGCACAACCGAGAGCGAGGTCGTGTACCGCGAGAACAAGCTCTCGCTGCACTACTACGAGTCGACCGCCCCCGAGGACGAGCGAAAGGACGTGCCGATCCTCGTCGTGTACGCGCTCATCAACAAGCCGTACATTCTCGACCTGCAGCCGGACCGCTCGGTGGTCCGCACCCTGCTCTCGCAGGGGTTCGACGTCTACCTCGTCGACTGGGGAGAGCCGTCGACGCTAGACGCCTCGCTCGGGCTGTACGACTACGTCTACCGCTACATCGACAACTGCGTCGACGAGGTGCGTGACCGCTCCGGCCTGGACTCGGTCAACGTGTTGGGCTACTGCATGGGCGGCACGATGTCGACGATGTACGCCGCCCTCTTTCCAGAGAAGGTTCGCAACCTCGGGCTGATGGCGACGGGGCTGTGTTTCGACGACACCGGCGGCGTCCTCGAACTGTGGGGTGACGAGGAGTACTACACCCCGACCGACCTGCGGGAGACGTTCGGCAACGTCCCCTCGGAGTTTCTCGACGTTGGGTTCGCCCTGATGGACCCAGTCGAGAACAGCGTCACGAAGTACCTCCGACTGTTCGACAACGTCGACGACGAGGAGTTCGTCGAGAACTTCGCCCGCATGGAACAGTGGATAAACGACGGCATCGACGTCGCCGGCGACGCCTACGTCGAGTTTCTCGAGGACATCTACCAGGACAACAAACTGTACCGCAACGAACTCGTCCTGGAGGGCCACCCGGTCGACCTGGAGCGGATCGACATGCCCGTTCTCCAGATCGTCGCCGAGTACGACCACCTCATCCCGCCGGCCGCGTCGAGGCCGTTCAACGACGTCGTCGGCAGCGACGACACCACGATTCTGGAGTTCCCCACCGGTCACATCGGCATGTCCGTCTCGAGTCGCTCCCACGAGAACCTCTGGCCGCAGGTGTGTGACTGGTTCGCCGAGCGGTCCGACGTCCAGGACGCCGACGGCGCCGAGACAGAGGCCGAATCGATCGAGGTCACGGCCGAGGACGCGGACGACACCGACGACGAGGCGGTCTCGATCGAGGTCGACGGTCCGGACGAGGCGCCCGGCCTGGAGGCGGTCTCCGGCGTCGGGACGGCGTACGCCGAGCGACTGCGCGAGGCGGGCGTCGAGGACCTGGCGGCGCTCTCGGCCGCGGACGCAGAGGCCCTCGCCGACGAGATAGACGTCCCCGAGAGCCGGATCGCGGACTGGATCGACCAGGCCGCCGACCTCGTCGAGTAGTTCCTGCCGGTCCCGCGGGGCCTCCGGGCACCCCCGGCGAACGCTTATTTCTCCCGCCACGCACTCGTCCAGTATGACAGACATGACGGGGCGAACCTGTGTCGTCACGGGGTCGGCACGGGGCATCGGCCGGGGGATCGCCGAGGAGTTCGGCGCACACGGGGCGAACGTCGTGGTCAACTACCGCAGTTCCGAGGCGGCGGCGACGGAGACCGTCGCGGCCGTCGAACGCCGTGGCGGCGAGGCGATCGCGGTCCAGGCGAACGTCACCGAACCGGCGGAACTGGACCGGATGCGCGAGCGGGCTCACGATGCGTTCGGGACCGCCGACGTGTTGGTGAACAACGCCGGCATCAACCGCGACACCCGGTTCGAGGACATGACGAGCGAGGAGTGGCGCACCGTCATGGAGGTGAACCTCGGCGGGACGTTCAACGCGACAAAGGCGTTCTACGGGGACCTCCGGGCGACCGAGGCCGGGCGGTTGATCAACATCTCGTCGGTCGTCGGCAAGCAGGGCAACTTCGGGCAGGCGAACTACGCGGCGGCGAAGTCGGGGATGTTCGGGTTCACCCGGACCCTGGCGCTCGAACTCGCCTCGAGCGGGGCGACCGCGAACTGTGTCGCTCCCGGGTTCACCCGCACCGACATGCTCGACGCCGTTCCCGAGCGGGTCCGGGAGGAGATCCTCGAGGAGATCCCCGTCGGGCGGTTCGCTGAGATCGAGGACATCGCCGGTGTGGTGCGGTTTCTCGCCGGGCCGGACGCCGACTACGTCACCGGCGAGGTGATAGACGTCACCGGCGGGATGGACCTCTGACGACGGCCAGTCCACGGGATATTTCACCGGGAGCGCCGTTCAGAGGGGTATGCGCGATGGCGAGCGCGTCGCGGTCGTCGCCGCGGCGATGACCGACTTCGGCGAGCGCGACGCCTGGATCCGCGAGTTGCTGGCCGAGGCGGGTGACCGCTGTCTGCAAGCGGCGCCGCTCGGTCCGGCGGCCGTCGACCACGTGTACGTCGCCAACATGGCCAGCGGCGAGTTCGAGGGCCAAACCGGCACGATGAACGCGCTGGCACACGACTTGGGAGTGACCCCAGCCTACGCACAACGGGTCGACGGCACCTCGGCGAGCGGCGGCAGCGGTCTGTACGCCGCCTGGCAGTCGGTCAAGAGCGGGGCCAGCGAGGCGACGCTTCTGGTCGGCGGCGAGCGGATGACCCACCGCTCGACCGCCGAGGCCACCGACGTGATCGCCTCGCTCACCCACCCCGTCGAGTACAAGCACGGCGTCACGCTGCCGTCGTTTGCGGGGCTGACCGCCCGCCTGTATCTCGAGGAGTACGACGCCCCCCGCGAGGCGCTGGCCCGCGTCGCCGTCAAGAACCACCGCCACGGCCTCGACAACCCGCACGCGCAGTTCCGTCGCGAGGTCGACGTAGAGACCGTGATGGAGTCGCCGATCGTCGCCGACCCGCTGCGGCTGTACGACTTCTGTCCGATCACCGACGGGAGTGCCGCCCTGTTGCTGTGTCCCGAGTCCGTGGCCCGCGACCACGGCGCCGACCACGCCGTCATCACGGGGATCGCCGGCGCCACCGACACCCACGTCGTCCACGAGCGACCGGACCCGACGACGATGGGCGCGGTCCGGGACTCCGCACGGAAGGCGTACGACCGGGCCGACCGCGGGCCCGAGGACGTCGACGTCGCCGAGGTACACGACATGTTCACAATTCTGGAGGTGCTCCAGAGCGAGGATCTGGGCTTCTTCGAGAAAGGTCGCGGCTGGGCGGCGGTTCAAGAGGGTCGCACCGCCCGCGACGGCGACCTTCCTGTAAACACCTCTGGCGGGCTGAAATCGAAGGGTCACCCGCTCGGGGCGTCCGGGGTCGCACAGGTGTACGAGATCCACCAGCAGCTCACCGGCAACGCCGGACTGCGACAGGTCGAGGCCGACGTGGGACTGGCCTGCAACGTCGGCGGGTTCGGGAACTGCGTCACGACGACGGTCATGGAGGCGGTGTAGATGGCCGAGAACGACGAGACCGGCGAGCACCGAGACGCGGGCGGCGACCGAGAGGAGAGTGACGACCGGGACGGCGACGGCAGCGGACTGCTCGCCGGCGAGTGCCCGAAAGGCCACCTCACCTACCCGCCACACCAGCGCTGTCCGGACTGCGGCCGGGCACAGACCGACACTGTAGACCTCTCCGACCACACGGCGGAGGTGGTCACCTGGACGACGGCCCACGCGACGCCGCCGGGCGTCCGCAATCCAAACCGGATCGCTGTCGTCACCTTCGAGGTCGACGACCGCCGCGTGCGGGCGATCGGCGGCACGACCGCCGAGGTGGCTATCGGTGACACCGTCCGGCCGGTGTACGTCGAACAGTTACGCGACCCGGAGGCCGGGATCCGGCACCCGGACTCACACGAGTGGGACGGCTACCGGTTCGAACCGGTCTGAGACCTACTGCTCGTCCTCGTCGCCAGCGTCGTTCGCGTCGCCAGCGTCGTCGGCGTCGCCCGAGTCACCTGGGCTCTCGTCGCCGTCCGCGCTCGCGTCGCCCTCGTCGTCCCCGTCCCGGTAGCGTTCTTTGAGCGACTCCAGTTCGGCGTCGACGTCGATCTTCGAGCCGTCGTCCTCGCGTCGGTCGGAACGCCGGCGCCGGTCGCCACCCGCGTCCTCGCTGTCGTCCCCGTCGGCGTCGGCACCGTCCTCGCGACGGTCACGGCTGCGCCGTCGGTCCTGGCGGCGCTCGCGGCGTCGCTCGCTCTCGGCCTGCTGCTCGCGGGCGTTCGCGACGCGGTCGTCGATCTCGTCCTGGAGGTCGTCCACCTCGGAGAGGAGGTCGTCGTCGGCGGTGTCGTCCGGGATCGCGCCGCCCTCGACGGCCGAGCGCAGGTCCTGGAGTCCGTCGCCGACCCGCTCGAGGAGGTCCTGGCCCACGTCGACCGCTCCCTCGCCGACCTCGCGGGTCCGCTCACGGGTCTCGCGGCCCGTCCGGGCGACCCGGATCGCTCGTCGGAGTTGCTTGAGCAGTTTGACGTTGGCCTCGAGAACCGTGATCGCCGCCGGGATGGCGAACTCCTCGGCGAACCGCAGCAGTTGTTGGCCGCTCGGGGGGCGTGGGAGTCCGAACAGGCCGCGTCTGTCCCGTGTCTGTCGCTCTCGTTCGCGTTCGAGTTCGCGCTTGACCTCCTCGAGGGTGACGGTGAGGTCCTCGACGACCGCCTGGAACTCGTCGTCGTCCAGTCCCCGGTCCGGCCGGTCCGGTCCGGCACCGCGTCTGGTGTCGCTCATACTCCGCGTTGGATCCCCGGGGACAAAAAGCGGCGGGCTGAGACAGGGGGTGTCACGCGCCACGACCCGGGTCGGGGAGGGACTCCCGACGCGGGGGCCGACCCGACTGCCAGAGAACCGCGTCGCTCATATCGGGGCGCACTCTTCTGTGAGTATGGTCGTCCACGAGGCGCTCACGGCGACGTTCGGGCCCTTTCTCATCCCCGTGGTGCTGTTCGTCTTCGGCGGCGTGGTGTACGTCACGCTGTGGTGGCTCGGAAAGGCCGGCGTCGGTGACGAAACGGGACAACAACGCTGATTGTCGCTGCCGGTCACCGAGGGTGCATGGCCAACCCAGACAACGACACCGACTCCGACGACCCGGGCGGCAGAGACACCCTGTTGACCGACGGCGGCGAGCCACCCGCGATGACCCGTTTTCCGGTGCCCGACGTGGAGGCGTTGCCGGCGGACCTTCAAGAGCGGATCCGCGCGGAGGAGGCCGACGCTGGCTTCGTCCCCAACGTCTTTCTGGCGTACGGCTACGCGCCCGAACACTTCCGTGCCTTTTTCGACTACTACGACGCTGTCGTCGAGAGCGCCGAAATAAGTCGCACGGAGATCGAGATGGTGATCGTCACGGTGAGCGGCGCGAACAACTGCAACTACTGCAACGTCGCCCACGGCGCACTCCTGCGGTTGTACGGTGACGACCCCCTGCTCGCGGACCAACTCGTCGCCAACCACCGCAACGCCGACCTCAGCGAGCGCCGCCGCGCGATGCTCGACTTCGCGGTCACGCTCACAGAGGACCAGGCTCAGGTCGACGACGCCGCCGTCGCGGCACTCGAGGAGGCCGGCCTCTCTCGCCGGGAGATATGGGACGTCGGCGCCGTCACCGCGCTGTTCAACCTCTCGAACCGCATGGCCCAACTCGCGGACATGCGCCCGAACCCCGAGTTTCACACGATGGGCCGGGAGTGATCGCCCGGCGTGGCCCGCCGCCATCGCCGGACCCGGTTCCGGACGGGGCGGTGTCACCCGAAAGTCACGATCTTCCCCTCGTCAGGTTAGTTTCGTCGTCATACTAACGCAACCAATACGAAAACTCTATAAGATAAAGGGTTATTGTCCGGAACATGCGGGACTTGGATCAGACAGACCTCGACATCCTTCGGCTCCTGCTGGAGGACGCGCGACGACCGTACAGTGAGATCGCAGAGCGGGTGGGCGTCTCGCCGCCGACCGTCTCGGACCGCGTCGACCGCCTGCAGAAGGCCGGTGTCATCCAGCGGTTCACGCTCGACCTCGACCGGACGACGCTGAACAACGGCACCCCGGTGCTCATCGACATCGACCTCGCGCCCGACGCGGGCGACACGGCCGACGACCTCGCCAGCGCCGGCGAGGTCGAGCGCGTCTTCGAGAGCACCGACGGCCGCCTCATGGCCGAGGCGACCGTCGCCGAGGAGGACATCCGCCCGATGCTCGACGCCGCCGTCGGCACGGAGAACGTCGACGACTTCGACGTCCACCTCCTGCACCGCAACACCTGGGACCCGCAGTTCGCCGGCCCCGAGGTGGAGATCGACTACGAGAGCGGCGATCTCGAGGCCCCAACCCCGAAGTAAGCCTCGCACGCCGACACTACCTCTCGCACTCCCGGTACACCCCGCCAGCGGCGGCACTCACCGTCACGTCGACAGCGGGACGGCGCCGCCCACGCCTCACTCACCGGCCAGGCGTCACCACGTCTGCCTTCGGGAACCGTCAGGCCGATGTCTACGCGGGGCCTAAAAGGAATATGTCGTTGCTGGCGCTGTCCTGGCGTGACGTCTGGTTTCTCCACTGGCCGGTGGCGCCGGACGCCGTCGCCGGGGCGCTTCCGGAGGGACTGTCGGTCGACACGTACGACGGCCAGGCGTGGCTCGGGGTCGTCGCCCTGGAGATCACCGACGCCGGCGTCGGCGTCGGTGTCGGGAGCGACACGGACGCCGACGCGGGCGAGGGGTTCGCCGAACTCAACCTGCGGACCTACGTTCGACACGAAGGGACGCCGGGAGTGTACTTTTTCAGTCTGGACGCCGCCGACCCCGTCGCCGTCGACGCGGCCCGGACGGCCTACGGCCTGCCGTACTACCGGGCCGAGGGGCGGTTTCGCGAGACCGACGGCGACCACACCCTCCACCTACGGCGCACTCACCCTGGCGCCACCGCCGCGCGGTTCGTCGGGACCTGTCGCCCCGACGGCGAGCGCTCGGAGACGGAGGCCGGATCGCTCGCCGCCTTTCTCCTCGAGCGGTACCGGTTCTACCTCCGTCGTGCCGGTCGTGTCTGGGTCGGCGAGATCGACCACGTCCCCTGGCGCCCCTCCGCCGCCGTGGCCGAGGTGCGGTCGAACACGCTGCCGGCGGCGGCAGGGTTGGCCGTCGAGGGCGATCCACACCTGCTGTACGCGGCCCACGACGGGATGCGCGTCGAGGCGGGGCCGGTCCGGCCGGCCTGACGGTCGTTCGCGCGGCGTGCCACCGCGCCGTGAACTTACCTTGTGGGGGCCACAGGTTCGAGTATGGCAGTCGACGAGGAGAAAGACATCGAGGCGATCCGCGAACGCAAGCGAAAACGACTGCAGGAGGGCGACGAGTCGGACGCGAGCGCCTACGACGACCCCGTCCACGTCGACGGCGAGGCTCACCTCTCGGAGTTGGTCGAGCGCCACGAGACGGTGCTCGTGGACTTCTACGCCGACTGGTGTGGCCCGTGCAAGGCCCTGGAGCCGGTAGTCGAGTCGATCGCCGCCGACACCGACGCCGTCGTGGCGAAAGTCGACATCGACGCTCACCAGGGGCTGGCCGCGGCGTCGAACGTCCGTGGCGTACCGACGCTGGTGCTGTACGCCGACGGGGAGCCGGTCGAGCGACTGGTCGGGATGCAGGACGAGGCGCGACTGCGCTCGCTCCTGGCCGAGTACTGACTACAGCGCGAGCCACTCGGAGGTGACCTCGCTGTCGCGCAGGTGCCAGCGCTGTTCCCGTCGGCCGTCGTCGACACGCAACTCGACGACGGCGTCGAACACCGGCTCCAACAGGCGGACGTAGTCCTCGTCGCGGTCGATCCGGAGGTGGTAGTGCCCGAGACCGTTCACCTGCCGGAGCCTGGTGGTGATGAGATGCAGCGTGCGGAACACGTCCTCGGAGTCGTTGTCCCGGACGAGCGAGGTGACCGAGTCGAAACACAGGCGCATGTCCGACGCCGCCATCTCCTCGTCCTGAAGCTCGTTCAGTTCTTCAACGACGGCGCCCGCGAGCGCCGACGGGTCCGAGTCCTGGACGACGGTCTCGGGGAGGTCGGCGGACCACCCCGTCGGTCGAGGGCCGCCGGCGAACTGCGTGACGACCTGGGTGCGGTCGGGGTCGCCGTCGTCGGGCAGGGCGGTGGCGATGTCCGCTCCCTCGGTGAAGACAAACAGGTGCCGGTGGTCCTCGTCGGCACCTTCGAGGAGACGGCGGGAGGCGGCAGCGTGAGCCTCGGGGCTCGTCTCGCCGACCAGAAGCAGGTTAGCACCCTCGCGCCTGAGTTCCTCCAGCCGTTGGGCGAACGTAGTGCTGTCTGGAACCCCGGCACCGTGGTCTGTCCGCATTCCTCTGTTAACTACACCGGAGTTTAAATAAAAATTTCGGCTACGGAATCGGTTAACGGCGTCGGTGTGGCGGTCGGGGGCGTCGCGGCGGCCCGGCACCTACAGTTCCCGACGCGTGTCGGGGTCAGGGAGTTCCCACAGCACCGGCGGAACAAACGCCTCCAGGTTCTCGATCACCCGGCGCTCGCTCACGTCCAGGCCGTCGCAGTGCTCGGTGGCCACGTCGCGGACGCCAACCCGCAAGGGGGCGTCGGGCGCCTCGCGGCGCACCGACAGCGGGAACACCGAGCACCGGGCCGGCTTCCAGTCCCCCTCGGCGTGCAGCGAGCAGAGGCCGTCCTCTCCGAGAAAGTGACAGGCGCCGCCGTCGGCGGCCGTGTGCTCGTGGTCGGCCTGTTCGCGACGGGCGAACCGCTCGCCGCGTACGGAGGTCGTCGTCTCCGCGAGGTTCGCTCGCTCCGCCAACTCCTGCAGGTCCGGTTCGTACAGCAAGACGCCGTGGTGACAACACCAGGTGCAGTCGTCGACGCACTCGAAGGTGAGCGCGGGGTCGAACTCGACGACTGCCTCCCGACCTGGGTACACCTCGACCCGGGTCGGCGGCTCCGCGTCCGGCGGCACGGCGGCGGGCTTCGGGAGCGTGTCCTCAGCGTCAGTGCTCACACCTCGTTGAGTGGGTGCGGACACTTGTGCCTTACAGTCCTCGACGGGCCGACCCGGGCGCGTACGGTGCGGGCGCCGGTCAGTAGTCGCCGAGCACGCCGAGACGGCGGGCGCGTCGGGTGGCAAGCGCAAAGCCAGCGTAGCCGATCCCGAGGTACAGCGCGGCGGTGGCGACGAGTACGGCCATGTCGAGGGGAGCGAACTCCCACAGGCGGACGCCGTCGGTCATCGCCTGCTGGAGCATGGCGCTGCCCTGCACCAGCGGGAGGAGGGGCGCCCACCACAACTCGAAGGCAGGCGCGGAGATCAGCCCGACAAAGGCGAACTGCAGCAGGTTGACGACGTTGCCGATCCGCTTGTACAGCACGCCTAGCCCACCCATCGCCAGGCCCAGTCCGAGCGCGCCGGCGATGGCGAGGGCGGCGACGGGGAGAACGGTCAGCAGGTTCACCTGAAGCGTGGTGCCGGTCATCAGCAGCATCGCCGCCAGGACTGCTGCCGACGTGACGAACGTGCGAAAGACGATCGCGAGCGACTTCGCGAGCACCACCGGCCCGAAGCCGAAGGGGGTCATGTAGTGTCGCTCCAGGGTGCCCCAACTCGCCTCCGAGCGCACGTCGCTCACCACCCCGGAGTACGCCCCCACCGACAGCGTCCACAAAAAGTACCCCACCACCAGCCCCTCGATGGTGTCGCTGATCGCCTGGCCGGCGACGAGCGTGCCGCCGTAGAACATCAGCCCGAAGAAGAACACCGCGGTGATCAGCCCCAGAACGGCGTTGACCGGATAGCGCACCCACACCACCAGGTCGCGGTAGACGACCGCCCGCAGCAGGTGGTAGTACCCGCCGGACCGGCGCTCGACGCTCACTCGTCTGCACCCCCATCGGCCCGGTGCGGAGTCGCGTCGGCCCCGGTCGTGTGCCCGTCGACGGTCCCCGCAACGCTGTCACCTCCGTCACCGGTCAACTCCACGAACGCCTCACCGAGGTCCGGCTGGAGCGTCTCGACGGCGTCGACCCGGAGGTCGTGGCGCTCCATCGCGTCGGTCAACCGGTAGAACGCCGCCGAGTCGGCAGCGACCACGATCCGCGTCCGCTCGGCGTCGAGACGGTCCACCTCGGTCACCTCGAAGTCGCTCCGGAGGGCCACGAGTGCTCGCTCGTCCACGCCGCCGACAGTGATCCTGTACCCCCGCGTCTCGAAGTCGGCGAGCAGGCTGTCGACGGCGTCGTCGGCGACGATACGGCCGTCGTTCATGATGATGACGCGGTCACACACCTCCTCGATGACGTCCATGTCGTGACTCGAGACCAGCAGCGTCACCCCGCGCTCGTCGGCCAGTCGGCGCAACTCCCGTCGCAGGGTGACCGAACTCTCGAGGTCGAGTCCCAGGGTGGGCTCGTCCAGCACGGCCACTGACACCCGCCCGGCGAGCACGCTCGCAAGGGACACCTTCTGTTTCATCCCTCGCGAGAGGTCACGCACCGCGGTGTCGGCCTTCTCGGCGAGGTCGAGTCGGTCCAGCAGTCGGTCGTGGCGGTCGGCCATCGCGTCGGGGTCCTCGCCGCGGACGGCGGCGAAGTACCGGAGGTTCTCGCGGACGGTGAGCCGCCAGTAGTCGTTACGAGCCCCCTCGAGCATCGCGTCGACGTGCTCGTAGGCCTCGCGCGGGTGTTCGAGAACGTCGACGCCGTCGACCCGCACCGCCCCGTCGTCAGGGACCACGAGCCCCAGCATCGACTTGATCGTGGTGGTCTTACCCGCGCCGTTGGGGCCGAGCAGCCCGACAACCTCTCCCCGTGCCACCCGGAAGGAGACGTCGTCGACCGCGGTGACGGCGTCGGCGCCGCTGCCGAACGTCTTCGCCAGCCCCTCGACAGAAACCGCCGCCTCCTCGGGGTCGACCGCGGCGGACGCCGTCGCGCGGTCCACGACCTCGTCGTCCATGTACGGACCAGACGACC
>CAZQHW010000063.1:0-11445 GCA_964593395.1 uncultured Halobacteriales archaeon
TGGGCCGTTTTACTATCCACACAATGCTAATGATTTTTCATTTGTCGGCTCGGCGAGCCGAAACGCACATTATTGTCACTCAACCGCTAGGTACGGGAGGGGAATGGAGCGTGTGACATTAATTTCCCCATCCCGGTCCACTGTATACCGCACTTGTACATTGTATGATTGTGCCTACGCGGTGGCAACGCTGGTAGTATCAGGCTAATACCCGATAGATGTCCGTCGATGCCACTCGGATTCGCCGGGCAGTTGCCGCCGTCGACACCCCGGACGAGTCTCAGGTGACGGGAGTCACGATGGACGGCTCGCGGCACCCGCCTGGCGAGTCGCAGTGCTAGCCCGAGACGGTCCGGAAACTCGCTCCATCGGTGGGTCGAATCCCCGTCTTCCCGGTTAGAAGTGGTCCGGCGAGCGGCCAGTCATGATAGCTAGACTTCACCACTAAGCAGAACGTTCCCGTTGGATCGGACGCAATGTACGAGGTCACTCGTCCACCCAGAACGCACGGTGTCGAAGAACACAGCGGCCAGCGGACCCTCGCCGGTGCAGTGGTGACCGCAGCGCTGACGCCCGCCGCGGTCGCCGCCGTCGCCGCGCCCGCGCTCACCGCCGGCGTGGCACTGGTCCTGGCGACGGTCGTGTTGACCCGGTCGGTCGTCACGTCTCCCGGTGAGCATCGCCGAGACGACCCGGACGAGCACGACCCGCCAGGAGTGAAACGTGCCGCAGGGGCCAAACCACGCTCACTACGGTAGTGAACGTCGTGGTGGGCGTCGCTGAGGGACGCACCTCGCTGCCCATCGGTCTGCTCACATCACGCCGTGACGCCGGTAGAACTCCTCTAGCGTCTCACAGTCGTGTTCGTCGACCATGGTCACCCACCCCCCGAAGCGGTACCGCCGCCAGCACTTTTCGCCGTCGATGAACACCGGATTCTCACCCCTGTCGGGGGGAGGTGGACGGTCCCGTCCTCCGACTCTGGCTTCTCCCCCGGCGGCCACCCGTGCCACGGCTCCTCCCCGTCCTCGGTCACCGCCCGACTGTCACACTCGTCGCAGACCGTGCTCGGGGACTCGGAGGCGTCACTGCCTCCCGGACCGCCACAGATCGGGCAGGCCATACTCACGCTTGCTGCCTCGACCATCAAAACTGGTCGCCTGTCTCGTGGACACCCTGTCCCGGACCGACCCTCGTTGGCAGGACCGTTCCGTCGTGGTGTCACCTCACCGGTGTTAGGGCCGCGCGAGACCGGACTGATGGTCGATCCCGTGGCGAGTGCGTTCGCGGCGCCCGTCACCGGGCAACACTACGAGCGCTTCTTGCGGTACCAGACGCGCTCGCCAACTGGCGACTCGTCGGAGGCCAGGTCCAGTCGCCGCAAGAAGAGGTCTCGCACCGCGAGCGTGACGACGAGGTCGACCGTCTCACCCGCGGGACTCTCGACTGTCACGACGGCGTGGCCGTCTCGCCGTGAGAGGTCACGCACGACGCCGCGGGTCCACCGGTCGCGGTCGTGGGTCGGTTCCCGGGCGTGGAGACGGTCGTGGCTCACGACCGATATACGCGACTTGTCGTAATGGTTCGTTCGGGTTCGGGGTTCGACACCTGACCAGATCCCCGACCGCACCCGGACGGAGAGCGGTCGGGGCTGTCGCTGACAGGTCGACGAGGACTCCGGCACTCGCCCACGGGTCGGGCCGCGAGCCGAGAGGGCCGGGAGCGACACACCCGTCGCCGGGAGTGCGCTCGTGACACCAGAGACGCCCCGAAGTATCGCGACGTGCGTCAGGTCACCCGGAGACCGTCTCGGCCTGCAGGGAGCGGAGCCGGGCGACCCGAGCCTCGACCGACGGGTGAGTGCTGACTGTCTGGCGCAGCGTCGCCGTCAGTCCGTCGTTGCCGTCGCCAGCGTCCGCGAACAGCAGCGCCCGCGCGCCGCCAGCCCTAAGATCCTTCTCGGGGGCGCTGCCCTCGACGGTTTGCAGTGCGCTCGCGAGGGCACCGGGGTCGCCGGTGATCGCGACGGCACCCCGGTCGGCGGTGTACTCCCGGTACCGCGACACCGCCCGGACGAGCAGACTGCCGACCAGCCAGACGACGACGGCCGCACCGACGATGCCGATGAGCCAGCCCTCACCGCCGTCACCGCCGTCGCCGCCGTCGCCGAACCACCAGAAGTTCCGCACCAGGACCGCCGCCGCCGTCGTCAGCGCGGTCACCGTCGTCAACACCGCCACGTCACGGTTGCGGACGTGAGCGATCTCGTGTGCGAGCACCGCGTCTAGTTCGTCACCGTCGAGCGTCTGTAGCAGCCCGCTCGTCACACACACCGTCGCCGACGACGGCCGTAACCCCGTCGCCATGGCGTTTGGCACGTCGCTGTCGATCACGGCGACGTCCGGCACTGGCACCCCGGCCTGCTGGGCGACGCGACCCACCCGGGCGTGTAGCTCCGGTCGCTCGCTGGGCGACACCGACCGTGCGTTCAGCGCCGACAGCGTGAGTCGCTGGCCGTACCGCACCTGTAACGCGACGACGAGGGCCGCGGCACCGACCGCGACCACGAGACTGTCGAGGTACTGTCCGACCACCCACACGAAGCCCGCGTACAGCGCGAACAGACCGAGAAGGACCGCAAGCATCCGGACACGCAGTCCCCAGTCCGTGTCCCATCTCATATTCACTCTTATCGTGGCACTCATTTAAACAGCACGCTGCACTCTCGCGACTAGCGACACAGTTCCGACGGTGTCGACGGTCACCGTTCGTGCTCCTGCCGCGGTCCGGGACAGCCAGGTTGGACGAGAGGTATAATGTTCTCCAGGGGGTACCACGCGTAGTGACAGCACCGGTCGTCGGCGAGACCGAGCAGTACAGTTTGGAGAGTGACACCCGCGTCCCGTGGGTGCTGGGGACGCAGTTACACCCCGAGGTCGGGCCGGTCGGGCGGGCCCCGGAGGGGTCGCGGGTGCTGTTGATCGAGGCGCACGACTTCGCCCGACGGAAGCCGTACCACCACCACAAGTTGACGCTCGTGTTCAGCGGGATGCGACACTTCCGCGACGAACTCCGCGACCGGGGCTACGACGTGGAGTACATCAAGGCGGACACGTTCGGAGAGGGACTGAACACGTACTTCGAGCGGTACCCGGAGGACGAACTCGTGCAGATGCGGTCGGCGAGTCACCGCAGTGCCGACCGTTTCCGGGAACTGGTCGAGGAGGCCGGCGGGCAACTCGACGTCGTGGGCAACGAACTGTTCGTCGGCACCCGGGAGGCGTTCGACGACTGGGCGAACGACACGAGCAAGGACCCGTTCAGACACGAGACGTTCTACCGGTGGATGCGCCGGCAGACCGGCGTGTTGATGACCGACGACGGGGGGCCGGTCGGCGGCGAGTGGAACTACGACGACGACAACCAGGAGTTCCCACCCGACGACTGGGAGTCGCCGCCGGTGCTGTACCCAGACCACGACGACCTGACCGCCGAGACCAGCGAATGGGTGTCCGAGGAGTTCGACACCTGGGGCGCCGAAGAGGACCTCGTCTGGCCGGTCACCCGCGAACAGGCCCGGGCGAAGCTCACCCACTTCGTGGAGAACCGACTGCCGGAGTTCGGCCCGTACCAGGACGCCATGCGCAGCGACGACTGGGCGATGGCCCACGCGCTGCTGGGGTCGTCGATCAACCTCGGACTGTTACACCCGTGGGAGGCGGTCTCCACGATCGAGGCGGCGTACCACGAGAACGACGACATACCGCTGAACTCCGTCGAGGGGGTGCTCCGACAGCTCATCGGCTGGCGAGAGTTCATGCGCCACGTGTACCGCCATGCCATGCCCGGTCTCGACACCGCGAACCAACTCGAGGCGGACCACGACCTGCCGGAGTTCTACTGGACCGCCGAGACGAACATGGAGTGTCTCCGCCAGAGCGTCGCCGACGTCGAGCAGCGGGGGTACTCACACCACATTCAGCGGCTGATGGTGCTCGCGAACTTCGCCACGCTGTGGGGCGTCGAGCCGAAACAACTGAACGAGTGGTTCCACGCGACCTACGTCGACGCCTACCACTGGGTGACGACGCCGAACGTCATCGAGATGGGACAGTACGGCGACGGGGTGTTCGCCTCGAAACCGTACGTCTCCTCGGCCAACTACATCGACAAGATGAGCGACTACTGTGGCGACTGTTACTACTACAAGACAAAGGACACCGGCAACAAGGCCTGCCCGTTCAACGCGCTGTACTGGGACTTTCTCGACAGAAACGAGGACCAACTCCGCTCGAACCACCGGATGGGGCTGATGTACAGCCACGTCGACTCGAAGCAGGAAAGCGGCGAGATGGAGGAGATCAGAGCGCGGGTCGACGACCTCCGGGAGAAACAGCGCTACGGGGAGCTGTGAGACTGTGTTGTTGATCTGTGGTCTGGCCGGCGGGACCGGGACTACGGGGACGCTGTACGAGCCCGGGGAGCGCCCGCCGTCGTACCGGGGTGCCGTGACGCCGTCGGCGCCGTACGTCTGGGTGTGTGACGAGTTCTACGCCGTCGAGAGCGGCGGGCAGACGCTACAACTCCGAGACGGCGAGGTGCAGGTGGCGTTCGAGCCTCCCTCGCCCCGTGGCTACGAGAACCGCGAACGCGCCGTCAGCGCCGCAAAGGAGAGCATCGACCGACAGTTCACCCGCATCGGCGTCGAGGAGGAGCCCGAGTTCCACGTCGACCGCCCCGACGGGTGACCCACCGGGCGTCGCCGCGTCTTTTCGGGACCGTATCGCCCACCTCCGCCGAGCGGTCACTCTCGGCTGGCCTGGGCCTTGAGATGCGGCTCGAGGACGCGTGCCTGGTCGGGGTTGGCGGCGCTGAACTGCTGCCACTCCGTCGCGTCCAGTTCGAACACCATCTCGCAGGGCCACTCGACGTCGTTCGTCTCGACCAGCCTGCGGAGGTCCCGTTTCTCACCAGGGGCGACCAAGTCCTCGCTGACGGCGTCGAGAAACTGCCGGAACGCCTCGTAGGAGGCCATCTCAAGTTCCGCCCGGTAGGTCGTGTCTGAGGGCATCGGTCTGGGTTGTCGGCGTCGTCAGGGGGGCCGGCGCGGGCCGTCTGCTGGCGGGTGGGGGCGCGAGGCGGTCACCGCCCTCGTCGGGCGCTGTCCTCGAAGTAGACGGTGAACGTCTCGCCCTCGTAGGTGAACGGGCCGTGGACACAGTCGGGGTCGTCCGGTCGGCACCGCCAGGCGAAGGTGGCGTCACAGTCCAGACACCGCAGCATCGACCCGCCGGCACCCCCGGGGTCAAGACGGTCGAACCCCGACGGCGGCTCGACGGCCCCACACCGGGGACAGTGTGCCAACCCGCGGTCCTCGGTCACACCACCTGTCCGGTCGGGATCGACTTGTGCCTTCCTCATCGGGGGGACCCGACCGACAGCGACGCTGTCGACACTCAGAACAAAATCTGTTCTGTCAGGTCCCGCAGTCGGCGGTCGAGGTCGGTCCAGTCCTCGACCAGCGCGACGCCGTGGAAGTAGCGCTCGTCGGCCTCGTGGGCGCCCGCCTGGACGGCGGCGCTGTCGGTCAGGTACACCCCGACGACAGGGAAGGTGACGGCGTCGAGTTCGTCGAGGTACCGTCGCTCGTCGTCGGGACGACCGTCGGTGAGGACGACGACGAACGGGTTCTCGACGCCGGTCTCCTGGAGCCGCGTGCGCTCGATCTGCAGTGCCGTCGACAGCGGCGTCGAGCCCGACGCCTCGCCGGTCAACAGCGTGTGCCGGGCCGCGGCCACGTCCTCCTCGGCGGCGTTGACCAGTCGGACCGTCGAGTCGTGCAGGTCGAGGACGGTCACGGAGACACCGACGTCCTCCAGTGCGAGTGCCACCGTCGCGGCGGCCCGTTCGACCGCCTCGATGCCGTCGTCGGCCATCGACCCCGAGCGGTCGACAACAAGCGTACAGTCGTACGCCCGACTGTCCCCCTCGACGGTCCGGCTGAACACGTCGGGTCGCCCACGGGTCGCCGCAGTCAGTCGTCCGCGGTCGAGCGTGCCGCGACGCTGCCGGGGCCGCACCGAGTCACGCCGCTGTTCGAGCAACCGGGAGCGAAACCGTCGGGCGAGCCGTCGCGCACTGCGTCGAGCCGTCTCCCATCGGTCCCGGTCGTAGCCGTCGTGGTCGTCGCGTTCGACCACCCGCATCGTCGGCGTCTCGGGCTCGTCTGCTGCCAGTTCGGTCAGCGTCTCGAGGTACGTCTCGACCGCGTCGACGCGTGCCTCGCCGCCGTCGACCTCCGTCGCCTCGGCCGCCAGTTCCTCGCGGTACCGCTCGCGCATCTCCGACTCCGCGACCGGGCCGCCCGTCGCCGCCGACCCCCCCTCGTCGCCATCCGCCTGGCCGGGGCCGTCCTCACCTTCTCCCGGTGAGCCATCGGGGTCTGGACCGCGTGTCGTCCCCGGGGCACTGGCCGCCTCCGGGGCACCGTCGTCGGTCGCAGCCGCCGCCTCCGCCGGCACGCCGGGCTTCGTCGCTCCCGGGGCGGTCGTTCTCTCGTCGGACGTGACGCCCGTGTCCGGCGTCTCGACGGCGGCCCCGTCGCTCGCCCGGCCGTCGTCTCCTGGAGACCTGGAGCCGTGGGGAGCGGACTCGTCGGCCCCGTCGGTGGTGGAGTCGGTGCCGGGACGTGTCCCGGCGACCCTGGCCGTTCGACGCCGGACAGTCCTGCGGGTGTCCACGCGGGAGAGGGCGCTGGCCTCGCGGGCGTCGGCGAAGCGGGCGTCGGCGTCGTCGGGTTTGCCGGCGAAGGTCCCGCGGGCCTCCTCGGCGGCCTCCTGGAGACGCTCGACGGCGCCCTCCGGTGCCCGCGTGGTGTCGACGGTGCTGACCGTGCCGTCGGCGTCGATCAGGCCGTCGAGAGCGGTCGCGCTCGTGCCGCTCATCTCGGAGCCGGTCATCGCGGCCGATAGCTCGTCCCAGAATGACCGCACGAGGCGGGTCCGCACCGCGGGGTCGGACGCGGCGAGAACGTCCTCGACGACGTCTCGCATCGTCGGCACGAGGGCCGCGAGGACGCGCTCGTCACGGAGCGAGGCGAGTCGCAGGGTGTCGTCGTCGCCCGCGAGGCGGGCGAACCGGCCGCTGTCGTACACCGCCATGTCTGCCAGTCCACACAGCACCGCCCGGAACAGGCCGACCCGTGTGGCGCCGTCGGCGTCGGGGTAGCCGAGCGTGCCGCTCGCGTACAGGTTGGCGTTCAACACCCGCAACTCGTCGGCGACGGCGTACCGGTGTCGCAACTGCGTCTCGACGGCGCCGTCCTCGAGAACGTTCCAGACGCGGGCGAACAGTCGGCGCTCCGGTCGGGGAAGTTCGGTCGCTGTGGCCTCGAACGGTCCCGTCTCCGTGTACAGCACGTGGCCCAGTTCGTGGACGACCAGCGCCTCCTGGACGATCAGGTCGTACACCGGCCGGCGGAACCCGGTCACCGGTTGCTCGAGCGGCCGGGTCGTCAGCCGGATCACCGGGTCGTCACCGTCGTCGTCGGGCCAGGTGGTGTCGGCGGCGTGCAGGTCCGCCGAGAACCGCACCGTCGGTCGACAGGGAGCGACGAGACGGCTGTACGTCTCCAGGTAGCGCCGTCGCCGGTCGGACTCTCGCAGTGCTTCGCTCTCCCCGACACCCAGTCGCTCGCGGACGCCCTGTGTCGACAGTGAGGCGGTGAGTCGCACGGGTGGTAGTCACCACCTGACTGACTCGACCGCCTTTGCGACGGCGCTGCGGTCCTCCGGACTCGCCCGGGTCTGGAGCACCTGTTTCGTGGCGGGTTGTGGAGCCATCCCGAACTCGGAGACGAGACGGCCAACCTTCAGCACCGCCCGGTGAGAGGTCGGCGTCGCGAGATCACGGTTCCGGTAGCTGTCACGGAGCGTGGCCGCGAGGTCGGTCAGTCGCTCTGCCAGTTGTCGGTCCTCGGTGGTGTCCGGCGAGAGGGGCGTCGCGGCGAACAACAGTCGTTGCTCGGCCTCGGGCGGCAGGTAGTCCAGTCGCAACTCCCAGAACCGCGAGCGAAAGGCGTCGTTCAGCGGACTCGTGCCGGCGTACCGCGGCGGGTTCATCGTCGCCACGAACCGGAACTCGGGGTGGGGGTCGAGCACCTCCGCCGTGGGCTTGACGACGAGTTGCCCGTCGCGCTCGGTCAGTCCGTGCAGCGGCATCGTCGCCGCCGGGCCGGCAGCGTTCAGTTCGTCGGCGACGAACGTCCACCCGTACTTCACCGCCTGGTACAGCACCCCTGGTCGGAACCGAAAGGCGTCCTCGGCGCCGACGAGGTCGATCGCCTCGCGAGTGGTCAGGTCATCGCTCTCGGCGGCCAACTCCCGGGCACGGGCCAGTCGCTCGCGGTCTGCCGAGTCGTTCGGCGCGTAGTCACCGACCAGGTCGGCGTACGTCGTGCCCGACCCGAAGTTCACCCGCACAAGCGGCCGGTTCGTCTGCGCACACAGGTACCGCACCAGTTGGTCCTTTCCGACGCCGGTCTCGCCGACCAGCAACAGGGCGTACTCCTCGTCGGAGAGAAAGGACCCCGCGAGGTCGAGGTCGGTGCGGCCGTCCCGAACCTCCCGCTCGACGTAGTCGTGGGCGACCGTCGGCACCAGCGGGTGGCTGTCGTCTGCCAGGACCCCCAGGCCGTGGACCGTCTCGCCAGTGTCCACACCGGCCGGCTGGTCGACCGCGGCCACCTCGACGTGTCGACCCGTCGACACCTCGGCCGTCGGGTCGTGCGACTTCGTCACGTCTCGAGTTCGGCACCGTGGCTCATATGCCCCACGACTCTGCCGGTCACCAGCGGTGGGCGAGGAGAGCACCGAGAGACCGACCCGTCGCTTTGCTGCCCGTCGCCCCGACACGCGGGTCAGTCGAAGGTCCCGATCGAGGTCTGCTGTGCGTCGTCCGCGTTCGCGTCTCCGTCTGCGTCGGCGTCGCTGTCGGTCTCGGTCCCGGGATCGTCGGCCACCGCGGCCCGGTCGTCGGGTGATGGCTCGCCCGCCCGCTCGCCGGCGCCGGTGGGCACCGTCACGTCTGCCAGGTCGGTCGCGGGGAGACTGTCGCCCGGCGGTCCAGGATCGGTCCCCTCCGGCAGGGCGTTCTCGTCCGCGTCGTCGAGTGCCTCGGTGAGCGAGGCCTGGGTGGCCGTCGACTCGCCGGAGTCGCGGCCGTGCTCTCGGGCGATCGTTCGCGCGGCGTCGTAGCCACCCGAGAAGGAGGCGCGCTTCGCCACCTCGGGGCGGGCCAGCAGGCGCGCGGCGTCGGGGTGGACACGCTCGTACCGGGTCCAGAACGTCTCGCGGCGAGCCTCGAAGTCGACGACTGGCCGGGGATAGTCCTCGCCGATCCGCACGCCACACTCCTGCTGGACCGACGGCGGTGTCCGCTCCGGGCGGTCCAGAAACGCCGTCGGCAGGGCCTCGAGTTCGGGGACGTACTCGGTGATCCACTCGCCGTCGGGGTCCTGGTCGCGGACCTGCTTGCGGGGGTTGTACACCCGCTGTGAGGGCTTGCCGATCAGGCCGGCCTGGCTCTGCCACTGCGTGTAGTTGATGCCGACGTCGGAGTCGATCAGGTGGTGGTGGTACCAGTCGGCGCCGACCCACCACGGCTGCTGGAGGACGTGGGCGAAAAACGAGGCTGCCATCGCCCGCATACGGAAGTTGAGCCAGCCGGTCTCCCGGAGACACCGCATCGCCGCGTCGACCATCGGAAAGCCCGTCTCGCCGCGTTTCCAGGCCTCGACGAGTTCGGGGTCGTGGCGGTCCTCGTTGAACCCCTCGAACACCGGATTGACTGCGCGGTCGGTCCAGCCCGGCCAGTCGGCGAGTTTCTGGTTGTAGTGCATGTTCCAGACCAGCCGACTGGTGAACATCTCCCGGCCGCGACACGAGGGAGCGTGGTCGTGGACGTACTGGTGGACCTGCCGGACCGACAGCAGTCCGAAGTTGAGGTACGGCGACAGGCCGCTGGTCCCCTCGCGGGCGTCACCCGGCGCCGAGATGTTCGACGGGTACGCCTCGAGGCGGTCCGCGAACTCGGCCAACTGCGTGGTCGCACCACGGTGGGTGCCGGTCGGCACCTTGCGTTTCGTCGGCGCGATCCCGTAGGCGTCGTCCACCGCACGCGGCGTGACGCCGGTCTCGACGGTCACCAGCGCCGGGTCGTGGGTCTCCCACTCGGGGGCGTACCGGTCGGCGCCGAGCCAGTCGTTCACGTGAGCGGCCCAGTCCGTGCGGGGCCACTCCTGGTCGCGGATCAGGCCGTCGCCGGAGACGTAGGTCACGTCCTCGCCCAGCGTCGATCGCACTCGCTCGTCGCGGCGCTTCCCGTACCGACTGGTCGGCGTCGCCATCGTCAGCACCGACCACCCGGCGTCGGCGAACCCCGACAACACCGTCACGGGGTCGCCAAAGCCCACCGTCAACCCGGGGTCGTCGGCGGGCGTGAGGGGCCCGTCCCGGTCGCGACCGTCGCCGTCACGCTCTGTCGCTCCCGTGTGTGGGCCAAGCGGTGTTCGGGCGAGTCGGTCGCGGGACTCCGGCGACCCCTCGGTGACCGACCGCGTCGGGGTGGCGGCGTACAGGCGGTCCAGGCTGGCGACCGCCTCGTGCAGGAAGCGCACCCGGGCGTCACACGCCAGTCCGCCCTCGCCGTAGAACGTGGGGTCGAACACGAACAGCGGACAGACTACATCGCTCTCGGCGACCGCCCGGGCGAGCGCACGGTGGTCGGCGAGGCGGAGGTGCTTGCGGTGCCAGACGACGGTGCCGGTCGCCCCCTCGCCGGCCACTGCGGCAGGCGTGGGCACCGACGACGCGGGCGGGACCGTTGGCTCCGCGTCGTCAACGGCGTCCGCGTCCACCTGCGCGCTCGGGCCGGTACCGGCATCGTCGCTCATCGCGTCGGTAGATGTGAGAGGAGCGTGGGGCTTGAATCCGTCGTGCCCGGACTGCGGTCAGTCGGTGTACCCGGTGGCACCGCGCTGGTCGAGCAGGCGGTCGGCGGCCGCACGGGAGTCGGCCACCTCACCGCTGTAGCCGACGTCCTCCGAGCGACGTTCGAACGCCCGGGTGACGACGTGGCTGGTGTCCTCGTCCTCGACACGGACGACTCGGTCGACACCCAACCGCTGTAGCTTCGCCTGGGCCTCCTTTATCGGGGCCGCCGCCTCAGGGGTCGGCGTGACGAACCCCGAGAGGTCGGTTACGATGTCGAACCCCTCGTCGAGTTCGCGGGCTCTCGATACGGCCTCCGAGGCCGCCGTCTCGATCGTGTCGGCGTCGAGTTGACCGCCGAGGTCGATGTACAGTCGGTTCTTCGTTGTGTCGGTCTCGATTTCGTGCACGTGCGCGCAACGAGCGACACCAAATTAAAGCTCACCCACGGCTATCA
>CAZQHW010000063.1:11545-14009 GCA_964593395.1 uncultured Halobacteriales archaeon
CTTCGCCGCACCACCGTAGGAAAATCCCTGGATCAGTCCGTGGGTCCGACCGCGTCAGTGATCGCCGCCACGGTCTCGTCGACGCTCGACGTCGTAAGGTCGTACAGCGTCGCGTCGCCACGAGAACGGGTCTCGGCGGCGAACCCCTCGCTCGCCTGGTAGTGGACTGCCGCGACGACCGGGTCGGGACCGTCGAGCAGGTCACGGACGCCGCGGACGAACCGGTCACTGCGGGTCTGCATCGGGGCGACCTCGTCGACCAGCCAGTAGTCGACGCCGACCGCCGACAGCGCGCGGTCGACCAGTCGGTCGACGGCGCCGACGTCGACGCGGTACTTTCCGACACCAGGACCGGTGTCGCGGTCGACGCTCGCCATGTTCACCCGGTCGCCGGTCTGGACGTCGACGAGGTCGAAGCCAACCCGGTCGCCCGCGACGCGTCGCTCCGGGGCGAGTACCCCGCCCGCCGTGCGGTCGAGGTCCTCGCGAACCCGACGAAGAACAGTCGTCTTGCCGCTGCGTGGCGGGCCGGTAACGAGATGATTCCGCGGCACGTCGTCCAGTTCGTCGCCACGCCGTATAGTCGTCGACGTGCCCGCGCCGTTTGGCCCGAGAAAGCCGAACACTTAGCCGGACTCGACTGTCAGGTCCAGTCCGTCGACGGCGGTCACGCCGCCGAACCGCTTTGTCAGCCCATCGATACGTGTCGTTGGGTCAGTCGTCGAGACAGTCGTATGTGAACGGACGGACACCTGATGTGACAGTGCAGTTCTCCGGCAGTGAAACACTGTGCGTTGCTCCCGAGTCGTACCGGTCAGGACACGCAGGCAAAGAGCCGACGCCCGACCGCAGATCAGAACGGGCGCTCGCTCCCGGTGAGTGTACTGCGTGCGTCCCTGGCGATCCAGTACACGAGACCGCCGAAGATGCCCGCCCCGACGGTCGCTCCGATAACGTGGCTCGTGCCGGTACCGTCGCTCGCGGCGAGGAGACCGTAGAGGCTCACGACGGTCACGGCCAGTGCGACCGTCGTCGCCAAGATGTCCGTATCGCTGTCGTCCACCGTGTCGGCGTCAGGCTCAACTGCCATACCGGCAACAAGGCGTCGAATCCGGATTATATCGACGCCGACTCTCAGAGGTTGAGACCGGGGGCGATGTCACGCACAGAGCAGCGGGTCACGCCCGGTCGGACTGGCCGAGAGCCACCCGTTCGAGGTCGGTCGCCAGGTCGGCGACGTGGTCGTTGTACGCGGCGACGAACAAAGGGAACTGCGGCGCGTGCTGGCGGAGGTCGGCCGCCGCGGGCGCCTCGTACTGCGAGAGCAGGTAAACGCCGTTTTCGCCGCCGACGCGAAGGTACGACGTGCGGTCGCGCTCCCGGTGCAGTTCCCAGCGGGTACCCCCGACACGGGCAGTGAACGTGCCGTAGTCGTCGCTCTCGACTCTGTCGAGGTCGCCGGCCATACGGTCACACACCTCGCGGACACGACCGAGAATTCGCTCGCGCTCCTCGACGACCGGTTCGGTCGTCGTAGGGGTGGGAAACTCCGGCGCGACGCCATCGAGTGTGCCGTCGAGCGAGGCGACGTGGTCGTTGAACGCCCGCACGAAGGCGTCGTAGTCCGACAGCGCGGCCGACAGCGGCTCCGGCTCCGGGTCCCGTTTCGTGGAGACAGCGTACACCGTCTCCCCCCGGCCGGGGTCGAACCGCAGGTACGCCACCGCGCCGCCCTCGTGTTTGATCGTCCACTCGCCGTTTCCAGTCTCGAAACTCGCCCGTCCGTAGTCACTGCCCTGCAGGCGGGCGAGGTGGTGAGCGATGTCGTTCGCGTGGTCGCGAACGGCGGCGACGAGTTCGTCGCGCCGAGCGGCGACAGCCTCGGGGTCGGCGGGGTCGACCGGCGGCCACTCCGTCACGCCTTTTGTTCGTCTTGGCGTCACATAACCGCCGCGATCCCGGGCCGTATCCCTCCAAGCGACGCCGAGTGGTACCGTCTGAGCGGGTCGTCGGGAACGTGTGTCACCGCGACACGAACCTCTATACTCACTCGTGACGATCTGAACCTGTATGTCCCAGCAGATCCAAGAGGAACTCGAGGTCGACCGATTCACGCCCGGACTGGTCGGGCCCGAACAGGAGTGGGCCGGCACCGTCGCCGACGGCGGCACCGTCCGCACCCACACCCCGCCGGCGTGTTGGGGGCCGATGGTAACACCGAGTTTCCGCGGTGGTCACGAGGTGACCCGACCGATCCGTGTCGAGAACGCCGAACCCGGTGACGCACTCGTCGTCCGGATAAAGAACGTGGAGGTCACGAGCGTCGCCACGAGCACCGGCAGCATGCGCGAACGCGAGGAGGCGTTCGGCGACGACCCCTTTGTCGACCACCGCTGTCCGGAGTGTGGAACGGAGTGGCCCGACAGCGTCGTCGAGGGCACCGGCGAGGACGCCATCCGGTGTG
>CAZQHW010000064.1:0-5616 GCA_964593395.1 uncultured Halobacteriales archaeon
ACGGCGAGCTCTACTTCAAGAGCAAGTTCATCGCCGACGAGGTCGGCCTCTCCCCAAAGGAGATCGGCGCGCTGATGGTCAAACTGCGGGACTCCTGCCCTGATCTTGAGATCGAGAAGTGGTCGTACACGAGCGCGACGACCTGGCGGGTCGAGCCCGCCTAAGCCCGCGACGCCTTCCCCTCCACCCCTTCTGTTCCCCGCTTCGTCCCGCCCCCGTCCGGGGGTTTATACGGACGGCGCACCTTCTGTAAAGCGATGGGAGAGCGTGACGGACCGCGAGCGGGACCGCCGCTCTCCGCGATCGACTCCGCCTTTCACGTGCGTGCGGTCCGCACCGACGGCGACCGCGTGCTGTACTTCGGGGAACCGCTTGTCCCCCAAGGACAACTGATCGAGGAGGTGTGGCCCACCTTCCGCGAGGCGGGCTACGAGGTGCGGTTCACCACCTCCGACCGGGTCGGCGTCGACCCCGGGCGACCCGTGCCGACGGAGCCGACCGCCGAGGCGACCGGCGACCCCGGTCGTGTCGCCCGTGAACACGTTCTCGTGGCCGACCCCGTGTCGGTCGGCGTCGACGGCGTGCCCTGGACGAACGTGCTCCTGTTCGCCGCGACCGTCGCCTCCACGCTGTACGCCGGGAGTCTCTGGTACCACATCGACCTCTCGGACCCGACGAACGTCCTCGGCGCCTGGCCGTTCGCGCTCGCCATACTGAGCGTGCTCGGCGTCCACGAACTCGGACACTACGCGCTGAGTCGCTACCACGGCGTGAGCGCGACGCTGCCGTACTTCATCCCCGTGCCCACGCTCATCGGCACGATGGGAGCGGTCATCCGGATGAAGGGACGGATGCCGGACCGCGAGGCGCTGTTCGACATCGGCGTCGCCGGCCCGATCGCCGGGCTCGTGGCGACCGTCGGGGTCACCGTCGTCGGACTCCACCTCGACCCGGTGACGATCCCCGAGGCCGTCCAGTCGAGCCCCGATGCCGTCCGCGTGGAGATCGGCTTCCCGCCGCTGATGCACCTGCTCGCGTGGATCACCGGTCAGCCGCTGTCGTACCCCGACGGACTGGCGGTCAACCCCGTCGTTATCGGCGGCTGGGTCGGTATGTTCGTCACCTTTCTCAACCTCATCCCTGTCGGCCAGTTAGACGGCGGCCACATCCTCCGGGCGATGCTGGGCGACCGTTACGACCGCTACGCGCCCGTCATTCCCGCGGTGTTGTTCGGACTCGCCGCCTACGTCGAGTTCGTCCTCGACGCGCCCGGCAACGCCGCCCTCATCTGGGTCGTCTGGGGCGTCATCGCCAGCGTGTTCACCCTGATGGGCTCTGCACGCCCCGTCCACGAGGAGAGCACGCTCGACCGGCGTCGGGCCGCGGTCGGTGTGCTCACCCTCGCGCTGGGTGTGCTCTGCTTCACTCCCGTCCCTATCGCCATCGTCCAGTAGCTCTCGCGACGTCGACCCTCTCGTGTCCGTCACCCGTCGTCGTCGCTGCCGTGCGTATACCCCCTGTCCGGCAGCGCCTCGCCGTCCATCGTCACTCCCGCCTCCGTGACCCGTCCGAGGACCGACACAGTAACCGGTGCGGCCGACTGGACCGCCGACACCGCCTCGTCGGGAACGGTGAACAGCAACTCGAAGTCCTCGCCGACGAACGTCGACAGGTCGCGTCGCTCGGCGGCGTCCCCGGCCACCTCCTCGACCGCGTTTGCGACGGGGAGGGCGTCCCCGTCGAGCGCCACGCCGCAGTCACTCGCCGCCGCGAGCAGGTGGGCTGACCGCGCCAGACCGTCGCTCACGTCGACCATCGCCGTCGCGCGGTCGGCGACCGCCCGTCCGGCGGCGACCCGCGGGACGAACCGGAACAGGTCGTTCGCGCGCTCGTGTTGCCCTCGCTCGAACAGTCGCAGGGCGGCCGCGCTGCGACCGAGGGTCCCGGTGCAACAGACGCACTCACCGGGCGTTGCCCCGTCGCGACCGACGGGGGCGCCCTCGCCGGACACGCTCTCTGTGCCAGTCCCGGTGACGTCGTCCTCGGCACGGTCGGGCACCCGCCCTACCGCGGTCGTCGCGATCGTGAACTCGTCGTGCTGGTCGAGGTCACCGCCGACATAGGCGGCGTCGACGCGCTCGCAGACGTCGGTCGCCCCGTCGAGAAACGCCCGCAGAGCCTCCGGTTCGAACGACGGGGCACCGTAGGCAGCGACGACCGCGACGGCGGGCACCCCCATCGCCGCCACGTCCGACAGCGAGACCGCCGCGGCGCGCCACCCTGCGGTGTACGGCGTCACTCCGTCGGGCAGGTCGGTGCGCTCGTGAATCATGTCGGTCGTGACCACGAGGTCATCGACGACGGCAGCGTCGTCGCCGGCGCCCGGGACCATCTTGGAGACGAGCGAAAGCGCCGCGCGCTCGTCCATCGTCACTCGCGGGTGTCCTCGACGTCGAGGTCGGGCATACCGCCGAGGTCGTCGACGGGAATCACCGAGTAGTCGACGCTGAGCGTGTCCCGCGTCGCGCGCACCTTCCCGACGAACTCCGAGACCCCCTCCAGGTCCCCCTCGAGAATGAACACCTCCAGGCAGTGGCTGTCGCCGACGTGACTGTGGACGTTCGAGGCGACGAGCGTCTCGTGGTCGTGACGCAGTCGCATCATTCGCTCCTCGACGTCGCCGTTTGCGTAGTCGAACAGCACCGTGACGACCGCCATCAACTCCCGCCCCTCCAGGCTGCGGTCCTCGAACTCTCCCAGGAGCCCACGGGCCGCCTCGCGTACCACCTCGCTGCGGCCGGTGTAGCCGTGGTTCTCGGCGAACTCGTCGAGTCGCTCCAGCAACTCGTCCGGCATCGAGACACTGACGACTGCCATACCACGTCTTCGGGTCCCGCGCCAATAGTTCCCCGACTCCGTCCCCGCCGGCGGCGCTTGGACAGGGGCACACTCGCCAGCGTGTCCCTGCGACGTGTCATCGTGTCACGCGATCCTCATTCCCCGGGCGTCACCTCCATTCCGACCCGTTTAGAATAAAATTTCAGCATCTCATACGAAGAATTTATTGCGTATCGCCCGGAACATTCGGGCGTGTTGCGAGTAGCGACCGACCCGGACGGCTTCTTCCGCGACCTCGACCCCGGTTCCGTGGGTCCCGTCGTCGTCGTCGCGCTGGTGGGCGTCCCCGTCGCCGGCGTGGGGGTCGTGGACGCCCTCGCCACGGGGGGCGGCTTGCGCGGTGCCGCACGACAGGGGCTCGTGCAGGTCGCCGGTGCGGTCAGCCTGTGGGTGGGCACGGCGGCCCTGTTCCAGTTCACGTCGTGGGTCGTCGGCGGGTCGGGGAGCTACTGGGACACTCTGCGGTACGTCGGCTACGGCTTCCTGCCGGCGGTGCTGTCTTCGGTGCTGAAGTTCGCCGTCGCGGTCGGGGTCGCGGTCACCGGCGGTCCCGTCGCTGGCGACCCCCTCGTGGGGGCGCTCGACGCCGGGCCGACGGCCGCCGCCTTTCTCGTCTGGAACGGCCTGTTGTGGACGTTCGCACTGCGCGAGGCGCGGGACCTCTCGCTGCGGGACGCTCTCGTCGCCGTCGGCGTCCCGGTCGGGATACTGGCCGTGGCGCAGGCGTCGCTGGTGGTGAGATGACATGACCGGGCACACGCACACGGGAGGTGGTCGCCGGTGCTAGAGTGGCTGTACCGCCGGTACCCCTCGGCGTTTGTCGCTCGGCGTAACCTCACCCGTAACCGGGTGCGCTCGGCGCTGACCGTTCTCGGGATCACCATCGGGGTCGTGGCGGTCGCCTCGCTGGGTATCTTCGGCAACACCCTCCAGGCGGACCTGACGGGCTCACTCGCCGAGATCGGTTCGACCGTCGTCGTGACGCCCGCCCAGGACGAGGGGTACCGGGCCGTCGAGCGTGACCAGGTCCGCCAGATCGAGCGCGTCGCCCCGGACGCCGAGGTGACGCCGTTGAAACAGCGGTTCTACACCGTCACGGCGAACGGTAAACAGCCGATCGTGCGCACGTACGGCGTCGAGGACCCCGGTCGACTTCTCGAAGCGGAGCGGGGCCGCGTGCCGGACAACTTCAGAGACGGCGTCCTTCTCGGGTCGGGAATGGCCGACGAACTCGGCGCGGGCGTGGGCGACAGCGTCAGCGTCGCCGGCGAGGACCGCCGCGTGATCGGCGTTCTCGAGTCCGACCGGACGTCCGTCGTGAGTTCCGAGCAGGCGGCCTTTCTGCCGGCAAACGACGTCGGCGGCGACGCCTACTCGCTCGTTCTCGTGGACGCCGACAGCGCACGGGCCGCCAACGCCACGGCGATGGCGATCCGTGAGGAACTGAACGACCGCCGGCAGCGGGTCGTCGTCGACGAACTCTCGGAGCGCGTCGACCGCGTGCGCTCTATTTTCGCCACGCTGAACACCTTTCTCACCGGCGTGGCGGCCATCTCCCTGTTCGTCGCCGGCGTCGGCATCCTGAACGTGATGTTGATGAGCGCCGTCGAGCGCCGCCAGGAGGTCGGCGTGCTCCGCGCTGTGGGACTGCGACGGCGGGACGTTCTGAAGGTGATGCTCATCGAGGCGGTACTCCTTGGCGCCGTTGGCAGTCTCGCCGGCGGACTGATCAGCCTCGGCGCCGGTCTCGCGATAAACGAACACCTGCTCGGTGACGCCACCCGCGTGTTCGCCGGCGCGAACCTGCGCTATCTGGTGTTCGCGGTGAGTTTCGGCGTCGCCATCGGTCTCGGCAGCGGTCTCTACCCGGCCTGGAAAGCGTCGCGTGAACGACCCGTGGAGGCACTCCGTCACTAACGATGTCAGGTACACCAGCAGTCTCGAATCGGATTCGGATGATTTCAACTATGAAACTCAAAAAACTTAATCGGCTTCGACGGTATAGGGAACACGTGACACGGGTCGCGTTGCTCACGCTGCCGCTTCTGATCGTGCTCGGGCTGGCGTTCGTCCCGGGCGGTGCCGTCGCGGCGGGCCCCGACGCCGGTGCCGGCCTCTCTGTGCCATCGCTCGACGTCGAGGTCAGTCAGTCCGGCGACCCCGGCGGGTCGCTTGCGGTCCGGTCGGTCGAGACCCGGCCGGCGGAGCCGTACCCCGGACAGGAGGTGCGGTTTCAGGTGACCCTGGAGAACGACGGTCGGGTGCCGGTCGAACTGCAGTCCGTCAGCGTTCTCCCCAGGGAGGAGCCGCGGTACACCCCCGCCGAGGAGTACGCCTCGCTCGACGGTGATCTCAGGACCGTCGACCCTGGCGAGACTGTCACGGTGCGGATCGACCAGGGCGACGGCGACCGCCTGTTGAACGACTCCGGCATCGCCAGGTTGCGTGCGAACGTGACCGCCGAGACGCGCGCCCCGGGTGCACGGGACAACGTCACCGTGCGGGAGTCGTCGCTGTTCACCGTCGACATCAGGGACCAACCCGACCCGCCCCGCCTCCAGATAGACGGCCAGGACCTCTCTGTCGACGGCGGGCGGGTCGTCGTGACCGTGGTCAACCCGGCGCAGGTGACCGTCGAGAACGTCGAGGTCAAGCTCCTGGGCGACCTCTCCGTCGAGAACAACAGAAAGACCCTCACCGCCGTGCCAGGCGGCGAAC
>CAZQHW010000064.1:5716-13909 GCA_964593395.1 uncultured Halobacteriales archaeon
ACGCTCGAGGTCCAGTACCGCGACGGGGCCAACGGCGAGACCGTTACCGACACGTTCGCCGTCGACGTTCCGGACGGGTCACAGGCCGCTCCCGCCGACGACGGCAGCGGTGACGACGGCGGCCTCGCGGCGACGCTCCTGGCGGTCGTCGTGGTCGTCGGCGTTCTCGCACTAGTGGTGTACGGCTGGCGCAACCGCTCGGACGACGACGGCGGCGCTCCCGTCTCGCCGGGGTTCCCCGGCGGCGTGGGCACCGAGCGGATCGCAGGCGCCGCCGACGGTCTCGCGAGCGCCGCCCGCAACGCCAGTCTCCCCGGCGGCACCGCCAGCGACGGCGGCACCACGACGACCGAGACGAACGGCGACCCGGCGCCTCCGGAGGGCACCGCACAGGCCCCCTCCGACCCGACACCCGCAACGGCCGCCAGTGCTGGTGCTGGAGCCGGCACCAGCCACGGAGCGCCCGCCCGTGACGGCACTCCCCGACAGTCACAGACCGGCGGTCAGTCCGCCCCGGGCGCCGACCGCGGCGCCGAGACTCGTGGCGCCCCACCGGTCAGGGACTCCGGCCCGGTCGACCGGCAGCCGGGTCCCGACTCACGCGGCGGTCCCGGTGTCCGTCGCGGGTCGGGCACTCGACGCCGCGACGAGACTCGCCAGCCCCGCGAGCCCCGCCGCAGGCCCCGTGAGGAGACCCCGCGTCGGCACGACCGGGCGCCACGACGTCGCGAGGAGCGCCCGCGCGGCGACCAGGGCGCTCGTGACCTGCCCCGGAGAGACGACCGCGCTGGGGACGGGGAGCGTCGCGAGACGCGCGAGCGTCGTCGGCCACGCGACGACCGGCGCGACCGCCCACGGGACGAGCGCCGCACGCCGGACGACAGGAGAGCGCGCCGACCGGTGGACGACCGCGGGGAGCGCAGCGGGCGCCGTGACCGCCGTGACCCACCACCGCGAGACAGTCGCGCCCCCGACGACCAGCGTGACCCACCGCGGAGAGACGACGCCGCCCCCCGGCGGCCGCGTGACGACCGTCGACATGACCCGCCCCGTGAGGGTCGGGAGCCGCGGGAGCCACGCCCAGAGCGTCGTGAGGGCGACCGTCGTCCACGGGCGCCCCGTGACGGCCCGGACGACGGACGCCGACGCGAGCGTGACGAGACGACCACCCGGAGCCGCACTCGGGAGCCGGAACCGGAGCCCGAACCGGAGCCGACGGGGACCTGCAACGGGTGCGGCGAGACCCATCCTGAGAGCGACCTGGGGACGGTCGACCTCGCCGACAGCGACGCCACCACGTGCCAGGAGTGCCAGTTGCGGGCCGTGGCGGCCGCCCGCGAGCGTCTCGGCGCCGAGGACGGGGGGCGCACCGGCATGGACGAACTCGTCACCGAGATGTCGGACCGCCCGACGTGTGACGGCTGTGGCGACCCAACGGCGGCGACGCACCTGAAGGAGGTTACCCTGCCGGACGGCTCGACGGCGCTGTCCTGTCCCGACTGCCGTGAGGCGGCGCTGTCGGCCGCCCGGCACCAACTCACCCGCCAGGAACGGGAGTGATGGACCGGACCACTCGCACCGCGGCGGACTCTCGCTCGGCCGACCGCCGTCGGCATGGTGAGCGTAGCGGGACGGCCGACCGTCGCCGCTCTCGTGGCGGACGGGACGCCGGTGACCGCGGCGCCCGCGTCGAGTCGCCGGACCAGGCATCGACGCCGATCCTCGCCCTCCAGAACGTCGTGAAGCGATACCAGACGGGTGGAAAGACACTCGTGGCGCTGGAGGGAGTGAACTTCCGGGTCCGCCCCGGCGAGTTCGTCACCGTGATGGGGCCAAGCGGCAGCGGCAAGACGACGATGCTGAACGTGCTCGGCCTGCTCGACCGCCCCACCGTGGGGTCGGTGTACTTCATGGGCCGGGACGTCACCGACTTCGACGACGAGCAGCGCACCCACCAGCGTCGCCAGACCGTCGGCTTCGTGTTTCAGGACTTTCACCTGCTCGAGTCGCTGACCGCCCGCGAGAACGTCGAGATACCCGCGCTCTTTGCGGGCCGGGAGGGCGCCAGCGACCGGGCCCGTGCCCTGCTCGACCTCGTCGGCCTCGGCGACCGCACGGACCACTACCCCGACGAACTGTCCGGCGGCCAGAAACAACGCGTCGCCATCGCCCGGGCGCTCATCAACGAACCGACGGTCGTCCTGGCCGACGAGCCCACCGGCAACCTCGACCGCGACACCTCACTGCGCATCCTCGATCTCCTGTCGCGCATCTGTGCGACCGGCGCTGCCGTCGTCGCCGTCACCCACGACCCGCTGGTCGCTGATTACGCCGAGCGCCGCGTCGACGTGATCGACGGCCAGATCGCTCGCCGGCGAGGTGACCGATGAGCGACCGGACGCGAGACGCCGAGGCACGCTCGCGGACGGAGGGCGACGGTAACCCGGGCGTACTCACCCGGCTCCGTCAGGTCACCCCCACGTTCCGCGAGACCGTCGGCCAGTTCACTCCCTACCTGAGGGTCTCGACGGCGACGTTCGCCCTGGCCACCCTGGTCGGCTACCTGGCCGTCGGGCCCGTCGTTGCCGAGGACGTGACCCTCGCGAGTGGCGGCGTCGTCGGCGGTCGCTCGGTGCTCGACTACCTCCGCAACAACGGTCTCGTCGCCGCCGGACTCGTCGGCGGGTTCGGCGTGATCACGCTCGGAATTCTCGTGTTCAACGGGGTCACGCTGGGCGTCGCGGTGTACGCCGGCCTCACCGCCGGCCTGTCGCCGGCACGGGTCGTCGCGCTGATAGCTCCCCACGGGGTCGTCGAGATTCCCGCGCTGTTGCTGGCGGGCGCCGTCGGCCTGTTTCTCGCCCGCCGGACGACCGCCTGGGCGCTCGACCGTCGCGAGGAGATCGTCTCCGCCGTCGAGGAGCGTCGCTTCTACGCCGCCGTCGTGCTCGTCTACCTCGGGGTCGCCGTGGCCGCCGTAGTCGAGACACACCTCACGCCGCGGTTGTGACCGCTTCCGGTCAGGTGTCGCCCGGTCAGAGGTCGTCGATGAGCTGGTCGACGAGTCGGTAGGTCCCCAACAGCGTCTGCTCTGCGTCCCGGCGACTGGAGTGGGACTCGGGGTGTGACAGCCGCTCGCGGCGCCGCCGGAGGTGGGCAAGCGCCTGGAGGTCCTCGGGCAGGTCGCCGTCGCAGCGCTCGACGACGGCGTCTAGCGCGTCGGGCCACTCCTTTGTGGCTGCATCGCCCAGGCGTTCGGTGAAGTAGACGTCCAGGGTCCGCTCGGCGGCACGGACACACATGAACTCCGCGGAGGTGTACGAGCCGGCACACAGCGCCGTCGTCGCCTCGTTCAGGTCCCGCACGACCGGCTCGAACCGCTCGCCGACGTGTTCCTCAAGCATCTCGTGGGTGCCCTGGACCTGGTCGGGGCCGAGCGTCGTCGTCGGCGCCCGGGCGACCGTCGTCCGGAAGTGCGTCTCCAGGCGGTCGATCCACTCACGGACGCGGGAGCCGATCTCCTCGCGCTCGTTCTCGGACAACTCGACGTCGGCGAGGGCCGCCGGCGAGTCGACCCGCTCCTCGGTAAAGTACTCGAGAAAGTGCTCGGCGTCCTCGCCGATCGAGCCGAGCCCCGGTAGCCCCTGCAGCCGCGTCAGCGGCGTGGTCAGGGTCGCGACGGTCCGCAGGTCAGGGTTCTCCCCCGTGACCTCGGTCTCCAGCCGGTAGAGGTTGAACGCGAAGCTGTGCACCCCCGCCGCCGGGACCGTCACCCCGCGCTCGGTGTCGGACATCCGTGTGGACCGTCCGCACGCTGTGCACTTATTTTCTTTGCACTCATCACTGCTGTCTATTTTATGTCTTCCTCGCCCGAACGAGCGCGACCCCGCGCTCCGACCCGGCGTGTCGTCGGTCGTCGGGTCGACGGCCTACCCGTGGCGCTCGACGCAGTCCGCGACACGAGCCAGTCCCTCGCGCAGGCGGTCGGTTTCCTGTCCGAAGCCGAGTCGGAAGCGGTCGGGGAAGCCGAAGGTGTCTCCCGGCGCGAGAACGACCGACTCCTCCTCGACGACGGTCCGGCAGAACTCCCGGCCGTTCTCGAAGCCGTCGGGCGTGGCGGGAAAGGCGTTCACGCCGACGGGGTGGTGCCAGGAGAGGTCGTACTCGGCGACGAAGTCGGCGACAATCTCCCGGTTACGCGCCGCCAACTCGCGGTTCTCGTCGAGAATCGCCGCCTCGCGGTCCGGCGCGAGCGCCTGGCGAGCGACGTGTTGTCCGAACACCGAGGGCGAAATTGTCGTGTAGTCTTTCCACCCCCAGGCGGCGTCGATCACGTCCGGTGGCCCGGCGACCCACCCGAACCGGCAGCCCGCGAGTCCGTACGCCTTTGTCAGACTCGTCGTCGAGATGCCGTGGTCGCCCATCGAGGCGACCGGCGGGATCGGCTCCGCGGCGAGCAGACGGTACACCTCGTCACACAGCAGGTAGGCGTCGTTCGCGGCGACGACGTCGTACAGGTCGCGCACACGCCTCTCGGGATGGTACCGTCCGACGGGGTTGTTCGGGTTGTTGAGCACGACCAGTTCGGTTTCCGGACGCATCGCCTCGCGGACCGCCTCGAGGTCGAGGCCCCAGTCCGGCGGGGACAGTTCGACACGGGTCACGTCCGCGACGGCGTCGGGGACGGCGTGTAACGCCTGGTAGGTCGGCGTGACGACGACGGCGTGGTCCCCGGGTGACAGCACCGAGAGAAAGGTGACGAGGTTCGCCTCCTGGGTGCCACAGGTGAACAGCAGTTCCTCGGCCGAGCGGTCGTAGCGCTCGGCCACCTGCTCGCGCAACTCCGGGTCGCCGTTCGTGGGGATGACGTAGCCCAACTCGCCGGGGTCAGTGTCGAACCGGTCGGCAGAGAGACTCCGGATCCCGCTCTCGGCGAGCATTATCTCCGCCCGGTGTTCGTGCTCGGCGAACCACCGCTCCAGCGCAAAGGGCGCGACCTCCATGCCGGTCACTCGCCCGCCGACGTGCTAAAGACGGCGGTGGCGGCAGTCACCACACCGCTGGCCCGGACACGCGACGGCACCACGGAACCCCCGCCGTGGCCGGTGTCGCCCCGGTCACTCCTCGTCTGCGCCCTCGAGACCACCGTCGGCCGCCGAGCGCGGCTGGTCACCCGTCTCGTCCGGACGCGGCCCCTCGCGGTCGATCGATTCGTCGTCCTCGTCGGCGTCCGCAGGGGTCGCTCGCTCCTCGCGCGGGGATGGTTCGGGTTCGGCGGGCGTGTCGGGCGTGGCGTCAGTCGGCTCCTCGGCGCCGGCGTCCTCGACCGCCTCGTCGACGTCGGTCGCCAGCGCGGGCGTCCCGCCCTCGCCGCCGGTCCGCTCGCGGAGGTTCTGGCGGGTGAACTGCGGGCTGGTGGCGATCCCCTTCGGCCCCCGCATGTTGCGGTACAGGAGGAAGGTGACGACGGCGGTGGCCGCCGCGGCGCCCACCGTCGCGGTCGTGAGTGCCCCGACGATCGGGGCCGAGACGAACTGGCTCGCGACAAAGAGGATCGTCGTCGACAGCGCGCTGAACGCGACGAGCAGGCCGTACACGACCCGCCGTGCCAGGGCGTCGAGCACGTTGTCGGGGTCCTCGATGTCGGTCTTTATCTCGAAGTTGCCCCGCTCCAGGCGGTCCAGGGCACGCTCCAGTTTCGGCGGCGTCCGGAGGGCGGCGCCGGTTGCCTGCCGGACCTGCTGGGCGCGCTCGCGGGCGGCGTTCCGGACCGTCTCCTCGACGAACCCCTGCTCGCGGAGGTACCCGGTGGCGACGGTGATAAAGTCGAAGTCCTCGTCGAGCGTGACGCAGACGCCCTCGACGACGGTGGCCACCCGCAACACGAGTGCGAGGTCGCGTGGCATCCGCAGGGGGAACTCGTAGATGGTGTTCTCGACCTGGCTGACGACCTGCTGGACACGGTACTGCTCTATCTGTTCGCCGCGGGCGTCGCGGATGGCGAGTTCCATCACCTCGGCCATCAGTCCCCGGTCGGCCTCGGGCGACAGCGTCCCCATCGCCACCAGCGTGTCGAGGATCGCGTCGATGTCCTTGTTTGCGACCGCGCGGTAGAACTCGACGATCCGGTCCTGGATAAACGGCTCAACCCGCCCGCTCATGCCGAAGTCGTAGAACACGACACGTCCGTCGTCGGTGACCGCGAGGTTGCCGGGGTGGGGGTCGGCGTGGAACACGCCGTCCTCGACGAGCATCTTCAGGTACACCCGCTGGAGCGTCTCCGCCAGTCGCGAGCGGTCGATCCCCTTGCGGTCGAGTTCGTCGACACGGGTGATCTTCGTTCCCTCGATGTACTCCATCGTCAGGACGCGCCCGGTCGAACACTCCTCGACGACCTCCGGCATCACGACGCGGTCGTTGTCAACGAAATTGGCCTTTATCTCTCGGAGCATCCCCGCCTCGCGGCGGTAGTCCATCTCCTCGCGGATCGTCCGGTCGAACTCGTCGGCGAGGTTGCGCATCGAGAACGCGCGGTTCTCGTCGACGAAAAACAGCACGAGCGGCAGCGTCCACCGGACTGCAGTGAGGTCGGCGTCGACGAGGTTCTTAACGCCCGGGCGACGCACCTTCACCGCCACGCGTTCGCCCTCGTAGCGGGCGACGTACACCTGCCCCAGACTCGCTCCGCTTATCGGGTCGGTGTTGAACGTCTCGAAGCGGTCGTCGACCGGGCCGAGTTCGGACTCGACGACCTCGCGGGCCTCCTCCCAGGGGGCGGCGGGCACGTCGTCCTGCAGGCGAGCGAGCACCTCGACGTACGCCGGCGGGAGCACGTCGGGCCGGGTCGACAGCAACTGCCCCAACTTGATGAACGTGGGACCAAGCGTCAGAAGCGAGGACAACAGTCGCTGTGCGCGGGCGCGTTGCATCTCCGGGCTCACCCGACGAGGCCGGCCAAACAGCAGGAACCGGCGGCGATCCCGTGCGTAGGCCCACGCCAGCGGGAGAAACTGCCGCAGCACCCGCAGGAACCGCCAGTACGCCCTGAGTCGGACCAGCGTGATCACCTCACTCCGTCAGGCACCGGTGTCGTCACCCGAGTCACCGTCACCGGCGTCCTCGACCTCGATCGGCGTTGCCGCGGCCGAGGACCGCTTTGGCAGTCGGACCTCCAGGACGCCGGCGTCGACCGAGGCGGCGGCGCCCTCGTCCGTGGCGTCGCCCGGGATGGGCAACTCGGCGTCCAGAAACAGCGAGCGGTCCTCCCGGAGAAAGCGGTACTCCGGGGGGAACTCCTTGCGGCGGCGTGCCTCGATCACCAGCCGACCGCCCTCGACCTCGACGTCGACAGTGTCGGCGGTCGTCCCCGGGAGGTCGACGACGAGGAGGTAGGCGTCGTCGCTCTCTAAGAGGTCCGCGAACACCGTATCCGGCAGGTCACGGAGGGCGTCACGCAACGCTGACATACCCGCGGCTTCGGGGTGGGGGGCGAAAAAGGCCGTGGTCCCGCGGTCGCGCGACCGGACTGTGTCACTCGTACAGCCAGGTTTCGTCGATCCGCTCGAAGGCCACGAGTTCGTCGTCGTCGAAGAACAGGTCGATCTCCCGCTCGTTGGCGCCAGGGTCCTCGTGGTCGGCGGCGTGGACGACGTTGCGCCCGAGGTCGAGCGCGTAGTCACCCCGCACCGTCCCGGGGTCGGCCTCGGCCGGGTCGGTGTCGCCGATCATGTGCCGGACCTGACGGGTGGCGTCTTGACCCTCCCACACCATCGGGACGACGGGGCCGGCAGTGATGAACTCCCGGAGGTCGTCGAAGTACGGCTCGTCGACGTGTTCGTTGTAGTGCTGACGGGCGAGGTCGTCGTCGATCCGCATCACCTTGGCGGCGACGAGTTTCAGGCCGCGCTCCTCCAGACGGGCGATCAGTTCGCCGACCAACCCGCGCTGGACGGCGTCGGGCTTGGCCATGACGAAGGTGCGCTCGTGGGCCATGTTACTCCTCGGCGCCCTCTGGCACCTGGGTGTCGTCGTGGATCCACTCCAGGTCGCGGGGCTCGCGACCCATAAAGTAGTTTTTCTCCGCCTTCGAGTCGACGAAGTGCAACACGGTGCCGTTGTTCTTGACGTACATGATGCCCGTGCCGGGCTCTATCTCCTCGCCGGTGTAGTCGCAGGTGCGGTGTTCGACCATTA
>CAZQHW010000065.1:0-13883 GCA_964593395.1 uncultured Halobacteriales archaeon
ACGGTCACGCCGAACAGGTACACCATCAGCCCGAGCATCAGCACGAGGCCAGTCGCGGCGTCGGCGGGCGTCGCCCCCCACCAGAGAACGGCCCCGAGGTAGTACAGCAGTCCGACGGGCGGGCCAAGCAGGAGAAAGGCAGTCCGTTTCGCGCGGAACACGTCGGGGACAGCAAGCGGGTACGGCAGGTAGTCGTCGGGCGAATCGACGCTTGCGATCCAGTTGTACGTGGTGAACGCGGTGAGCCCGAGCACCGCGCCGAAGGAGACGCCCGTGGCGGGGCGCACCCCGGTCACCGTCCCGGCGAACTCGATAAGAAAGGCAGAGACGGCAAACAACACGCCGCCGGAGAAGACGAGTTTGAACAGGCCGCCACTAGAGCGGTGCACGTCGAGGACGGACTTCACGAGCAGGGCGTCGCCGCCGAGGCGGTCGCGCCACGCCCGGAACCCGCGAGCGGAGCGGGCGGGCGACTCGTAGGTGGGGTCGTAGGCGAGAAAGCCCACCGTCAGAAGCGCCACGAGCGCCAGGCTGGTCCCGAGGGCGGCGGGACCGGGCGTACCGGCGTACAGTCCGTACGGCGTGTACGCCAGGAGGTCGCTGGCGACCCACAGCAGGCCGGCGACGGCCGCCAGCCCGACGGCCACGAGACCGCCCGGCGCCCCGCGGGTCGACAGCGCCACGCCCGCGAAGGTGACGGTGACCCCGAGAACGAACGTCGCCGTCGCCGACCCCCACAGCACCGGGATCGAGGCGAGTGCCACGTCGCCGGTGACCACGGCGGGGGCGACACCGACGGTCAGCGGCAGCAAGAAGAGACCGGCGTAGTAGACGGCGTCTTTCAGCAGAAAGAGACCGATGAGCCGGCGCAGCGACAGCGGCAGGGTGCGCCCGGAAAAGACGATCAGCGTCCCCGTCGGCAGGACGTTGCGCTGGGCGTCCCGTCCGACGAGCCCGATGGAGCCGGTGTGCAGTCCAAAGGCGAACACCAGCGCGTGAAAGCCCGCTATCACGGCGCCAAAGTCCGTGCCGACGACGGTGAGCGCCCCGACCGACCCCGCCGACAGCAGGAGAACGAACACCGGAAAAGCGGCGAACCGCCGTCCGCCAAACAGGTACGAGTGCAGGCGCCACTCCTCGCGCAGCATCCAGGTGAACACGGTCCAGGTCGTGCCGCCGTCCGACCCGTCGCCCGCGACTCCAGTGGCGTTTTCGGTCGCCATGTCAGTCGGCCGCGGGTTCGGTTGGCTCCTCGCGCTCACCGCCCTCCTCCGCCCCCGGGTCCGTGTCGGTCGCACCGCCGTCGGCGGGCGCCGTCCCGTCCCGGGTGGCGGCTCGCTCGCTGGCGTCGACGCCGGCGAACTCGCTCGCGCCCTCGACGTTCTCGAGAAACGTCGACAGCAGGGAGTCGCCGTCGGCGAGGTCACCCGGCCGCTCGCGGGCGATCAGTCGGCCCTCGTTGACGATACCGACGCGGGTACACACCTCCTCGGCGACCTCGATGTGGTGCGTGGACAGAAAGACGGTGTTGTCCCGGTCGGCGTAGTCGACGACGAACCGCTTTACTCGCTCCTGGACGATCGGGTCGAGGTTGGCGAGCGGCTCGTCGATAAAGACGACGCCCGGTTCGTGGAGAAACGCCTGGGTGATCATCACCTTCTGTTGCTGGCCCCGGGAGAGGTCGGTGTTCAGCGTGTCGAGTTTCTCACGGTAGGAGAGGCGGTCGGCCCACGCCGCGATCCGGTCGTCGACGCGGTCGTCGTCGATGTCGCGGACGGTACCGACGAACTGGAGGTACTCTCGCGGGGTCATAAACGACGGCGGCGACTCCTGTTCGGGCAACACGCCGACGTGACGCCGCGTCTCGACGGGGTCGGTGGTCGGGTCCGTCCCCAGCACGGACGCCCGCCCCGAGTCCGGGGTCAACTGCCCGGTCAACACGCCGATCGTGGTGGTCTTGCCCGCCCCGTTCGGCCCCAGAAAGCCGAACAGTTCCCCCGAGTCGACCGACAGCGACAGTCCATCGAGCGCCCGGAAGTCGCCGTACGTCTTTGTCAACTCCTCCGCGAGCACTGCCGTCATCGATCCGGGGAAAGAGAGCACCACACAAGGGTCTGCCGCCGGTCTGCACCCGGCTCACAGTTGAATTTTCCAGTCGACCCGGTGTACCTCGTTCGTGCCCCAGAGCGCCACGACTGACCCCCGGCCACGTGACACGCCGGGCGACACGACGGACCGAGAGGCATTGGACTCGAACGTTCCGCCCGGGTGTGAGCCAGCAATCCAAAGTTCGAAACCGCAACAGCAAAGCGACCGTGTCTCGACGCGTCGCCATGCGCGAACTCGACGAGACGGACCTCGAGATCCTCTCACTGCTGGCGGCGGACGCCCGACGACCGTTCAGCGAGATCGGCGAGGTGGTGGGACTGTCGGGGCCGGCAGTGTCTGACCGCGTGACGCGACTGCAGGAGACGGGGATAGTCGAGGGGTTCACCGTGAACGTCGACCGCGCGCAGTTGCGGGGTGGTGTGCCGGTCGTCGTGCAGGTCGACGTCGACCGGGACGGGCGAGAGACCCTGCGCGAGCGGGTCCGCGACGCCCAGGCCGTCGAGCACGTCTTTGTCACCGCCGGAGGGGCGGTGTGGTTTCACGCCCGGGTCGCCGCGGGCGACGTCCACGGCTGGGTCGAGGGACTGCTCGACGGTCTCGCGGCCGACTACCGGGTGACGCTCGTGGACGAGGTCGAGTGGACGCCCACCGTCGAGGGCGTCGAGTTCGCGGTCGCCTGCGCGGAGTGTGGCAACACCGTCGACAGCGAGGGCGAGACCGCCCGGATCGACGACGACGCCTACCACTTCTGCTGTGGCTCCTGTCGCACCCGCTTCGAGGAGCGGTACGAGCGCTTAGAGGAGGGCACCTGACCCGCACCAGCGCGACGCCGGCCTGCGGACCGTCTCTCGCCGGTCACTTTGGACTCGAAAGTCTTCCCCGCCGCCGAAGAGGGGTGTCGAAGTGACAAGGGAGGTAAACCTGGGGCCCGTAGAACGTGTATGAGCACCCGTACCGTCCGCCTGGACGTCACCGGCATGTCCTGTGCCAACTGCTCGACGACAGTACAGGACGCCCTCGGCGGGGTCGACGGCGTCGAGCGCGCGGACGCCAACTTCGCCACCGACGAGGCTAGCGTCGAGTACGACCCCGACCGCGTCTCTCTCGGGGCGGTCGTCGGGGCAATCGACGACGCCGGCTACGGCGTCGTCACCGAGCGCACCACCGTCGGCATCGCGGACATGAGTTGTGCGAACTGCGCCGAGACGAACGAGACCGCCCTGGGGGACGTGGCCGGCGTCGTCGACGTCGACGTGAACTACGCCACCGACGAGGCCACGGTGGAGTTCCTGCCAGGTGCGGTCGACCGCGAGGACCTCTACGACGCCGTCGCCGCCGCCGGGTACACGCCGGTGCGAGAGGGCGACGGCGCGAGCGACGAGGGAGGCGAGAACGGGAGCGACGACGGCGAGTCGGCCCGTGACGCCGCCCGGAACGAGGAGATCCGTCGCCAGCGTCGACTGACGCTGTTCGGTGCGGTACTGTCGGCGCCGCTGGTCGCGCTGATGGCACTCGGCGTGTTCGCGCCGGGCCTGCACGCCGACGTGGAGGCGGCCGTCGAGTCGACGACCGGCGTCGGGATCGGCTGGATCGCCTTTCTGCTCGTGACGCCGGTGCAGGTCGCGCTGGGGCGGCAGTTCTACGAGAACTCCTACGCCGCCCTGGTCCGCAACCGGCGGGCGAACATGGACGTGCTGATCGCGCTGGGGTCGTCGACGGCGTACGTCTACTCCGTTGCCGTGCTCCTCGAGGTGGTCGCCGGCGGGTTCTACTTCGACACCGCCGCGCTCATTCTCGTGTTCATCACGCTGGGCAACTACCTGGAGGCCCGCTCGAAGGGCCAGGCCGGCGACGCCCTCCGTGAACTGTTGGCGATGGAGGCCGACACGGCCACCCTCGTCCGGGACGGCGAGGAGCGGGAGGTGCCCGTCGACGAGGTCGCCGTCGGCGACGTGCTCCGGGTGCGGCCCGGCGAGCGCGTGCCGACCGACGGCGTCGTTCTCGAGGGCGAATCGGCGGTGGACGAGTCCACGATAACGGGCGAGTCGGTCCCCGTCGAGAAGCGCCCCGGCGACGAGGTCGTCGGGTCGACGGTGAACGAGAACGGCGTTCTCCTGGTCGAGGCGACTCGCGTCGGCGAGGACACCGCCCTCCAGCAGATCGTCCGCACGGTGAAGGAGGCACAGTCCCGCCAACCGGACATCCAGCGGGTGGCCGACCGCATCTCGGCGTACTTCGTCCCCGCGGTCATCGCCAACGCCGTGTTGTGGGGGACGCTGTGGTTTCTCGCGCCGGAGACGCTCGCGAGCATCGTCGACACGCTGCCGCTGTGGGAGCCGGTCGCCGGCGGGCCCGCGGTCGCCGGCGGCTCGGTGTCGGTCGGCGAGTTCGCCGTCGTCGTGTTCGCCTCGGCGGTGCTGATCGCCTGTCCCTGTGCGCTGGGCCTGGCGACGCCGGCGGCGACGATGGTCGGCACGACCGTCGCCGCACGGAACGGCGTCCTGTTCAAGGGCGGCGACGTGTTGGAGCGTGCCCGCGACGTCGACACCGTCGTCTTCGACAAGACGGGCACGCTCACCGAGGGCGAGATGCGCGTGACCGACACCGTCGTCGTCGTCGACGACCCGGACCCAGGTGTCGCCACGCCGGACGGCGGGGTCACGGCTCGGGACCGCCTGAGCGAGGACGACCTGCTCTCGCTGGCTGCCGCCGCCGAGCACCCAAGCGAACACCCGCTCGGGCGGGCCGTCGTCGACGCCGCCGGGGAGCGCGACCTCTCCGTCGCCGACGCCGACGCCTTCGAGAACGTCCCCGGCCACGGCGTGCGGGCGACCGTCGAGGGCAGCGAGGTGCTGGTCGGCAACCGCACGCTCCTCCGCGAGGCGGGCGTGGACCCGGGGCCGGCCGCCGGGACCGCAGAGCGCCTCGAGCGAGAGGGCAAGACGGCGATGTTCGTCGCCCGGGACGGCGTCGTCGGCGTGGTCGCGACGGCGGACACGGTGAAACCCGGCGCCAGCGAGGCGGTGACAACGCTGCGCGAGCGGGGACTGGACGTGCACCTGCTCACCGGTGACAACGACCGCACCGCCCGCGCGGTCGCCGAGGAGGTCGGGATCGACCCCGACAACGTCAGCGCGGAGGTGTTGCCCGAGGAGAAGTCCGACGCCGTCGAGTCGATCCAGGCGGGTGACAGTCGCGCGATGATGGTCGGCGACGGCGTCAACGACGCGCCGGCACTGGCGGTGGCCCACGTCGGCGTCGCCATCGGCAGCGGCACCGACGTCGCAATCGAGGCCGCCGACGTCACCCTGTTGCGGGACGACCCCCGCGACGTGCTCCGGGCGGTGCGGGTCTCGGCGGCGACGCTGGCGAAGATACGCCAGAACCTGTTCTGGGCGCTCGGGTACAACACCTCGATGATCCCGCTGGCCTCGCTCGGACTGCTCCAGCCCGCGCTGGCGGCGGCGGCGATGGCCGTCTCCAGCGTCTCCGTGCTGGCGAACAGCCTGCTGTTTCGCCGGTACGACCCCGACCGCGACTACCGGCTGCTCGGGCGATTCCGGCCCTGAACCCGGGGACACACTCCGGGCGACTACGCCTGGTCCGCCGTCTCGCGACGCGCCTGCTCGAACACCTCGCGGTGGAGCCGCTCGGTCACGTCGTCGGCCACCTGCCGGAGGTTGACGGTGTCCTCGCGGTTGTACGCGACCAACTCCTCGAGGGCGCGCTCCCGGTCGTGGCGCTCGTACTCGTACCACAACCGGACGGCGTCCTCGCCGGAGACGTCCGGTCGTTCCCGGTCCACGCCGAGGGCACGCTCCACCCCGGAGAGCCCGCCCTGCAGGCCCAGCGACCGACAGGGATACATGAGGTCGAGGTGGGGCGTCTCGACCGAGACGTCGAAGGAAGTCTCGAGAAAGGGCACGTCGAAGCGGGCGCCGTTGTAGGTGACGATGAGCGGAGCGTCGAGCCACTCCTGCAGACGCTCGGCGTTCAGGTCACGGCCCCGGACGAGCGTCTCGGTGTCGCCGCCCTGGTGGAAGGTCACGGTGGTCACGCGGTCGCGGTACTCGCTCAGTCCCGTCGTCTCGATGTCGAAGAAACAGGCCGCCTCGCGGTAGTCCTCGTAGAGGCGCCACACCTCTCCCTGGGGGAGACGGCGCTCGAAGAAGCGGGTGTCGTCGGCGGCGAGTCGCTCGCGGGCGTCGGCGACGAACCGCTCGATACGGTCGGCCGTCGTCGGGCCCACCGAACGCACGTCGACCGAGGGGTCGAACTCGTCCCACGTCGTCACGCCCGCCCGCCAGAGCCGTCGCTCGGTCGTCTCGCCGACGCCCTCCACCGGAATGAAACTGTTCTCGACGCGCACACCACACCTGGGACGTGACCCCACCTAAACCCACTCGTTCGCGGTCGCCGCCACCGTCGCCGGGGCCGTCGCGGTCGCCGCACCCGACACGCCGCGGGCGAACCGCGCACTGACCGGACCCGTCACCCCGCCGCGACCGCTCAGAGGTCCTCGAACGCCCGGATCGCGGTACGCCACCGCTCGGGCATCGGCCGGGCGTCGCCGTTCTCGCCGACCGCGACGAGCGTCGCCTCTCCGGTCGCGACGCGGTCGCCGTCGTGGTGCAGGCGGTACGTCTGGTCGAGACTGGACTCCCCCAGTGCCGTGGTGCGGACGCCGACGGTCACCGTCCCCGTCGGGTTCCGCACCGGTCCCTCGAAGGTCAGCGAGAGGCTCGCCAGCGCCGCCGACCCCTGCCCGAGTGTCTCGCCCACCACGCGGTCGAGGTAGGCGACCCTGGCCTGCTCGACGTAGGTGGCGTAGACGGCGTTGTTGACGTGGCCGGCGGCGTCGAGGTCGCGGTAGCGCACGGCCACGTCGGTGCTGAATCGAAACTCGCTCACACGCCGCCGTCGGCATCCACCGTCAGAGCGGTTTGGGTTCCGGCAACGCTGGTCGGGGCGACCGCGACCGTTCGAGGAGGGCCTGCCCGCCCTATCGAGGCGGAACACGGATTCCGGTCCGGGCCGACCCGTCGCACATGGACACCGCCGACCGGTTCTTTGTCGTGGTGACGCTGCTGTTGGTGGCGCTCATCGTCGGCGGTATCGCACTCGCGCTGGTGTTGTGACTACTCCACGGCGTCCATCGCACCGAGCAGGTCGAACAGTCGGTCGCGGTAGAGTTCGGGTGGATCAAAGGCGTCGGGGGCGTCGGACAGCGGGCTGACGGGGTAGATCCCGCCGCCGGCGACCATGTCGGTCTCGCGGTCCCACAGCGCGAGCCAGGCGGCGACCGTGACGCCGTCGGCGGGCGGGCTCTCGTCACCGTCGGACGGAACGACCGCCTCGAAGCGGGCGGCTCGTGCCTCGCCGTCGCCGACGGGGATCCGGCGGCGGTCGGCCTCGGTCACGTCGTCGAACCCGCGGTCCGCGAGGTCGTCGGCGAACCGCGAGCGGGCCTGTGGAAAGGCGATCGACCGCACGACGAGGTCGGCGATCCGCGGCGACAGTGGCGGGCGCGTCGTCAGTCGGGCGACGAACACCGCCCGCCAGAGGCGGTCGCGACCGGTCGCCGCCCGCACTCGCTCGCGGAGGGCACGGTCGCCGTACAGCGCCCGGTTCGAGGTGACGGTGACCAGTCGCTCGTGGCCGAACGTGTCCTCGTCGGTCTCGACGAGTTCCCAGCGGTCGTCGTCGGCAACGGCTGCCGGCACCGGGGCAGGGGCGTCGGGGTCCGTCACGAGAGCGTTTCGACCGGCGGGCACATACCGGTTGTGCCGGACCGGGACACGCCGAGCGACGGAAAGACGTATGAGCACCCGACAGGGTCGATCGGGCATGAACGAGCGGGCCGGCGACCCGACCGGCGCCGACACGTCGGACGCAGGGGACGACCACGACCACGACCACGCCGAGGTCGAGGTCGAGGTCGACTGGGGCGACAGCGGCCTGGTGCCGGCGGTGGCACAGGACGCCGACAGCGGCGCCGTACTGATGCTCGCCTACGTCGACCGCGAGGCGCTGTCGGCCACCCGGGAGACGGGACTGGCACACTACCACTCCCGGAGTCGCGGCGAACTGTGGCAGAAGGGAGAATCGAGCGGGCACGTCCAGCGCGTCGAGTCCGTCCGGGTGGACTGCGACGGCGACGCCCTGTTGTACCGCGTCCACCAGGAGGGCGGCGCCTGTCACACCGGCTTCGAGTCCTGTTTCCACCGCGACCTCGACGGTGGCGTCGTCGGCGAGCGAGTGTTCGACCCCGACGAGGTGTACGATGGCGAGGAGTGAACCCGAGCGCACAGAGGGAGTCCTCGACCGACTCGCGGCGGCCGACGGGGAGTACGACGACGTAGACTCGGAGGTCGAGGCCGTCGGCGAGGCGACCGTCGAGCGCGTCGCCGAGGCTGTCGACCGCGCGGAGTCGCTTCTGACCCGCTACGAGGGCCGGGCGACGGGCACCGGCGGTGAGGAGTTTCGCGAGTTCGTCCGCATGAAAAAGGACCTCGCGGAGTTCGTCGACGACCTCGACGACGACCTGCGTCACCGAGAGGCCTTCGAGGCCGCACGGGACGCACTGGACAAGCGCCGGGTCAGCGGGTCCGACTTCGAACGCGCCAGGGCGGCTCTCGCTCCCGCCCGGGAGACGGCCGACCTGCTCGACCGGCGCCGTGAGGCCCGCGAGCGGTACCGGGACGCCCGCCGGGCGGTGCGAGACGAGCGCGACACCGTCGAGGCGCGGATCGCCGACCGTGAGGAGATCCAGCGCTACGGCGAGGCTGACCTCGACGCCCCCGTCGAGCACCTGCGCGACCCGATCGAGAGTCACAACGACACCGTCCGCGAGGCGTTCCGGCAGTTCAAGCGCGAGGCGCCCGCCCGCGAGGTGCTCGAGTTGGTGCGGACCACCCAACGGTTCCCGCTTGTCGCCCTCGAACGGCCACCCGAGGCGCTGTCCGACTACCTCGCGCGGTCGCCGGCCGGCGAGGAGTCCGTCGCGACGCTGCTCGAGTACGCCGACTACTCCCGGTCGAAACTCTCACACTACGTCGACGACGCCGCCGCGCTGAAACGACACGTCGCCACCGAGCGCACCTACCTGAACGGACTCTCCGCGGGCCCGCTGGTCGTCGAGTGGCCGCCGCCGGCCGCCGGCGAGTTGCGTCACCGCGGTCGGGAGATAGTGAGCGTGGTCGCGCGGTTCGCCGATGACGACGCCGTCGCTGCCGCCCGCCGGGTCCAGCGACTCTCCTTTCGCGACGACTACGACCGGTTGCGGGACGCCGCCGTCGCCCGCGAGCGCCTCACCGACGAGGACCGCCGGAAGCTCGCAGACGGGACGGTGAGCGACGAACTGGACCGGCTCCGAGAGCGACGCGACCGCCTGGAGGACGCGCTAGCGGAGTACCCGCGGCGGTAGAGGGCACAGACGTCACAACCGCTCGGCGACCGCCGGCGCCGCGCTCACCTCGCTGACGGGGCGCTCGACGGTGTCGGTGCCGACCACCCAGTCGACGCCGGCCCGTGCCAGCGAGACGCGTGCGTCGTCGACGAGAACGGGGTGGACACAAGCCACCACGATACGAGTGGCGCCCTGTTCTCTGAGTGCGCGAGCGGCGGCACACGTCGTCGACCCCGTCGCGACGATGTCGTCGACGACGACGGCAGGGCGACCCCCGACCGCGACCGTCGACGGTCGCATCCGCACCCGGGAGCCGGACTCGCGGGTCTTTTCGAAGGCGTCGACGTCGCCGGTGCCGTACGAGTCCCGCACCGCGCGGGCCAACTCGCGGGCACCCTCGTCGGGGGCGAGAAAGAGCGGGTCCGACAACGCCGGCAGCGGGTCAGCGAGGCGGGCGGCGGCGTCGACCGCCTCGGCGGGCGGGTCGAAGAACTGGCAGACGGTGCGCTCGTGGGGCTGGACGGTGAGCACGCGGTCGGCGCCCGTCGAGACGGCCCGAGCCACGGCGCGAGCGGAGACGGGGTAGCCCGTCGAGTCGGCGCCGGCCTCGGGGGCGGCCGGGCGGTCCTGGCGGGCGTACCCCATGTACGGGAGCACGGTGACCACCTCGGTCGCGCCGGCCTCGCGGACGGCGTCCTGCAACTGGAGCAGTTCGAGGTGGGCCCGCGGCGAGGTGGTCGAGCAGACGACGACGGCGCGGTCGGCGTCGGCGTCGAACCCGGGCGCGGCGGCGAGGGTCTCGCCGTCGGGAAAGCGGTGGTAGCGGACGTCGGCGAGTGGCTCGTCGAGGCTGTCCGCCAGCGCGGTTGCGAACGACTGGGCCGTGGAGCCGGCGACGATCACACCCGGGTCACGGACGGCCCGTGTATTCGTCCTTGCGGTCGGCGGCGAGCGAGCCGCCCGGATGGGCCGTGAGTCTGCAACACTGGTACCGAACACAACGGCTTTGAGGCGGGCGCCCACACCGCCGACCGGATGGACCTGTTCGGCTCCAGCGGCGTCCGGGGCGTGGCAAACGAGACGCTGACCCCGGAACTGGCGATGCGGGTCGCCCGCGCGGCGGGCACCGTCTGGAACACCGACCGGGCGGCCGTCGCCCGGGACACCCGGACCACGGGCGGGATGCTCGCCGACAGCGTCGCCAGCGGCCTGGCCGCCACCGGCGCCGACGTGGACTGTCTTGGAGTCGTCTCGACGCCCGCGGCCCAGTTCCACGCCGAGCGAGCGGGCGTCCCGCTGGTGATCGTCACCGCCTCGCACAACCCCCGCGAGTACAACGGGATCAAGCTCGTCGGCGACGACGGGGTCGAACTCCCCGTCGAGGCGTTAGAGCGCGTGGAGGCGACCGTCGACGACGGGGGCGCGACCGCCGCGTCGTGGGACGCCGTCGGGCAGACCCGCCAGGTTGAGGGCGTCGGCCGCGACTACGTCGCCGAGGTCGTCGCCGCCGTCGACCGCGAGCGGATCGCCGACGCCGACCTGACCGTGGCGCTGGACCCGGGCCACGGCGCCGGGTCGCTCACCTCGCCCGACCTGTTTCGGGAGTTGGGCTGTCGGGTGGTGACGGTCAACGCCCAGCCCGACGGCCACTTCCCCGGTCGGGAACCCGAACCTGTCCCGGAGAACCTCGGGGACCTCGGGCGGCTCGTCCGGGCGACCGACGCCGACCTCGGCGTAGCCCACGACGGCGACGCCGACCGCGCCATCTTCTACGACGAGACCGGCGCCCCCATTCCGGGTGACGCCACCCTCGCGGCGCTCGCCCGGGCCGACCTCGAACCGGGCGACACCACCGTGTCGGCGGTCAACGTCTCCCAGCGACTCGTGGACGTCGCGAGCGAGGCGGGCGCCGAACTCGTGCTGACGCCGATCGGCTCGACGCGGATCGCCGGCCGCATCCAGGAACTGCGAGCGGCGGGCGAGCGCGTCCCCGTCGCCGGCGAAGGCAACGGCGGCGTGTTCTTCCCGTCGTACCGGGTCGCCCGCGACGGCGCCTACACCGCCGCCCGCTTTCTCGAACTCGTCGCCGACCGGCCCGCCAGCGAGGTGGTCGAACCGGTGTCGGGCTACCACAACGTCCGGCTGAACCTCTCGGGCGACGAGCCCGAGCGCGAGCGGATGCTCGACGCCGTCGCCGACCTCGCCGAGCGGGAGCGCGACCGGTCGGGGGCCGACCTGACGACGATCGACGGCTACCGCCTGGACTACGGCGACGCCTGGGTGCTCGCCCGGCCCTCGGGCACGGAGCCGCTGGTCCGTGTGTACGCCGAGGCCGGCGATCAAGACCGCGCTCGCGAACTGGCAGAGCGGGTCCGTGACGCCGCCCTCGAGGCCCGAGACGGGTGAGAAAAGACCGCCCGGGTCAGGCCGCCGGCTCGCGCTCCCGGCGCAGCGGCGACACCGCCACGTGGACGGTGACGCCGTTCACCTCGTAGGACTCCCGGCGGCTGTCGTCGCCGTTCTCGAACCCGTCGACGGCGCCGTTCCCGCTCGCGAGGTCTGCGGCACGGACCTCCCGCTCGATGAGGTCGTCGTGGCGCGCGACCAGGCCGGCCACGCGGTCGTTCTCGACGGCGTAGGCCATGCGGACCTCCTGGTCGACGGCCAGGTCGAGGTCGGCACGCATCTCCTGGGCGCGGCGGATCACCTCGCGGGCGTACCCCTCGCTCTCGACGTCCTCGGTGAGCGAGGCGTCGACGTAGACGGCGCCGCGGTCGTCGCCCGCCACCTCGACGGAGGCGGCGGCCACGTCGTCCGGCGTACGGGTGACGAAGGTCACCATCTCCGGGTCGAGGTCGACACGCTCGCCGAGACGGTCGGCGACCGCGTCTTCGAGAGCGTCTAGCGAGGGCTCGTCGATCTCGGCGGCGTTCAGCGCCTCCATCACGTTCTGGGCCTGGGCGCCGAACTCGGGCCCGAGGAGGCTCATGTCCGCCTCGGCCGAGTAGCGCAACTCGGCCCACTCCTCCTCGGGACGGACGAGTTCGACCTCGCGGGCGTTGAGTCGCTCGGCGACCAGCGAGCGGTGACGTTCGACGGCGTCGGCGAGGTCGTCCTCGCCCGCGGCGACGACGACCCGGCGGACGGGCCAGCGCAGGCCCCGCGCGGCCTGGTCACGGGCGTTTCGCCCGCCGGCCTCCACCGCCCGCAACAGGCGCACGTCCGACTCCAGGCGCTCGTCGGTCCAGGCGTCGTCCGGCGCCGGCCAGTCGCGGGTGTGGACCGTCGCGCCGGCGGCCTCGCCGTGGAGGACGCCGTACAGCCGCTCGGCCAGCAGCGGAGTGAACGGCGCCATGAGCGTCGTCACCTCGTCGAGCACGCGGAAGGTGGTGGCGTAGGCCGCCCGCTTCGAGGCGGAGTCGCCCTCCTCCCACATGCGCTCGCGGACCGCCTGGACGTAGAAGCGGGAGACGTCCTCGACGACGAACTCCAAGAGGCGGTCGAGCGCACGGTCCTGGCGGTACGCCTCCCAGTCCTCGGTCATGCGGCGCTCGACGGTCTGCAGGCGCGAGAGCACCCAGCGGTCGACGAGTTCGAGGTCGTCGGCGAGGTCGGCGGGGTCGGTCGTCGGGTCGAACTCGTCCAGGCGCATGTACGGCAACGGGAACCGGAACACGTTCCACACCGTGTTCAGTTTGCGCCGGACCGTGTCCATCTCGTCGAACGTGAAGTTCAGGTCGTCCTCCTGGGGGCTCGCCCCGAGGAGGTACCCACGCATCACGTCGGCACCGTGGCGGTCGATCGCCTCGCCGGGCGTGACGATGTTGCCGACGGACTTCGACATCTTCTCGCCCTTTTCGTCGTTCACCCAGCCGTGCATCAGCACCGCCTCGTACGGCACCTGGTCCGTCGCCGCGGTGCCCATCCCGAGTTGCGACCAGAACCAGCCACGCGTCTGGTCGTGGGCCTCGAGAATGAGGTCGGCGGGCCACAGTTCCTCGTACGCCGCCTGCCCGCGGGCGTCACCCGCGGGAACGTCGGGGTCGGTCGGGTCCGGGCCGTCGTCGGCGGCGCCGTCGGCACCGGGGTAGCCGAGCGTGCCCCAGGTCGCCACCGAGGAGTCCAGCCACACGTCGAAGACGTCCGGGACGCGGGTGTAGGTGGTCCCGTCTTCGGTGATCGTCAGGGGGTCGACGGTGGGCTTGTGCAGGTCCACCTCGCCCGGGTCGACGTCCTGGTCGACCCGCGCGGCGAGTTCCTCACGGTCGCCGACCACGACCACGTCGTCCATGTCGCCGGACCAGTTCTCGGGCGTCCAGATCGGGATCGGAACGCCCCAGTAGCGCTGCCGGGAGACGTTCCAGTC
>CAZQHW010000066.1:0-13748 GCA_964593395.1 uncultured Halobacteriales archaeon
GGCGATGCGGTCGATCAGGAACGTCGTCGAGACCGTTCGCACCGCAGGCCCGGGGCCGACGCCGAGGCGGTCGGTGGTCAGGAGGTCGTCGTACACGGCGGCGAACAGGAGGTTCTCGTCGAGGACCCCTCGCTCGGGCGTGACGACCGCGACGCGGTCGGCGTCGCCGTCGTTGGCCACGCCGAGGTCCGCGTCGGTCATGCGGACCTGTTCGACCAGGTCACCGAGCGTGTCCCGGCCGGGTTCGGGTTCCGTGCCGCCGAACGCCGGGTCGGCGTCACAGCGCAGGCGGCGCACCTCGGCGCCCGCCCGTTCGAGGAGCACGTCGGTCGTGTCCCGGCCGCTGCCGTGCATCGCGTCGTAGACGACGGTCAGCCCCGAGAGGTCGGCGCCGACGAACTCGAGCACGCGGTCGGCGTACGCCTCGAACAGGTCCACCTCGCGGACGGCGCCGTGCTCGGAGCGGGCGAGTGGGTCCGGTTCGCCCAGGTGTGCCTCGACGGCGTCCGTCACCGCGGGTGTGGGCGGCGCGGCGTCGGCGGGAAAGAACTTCAGGCCGTTGTACCGCGGCGGGTTGTGCGAGGCGGTGACCATCACCCCGCCGGCGAGGTCGCGGTCGTGGATCGCCCACGCCAGCAGTGGCGTCGGGCGGTCACGTTCGCTGAACAACACGTCGTGGCCGGCGGCGGCGACCACGCGGGCGACCTCCCGGGCGATCCGCGGCGAGGACTCGCGGACGTCGTAACACACACCCACCGGTCCGTCGCGGGTCTCGCTCGCGAGATAGGAGACGACGCCCTGTGCGAACGCCCGGACTCGTTCGTCGGTCATCTCCTCGGCCGGGGCGCGCCACCCGGAGGTGCCGAAGGCGATAGCGTCGGCCGGGTCACCGCCGTCGGTCCGTGGCGTCGTGTCCGTCTCCTCGCCGTCCGCGTCGTCCATGACTCCCGACTCGGGCGCGAGGACAAAATACTCCGGGTGTCAGCCCACCGGACCCCCCGGATTCATAGTCCGTCGTGTCCCTCTGTCCACGCATGGCAGACGACTGTATCTTCTGTCGGATCGTCGACGGGGAGATCCCCAGTCACACCGTGTACGAGGACGACGAGACGTACGCCTTTCTCGACGCCAATCCGCTGTCGCGGGGGCACACGATAGTCATCCCGAAGACCCACCACCAGCGGCTGAACGACATGCCGGGCGACCACGCCGCCGCGGTGTTCGAGACGCTGCACGCCGTGGTGCCGGCGGTCGAGGCGGCCGCCGACGCCGACGCCACGACCGTCGCGTTCAACAACGGCGAGGCGGCCGGCCAGGAGGTGCCCCACGTCCACGGCCACGTGGTCCCCCGCTCGGAGAACGACGGCGGACGCGCGATCCACGCCCTCGTCACCGACCGCCCCGAGTTGGACGACGACGAACTCGCCGCGGTGGCCGACGCCGTCGGCGACCACCTGGACTGAGGGGTTTTTATTCGAGGGCGCGTCACTCGAAACTGATGACCGACAGCGAGGACGCGACGGCGCCAGCGAATGGGACGACGGACGGCGGAACGGCAGTGGCGGCGCTCGTCGGGGCGACCGGCGGCGCCGGAACCACTCGCCTCACCCTGGAGACGGGGGCGCTACTCGCACGCACCGGCGAGCGGGTCGCCGTCTTCGACGCTGCCTTCGGCACCCAGGGACTCGCCGACCACGTCGAGGGCCGGATCGACGCCGACGTGGTGGACCTGGTCACCGACGACAGCGTCGCCCCCGCGGACGTGTTGGCCGAACACCCGACCGCGGGCGACGGGTCGCTGCACGTCGCCCCGGCACGGGCACCGTTCGCGAGGGTCGCCCGCGCCAAGACCGAGTCGGCGGCCCGCACTCTGCAGTCGACCCTGCGGGCGGCCGCCGACCGCTTCGACCGCGTTCTCGTGGACACACCGCCACTCGCCGCGAGTCAGGCGGTCGCGAGCGTCACCGCCGCCGACCGGGTCGGCGTGGTCGCACCCGCCAGTGCCCGGGGCGTCGACGCCGTCCAGCGCGTCCACGGCCGAATCGAGGACGTCGGCGCGAGCGTCACCGCGACGGTCGGGAACCGGGCGACACCGGGCGAGTCCGTCGAGGAGCCGTTCGACGCCGTCGTGCCGGCACACGACAGCGCGGACCCAGGCGACGTGCCGGTCGCCGACGAGGGTGACGGTGTGTTCGTCGCCCGGGTGGCCGAGGCGACCCGCGCGGTCGTCGGTGTCGACCCGGACGTGGCGTTCGAGACGGGCGGATATCTGGACCGGCTTCGCTGATCACCGCCGGTCGCCGAGGTCGCTCAACGTGTCGCCGAGGCGGTCGCGCTTGCGGACGGCAGCGTCGCCGCGGTCCGCGAGCGCGCTTCGGACCCGCTCGCTCGCACCGTCGATCGGGTCGTGGGTCTCGAGGTAGGCTGCCAACGCGAACGTGCGCTCGCCGGCGTCGGCCAACTCGCGGGCCTCGGCGTGGGAGAGCCGGCCGGCGACCCAGTCGTGGACCACCTCGCGACCGGCAGGACCCAGTGGCGATATCCCCTCGAAGCCAAGCAGATGTAGCGTCTTCGCGGCCACGACGGGCACCACGCCCGCCTCACGGCCGGCGGCGCCGACGCTGGCGCCGGCGACGTAGGTCTCGACGACAGTCACCGCTCGCTCGGGCGGACAGGGAAGCTCGTCGGCGTACGTCGTGAGGACGTCGGCGAGGGCGGCGTCGTCGACGGTGGCCACGCCACGGTCGCGCTGCCGGTGGGTGACCTCGATCCCCGCCGCGATGTCCTCCAGTGACACGGGTATTGTTTCACGTCGTATCGTACAAAAACGATCGGATAAGTGGTCCGTCGACAGTCCGCAGCCGCCGCCCGTGCCGTTCCGTCGTCTGTTACATGCCGGTAACCGGTATGCTCTATCGACGATCGACACCCGAGAATCGGTGTCGCGACACCGGTTTAAATACACATTCCGGTCCAACTCTCACGTATGAGTCGCGTAGAGAGCGGCTGTCCGGAGTGCAGTGGCACGTTGACTGCGAACGACGGGGAGACCGTCTGTGGCGACTGCGGCCTGGTGGTCGCGGAGGACCGTGTCGACCGCGGGCCGGAGTGGCGCGTGTTCGACGCCGAGGACCGCGACCGTGTGCGGACCGGCGCCCCTCGCGACCCGTCGCGCCACGACCGCGGGCTGACGACGGAGATCGGTCGGGGGGAGCGCGCCGCCTCGGGTCGGAAACGACGCCGACGCGCCAGGATGCGCCGCCAGCACCAGCGCACGAGGATCACCTCGAAGGCCGAGCGCAACCGGGTGTACGGCTTCACCGAGATCCGGCGGGTCGTCTCGAACCTCGAACTGCCCCGGGGCGTGCGTGACGGGGCCTGCCGGTTGTTCGAGTCCGCACAGGACGCCGACCTGCTGCGGGGTCGGTCGATCGAGGGGTTCGCGGCCGCCGCAGTGTACGCCACCTGCCGGACTCGCAGCGACGGGACCACCCGCACCGAGCGAGAGGTCTGTGAGTTCGCTCGTGCCGACGTCGAGGAGTTGCGGACCGCCTACGACGCCCTCAACCGCGAGTTGGGGCTGCCCACGGGGCCGATCGACCCCCGCGAGTACCTGGCGCGGTTCGCGAGCGCGCTGGACCTCGGCCAGGCGGTGGAGTCACGCGCTCGCAACATCGCCGCGACGGTCCACGAGGGGGGACTGGCCGGCGGGCGCGACCCGACCGGCGTCGCCGGCGCCTGCCTGTACGCCGCCGCCGCCGAGTGCGGCGTCGAACTGACACAGGCAGAGGCGGCTGACGCCGCCGACGTCTCGCCGGTCACTCTCCGAGGAGCGTACTACGTGTTACCCGTCCACGACTGAGCCGGGGGACGGGGCGCCCAAGGAGCGACAGTCAGTGCCGCCCGAGACACTCCCGGACGCCGTCGGCGAGTGTCTCGAAGCGCGACACGGCGAGGGCGTCGGGTGCCGTCGCGACGACCGGGCGCCCGCTGTCGGTGGCTGCCGCCACGGCCGTCGACTCGGGGACCGGGACCACGGGTGCGCCAAGAGCGCGCTCGACTCGCTCGGTGGGCGGGTCGTCGCCGACGCGGTTCAGCGCGACACGGGCGACACCGGCGTCGAGTTCGGTCGCCAGCGCCCAGGTTCGAACGGCGTCGGGCAGCGCCACCCGGTCCGGCGTCGTCACGAGCACGCAGACCCCGGCCGTGAGCAGCGGGAGGCCGGCGTCGGCGGCCATTCCCGCCGGGCAGTCCACCACGCACCCCCCGTAACCGCGGGCCACCCGCTCGATGGCCGCGGAGAGTGCGGTCGTCTCCACGGCACGAGCGCCGGACAGCGACCGTCCACAGGGAAGCACGTCGACCGGCCCACCCTCCCGCACCGCCTCGAGTGGTGCCGCCCGCCCGGCGAGCACGTCGTGCAGGTCCGGCCCGCGCCCGGCTGGTACGTCCGCCATCCCGAGGTCGGCGTCCACGAGAACGGCGTCGAGTTCGGCGGCCAGGTTCAGCGCGACCGTCGTCTTCCCGACACCCCCCTTACCGCCCGCGACCGCGAGAATCACCGCCGCTCACCCCCGAGACGGCCCTCGGCCGCCGCCGCCGCCCTGGCGAGGTCCGTGGCCGCTCGCCGCAGTCGCCGGAGGTCCGGGTCACCGTCGCCGGACCGCGCCGTTTCCCCGTGCTCGTTCGTCCGCTCGTCACTGGAGTCTGCCGCGTCAGTCTCGCGAGCAGACGCTTCGGCGGCGTTCGCGACCGCGGCCGGCGTGTCGGTCGCCCGCGTCGAGGCGCGACAGGAGGCAACGGACGGCTCCCGGTCGGTCGTCACCGCCGGTGGTGGGAGTGGGTCGCCCAGCGCGCCGAGGACACCCGCCGGCGTCGCCGTCAGACCACCGTCGGGTGTCGGATCAGGTTCGGTCTCGACCACGACCAGCGCCTGCTCGTCGGGCGAGGCGGGCGTGGCGGGCGTGGCGAACCCGACGCCAGCGTGCTGTCCGGCAGCGAGACACACAGTCGTGCGGCCTTCGTCCGGCCGCCACCCCTCGACGGGGCGGCCGTGTGACCGCGGCGGGTACACCGGCGACAGCGGCGTCGCCAGGGTGACACGCACCGCACTCGGGGCATCGTTGTGGAGTCGGCCCTCGACGAGCGTGTGACCGGCCACCCGGCGGGTGTCCACGTCGAGTCGGAGCATACGGGGGGTGGCCCGGCTCTCACACTTCAACCTGCGCGTACCACCCGGATCACGGGAGCGTCGAGCGTCGTCGCGGCGGCGGCGGCGTTCTCGAAGCGCCTGCCGGCGACGACGACCGGCGCCGACACGCTGGCGAGACGGACCACGGCGAGTGCAGCCGTGTGGTCGTCCCCCCGGTACGACCGCGGCTCGAACTCCTCGCCGGGGTCGGGGCCGGGAACCGCCCGGAGCGCGTCGGCGAACTCGTCGGCGAGACGGTCGACGAGGTGGTCACGGGCCGCCCGGCGGAGGTTGTCCCGTCGGTCGACGAGACCGAGTCGACGCTCGCGCTCCTCTCGGGCGACCCGGGCACGGCGCTCGACCCGGGCCAGCGCCTCCTCGGCCGCGATTCGCTCCGTCCGGGCCTCGGTGAGTTCGGCGACTGCCTCCTGGAGCCGACGCCGCAGGTCCTCCGGGGGGTCGCCGTCGCGCTCGCGGTGGGCCGACAGGCGGCCGCGCAGTTCGGCGACCGTCTCGTGCAGCGCCCGCTCGCGGTCGCCGACCTCGGCCACCCGGCGGCGGGCAGGGCGACCGTCGACCGCGTCGGGGTCGAGCGCCGCCAGGTCCGCGCGAACGGCCTCTATCTCGTCGTCCTGTGGGGCCGACAGTCCGCGACTCCGGGCGGCCGCCGCCAGCGCCGGGCCGACCGACAGCGTCGTCTCGGGCGTGACTGGCGAGACACGGTCGACGACCGACTCGGGGTCAGGAGCCTCGACGTCGACGGACGAGTCGGGGGCGTCACCGGCGACCGCGCGAGCGACCTCGGCGGGGTCACCTGGGTCGAGGTCGACCGCTCGACCCTCGAACCGACGGCCGTCGGCGCGGACGATCACGAGTCGGGGTCGAGCGGCCGGTCGGCCATCGCCTCCGGGTCGGGGTGGTCGGTGCCGGCGGCGAAGGCGGCGTACGGCGTGCGGTCGTGCTCGCGGTCCTCGTACGCCCGGGCGGCCCGTCGAACCGACTCGGGAGCGACGGCGAACTCGTTGAACGGCCGGGTGCGCTGGAGTTGCACGTCGTCGCCGTGGCGCTCGCGCAGTCGCAGTGCGAGAAAGGCGCCGAGTTCGGTCTCGGCCAGCAGGGCGGCGCGGCCGAAGCGACGGACCACTGCCTCCTCGCGGAGGTCACAGGCGTTGCGAAGCGTCTGGCGGGCAGCCTTCGAGTACGTGACGACAAGCAACACGCTACCGGCGGGTGCGCACCTCGACGCCGTCCTCGTCGTGCTCGACGACGGCGTCGAACAGTTCCATCACCCGCTGGACCGTGCGGTCGTCGTGTGCGGTCGGGTCCATGTGGACGTGACCGACAGCGTCGACGGCGGCGAGTTGGTTCGAGAACACGTGGAGAAACCGGTACGCGGTCTCAAAGGAGACGTGCCGGAGCACGTCGGTCACGGAGTCGAGACAGACGACCGACTGACGGTCGGTCGCCGACCAGCGCTCTAACAGTCGAGTCGTCCGCAGGCCGACCTCGGTGAGGTCCGCCGGCGGGACCGTCTCGACCGTCGGGTGGTCAACGTCGCTTGCCTCGACGGCCGCTGCGGCACGACCGGCGGCGATCAGGCGAGCGTTTTCCGGCGGGTCGGCGAGGTGTGTCGGCCACCCCTCGACGACGCGGCCAGGGTCACGGTACGCGACGCGCAACAGGTCGATGTCGTCGTCGGCGACCCCCACCAAGAGTCGCGGACAGACCCCCGAGTCCCCACCGGACGGAGCCAACACCAGAGCGGCGGTGGCGTCCTCGAACTGGCCGGTCGGTACGGTGGCCGGGTTCGAGAGTGACATGATAGCATCCCAACATTGGAGCCATAAAGTTCTTTTTAATCGTCTGACGGTAAGTTAATAGCTTGGACTTTCAAGGTCCGACACACGTTCGACGTGGGTCGGACGGCAGTCCGCCGCCCGTCGTGCGCGCTCGCGTGCTTCACCCGGTGAGGGAGCGACGACGACCAGTGGCCGGTCGCGGTCGTCACCGTGGACGTGGTACACCGCGCGGTGGTCGTCCTCGAACTCCGTGGCGTAGGTCCGCAGGGTGCCCGCGACCCGCTCTTCCAGGGTCGCGAGGGTGATCTCGCCGTTCTCGAAGGCGGTGAGGGCGTCCTCGACGTTGCGCAGCGCGGAGATGCGGTCCATCAGGTGGTGCGGAGGTGGTCGGTCGTCGGCTCGTACACCTCGCCCTGGCGTTTGAGCTTCTCGATCTCGCGTTCGACCTTGCTCGCGTCCATGCTCATCTCTTCGGCACGTTCCATCACCACGTCGACCGGCGCACCGTTGTCGTACTCTTCCTGAATCTCCTCGATCAGCGCCTTGAGACTCTGGATACGGTCACGCTGGGTCTTCGAGGTCCCAGTTTCGACGATGTCTGCATCCAGGTCCCCGCTCTCGGGATCCATCCCGACGTCTTCGATCGAAGTTCTCACCACCCCAATTACGCGCTCAGCGTCTTTCTTTGTCACCTCATCTGAAAGCCGGATTCGGGCACTGGCCTCCGCGAGTCGAACCAGGGCTTCGAGTTTGCGAGCAGTTATTGGGATCGGCGAGTCGCTACCGGTCCCCTCCGACCGAAGATCCGTATAGAAGTTCTGGATCGCGTTCTTTGCCTCCTCAGTCATACGTGGGAAGCAGCTCTGCTTCGCGTAGGCAACGTATTTTCTGAGGAGATCCGGATCGATCACAGGGTCCACCTCGTCGATCATGTCGTCGACTCGCTGAGGAGTGACATCAGGGGAGGTCATCTCGGTGTTCTGCGTGTTCAGCTCACCGGCGAGATTCGTCGACAGGATGTGATCCGCGAGCCGGCGGTCTTCCTCTTCGTCTGGTTTATCAGTGACAGTGAATATCAGATCGAACCGTGATATGAGCGCCGGGTCGAGCTCGATCTGCTCCGCAACGGGTTCGTACTCGTCGAATCTTCCGTACTTCGGGTTGGCAGCACCCAGCAACGAGCAGCGGGATTTCAGTGTTGCGTTGATTCCCGCCTTACTGATCGAGACGGACTGTTGTTCTAGTGCCTCGTGCATCGCCGACCGGTCGCCCTCATCCATCTTATCGAGTTCGTCGACTGCTGCGACACCCTGGTCTGCAAGAACAAGTGCGCCTGCCTCCAGCGACCACTCCTGACCGTCGCCAAAGTCGTCTTGGACGGCTGCGGCAGTGAGACCGGCCGTGCTGGCTCCCTTTCCGGAGGTGTACACCGACCGTGGAGAGATCTCTTGGACGTATTGTAGCAGCTGTGACTTTCCCGTGCCGGGGTCGCCGATCAGCAGGATGTGCAGGTCGCCACGGATACGAGACCCGTCCGGGAGGTTCTTTGTCACCCCCGAGAAGAGCTGTAGTCCAATTGCCAGCTTCTGTTTCTCGTACCCGTATATTGAGGGAGCGATGGACCCAACGATTTCGTCGTATATGCCGGAAGAATCAGATAGCTGGATGATCTCCTGTTTATCTGCCTCGGAGATATCCATGTCCTCGAACTCCTCCTCGTCAATCTCTACGGACTCTCCCACGATGTGTGTATCAAAGACCGGCGACTCGCCAGCCCCGTCCTGGTCCAGCTGGAGGATGCCCGTGACGGTCACCCTGTCACCGGGAGTCACTTCCCCAGTGATGTCGTCTTCGAGGTGAACATCGATGTTCCGGGGTGTTTCACCCCCCCGGAGGCTCTCGGGGGACTCTTGTATCCGTATTTGTTGGGAGTCTATAAATTCCGACTGATCAACGTTGATGCGGAACGGTCCCTGCCGCTCGCATCCGGTACATTCGTGCGGATTCTGCATCTCCCCCTTTCCCTGCGAGATTCGGGTGATGGTGCCACATCTCTGGCACTCGAACGCCGCCTCTCGAACCTTTGGCCGTATGTCCGTGGCCTTCCGGACGATGCCGGAGACGGCGATCAGCGTGTTGATATCCGTCGTCCGAATCTGGCGGATGTCTGTTGTGTCGCCCAGGCCTCGCATCCGAACGTGGGCGCCGCCCAGTTTCACGTCGACCGGCAGGTCGTACAGCCGCAACGCCTCCTCGGCCGCATCGCGGAAGTCCTCGGGGTGTGAGAGGTAATCGTCCGCGAGGTCTGGGTCGAACCGGTACAGGTCGCCCCAGTCGAGGTACAGCGAGCGCTGGTCGGTCGGGAACTTGCGTGCGAGGTCGCCGATATCTTCGTGGTAGTAGTCCCGGTAAAACTGCTCGAAGCGCTCGACCAGCTCGTTGTTCACCGCTTGTGCCATTCGGCGGATGGTATCGCGCGACGACTCAAGAACCTTCGCACCTGCGTCCGACGCCGTGGATCACGCCCCCGGAGAAGCGTCGTCGGCTTGCGGATCGCTCTCGTTCTCGACCGCGGCGATCCGCTCGTTGCACTTCCCGACCAGCAACGCGAAGTTCAGGTCGGCGGCGGCCGCACGAGCCTCGCGGAGCCGCCGGAGACCCGTCTCGCGGTCGCCGCGGGCGAGTGCCAGGCGACCACGCTCGTACCGTATCGTGGCGGCGTACTGGCGCATCGAAAGGGTCTGGGCGCGGTCGAGAGCGTCGTCCATGTGGGTCGCGGCGCGGTCGTACTCGCCGGCGGCGCGGTGGGCCGTCCCGCGTGCGAGGTCGACGTAGGCGGTGAGTCGCCCGGCGTAGCGTTCGTCGTAGGTCTCCCGGACCCGCTCGAGGGTGTCGTGGGCGGCGGCGGCCTGTTCGCGGGCCGCCGCGACCTCGTCGAGACCCACGAGCGTGTCGACAAAGGAGGCACGGGTGTGTGCCTCCTTGTCGGGGTACTCCTCGTACTCCAGGGCCTTCTCGAGTGCCGTCTCGTGGCGGTCGCGGGCGTGTTCGTAGTCGCCGCGCTCGGTGCTGACGTCGCCCGCGAAGCGGGCAGCGGTGCACAGTCGGGAGTCCATCCCGGCCTCGTGGGCCAGCGAGACGGCCCGCTCGGCGTGCGAGAGGCCAGCCTCGAGGTCGCCCTGTGCGGTCCGGACCTGCGCGAGGTCGAGGTTCGCGTTTATTTTCCAGCGGGTGTTGTCCAGGTCGCGCTGCAACTCGAGGCTGCGCTCCAATCGCTCGCGGGCGGTGTCGAGGTCGTACCGGTACTCCTGATGGACGCTCGCGGCGTTTGCGAGCGCGTTCGCGAGCGTCTGGCGAGCGCCCATCTCGCGGGCGTCCTCGCGGACGCGCCGGTAGTACTCGAGCGCCCGGTCGGGTTCGTCGCGGGCCTCGTGGACCTTGCCGAGGTTGTTCCGGACAGTGACCACGCCGTGGGCGTCGCCGACAGACTCGTTTATCGCGAGACACTGCTCGAACGCCTCGCGGGCGGCGGCCAACTCGCCCGCCCGGAGGTACATCCCGCCGAGGTTGTTCAGCGAACTCGCGACGCCGGAGCGGTCGCCGGCCCGCTCGCGCAGTTCGACCGCCCGCCGCATCGTGTCGATCGCCGCCTCGTCGGCGCCGTGTTGGCTCATCTCCAGGGTGGCGAGGGTGTGCAGCGCCCGCCCCAGGGCGGCGTCGTCCGCGAGGTCCTCGGCGACGGTGACCGCCTCCTCCAGCACGGGACGGGCCTCGTCGAACTCGCCGCGCTGGACGTGGGCCCACCCCTTGTTCGAGCGCAGTCGCACCCGCTCGACGTGGCCGCCGTCGTCGAGGATCGCCAGGCCCCGGTCGGCGTGGTGGATGGCCTGCTCGTAGGCGCCGCGCCGGGCCTCCATGCGGCTCTGTAGGCGGGCGATCCGGGCGCGGGTTTCGTCGTCGTCGGTGTGCTCGCGGACGTACTCGAAGCGCTCGTCGGCACGGTCGGCCTCGCCGAGCACGCGGTCCACCCGCCCGAGTTGTTCGACGATCGACAGTTCGGTCACCTGGTCGTCGAGTTCGCGGGCGAGGGCGAGGGCGGTGTCGTACTGGTCCCGGGCGACCTCGTGGGCGTACACCTCGCGAGCCCGGTCGCCGGCCCGGAGGTACCACTCCAGGGCGTCGGCCGGGCGGTCGGCCTCGCGGTAGTGGTGTGCGACCGCGCCGGGCCGGGCCGACTCGCCGTGGACCGCGACGTAGGCGTCGGCGATCCGCTCGTGCAGCGCCCGCGCCCGTTCGGCGGGAACCCGGTCGACGACCGTCTCGCGGACCAGACCGCTGGAGAAGCGCAGCCACTCGCCGCCCGTGTCCGTGTCACCGCCCCCGTCGCCGGAACCGCCGTCGTCCGGGTCGTCCGGGTCCTCGAGACTGAGCCGCTCGCGGTCGAAGTCGAAGTCGGGGTCGGCGTCGTCCGGCGCCCGGCGACCCAGCGGACGCCCCCCGTCGGCGACGGCCCGCTCCCAGACGCGGGAGTCGACCAAGAGGTCGACGTAGTCCCGCAACTCGGGCTCTGGAACGTCGACGGCGGCCGAAAGCACCTCGTACGGCACGGTCTCGCCGACGAGGGCGCCCGTCTCGAGAACGCGGCGACTCCGCTCGTCGAGTACGCCCAACCGGACGTCGACCGCCTCCTCGACGCGGTCGGGCAGCGGCATCGCGTCGGGCGACTCGGGGTACACCTCGACCGCGGGGTCGACGTCGCCGGTCTCCCGCAGGCGGGCGACGGTCTCGGTGACGAACAACGGGTTGCCGCCGGTGCGCTCGGAGACGGCGTCGACAAAGGCCGCCGGCGGGTCGTCGTCCAGCAGACGTCGGACGAGCGTGGCGGTCACCTCGCGGTCGAACGGCGCCAGGTCGACGGTGAACCGTTCGGGGGTCGTGTCGGGGTCGGCGTCAACCGGCGGCGAGACGTCGTGCGGGTCCTGTACGCCCGGAACGGGTGGGGCCCCGGGCCAGTCGTCGGCGAGGTCGGTCAACGGGTGCCGTGTGGGGAGGTCCTCGTGCCGGAAGGTGCCCACGAGCAGGACGGGGACGTCCGCCACCTCGCCGGCGACGTGGTCGAACAACTCGAGGGTGGCCTCGTCGGCGGAGTGCAGGTCGTCGACGAACAGCACCACCGGCCGGTCGGCCGCCAGACGGCGCAGGCGGTCGACCACGTCGGCGAACAGCACCCGCCGCTGGGCCGCTAAGTCGTCGGCGTCGGCGTCGGTCTCGATCAGCGCCAACCCGGAACGGTCGAACGGGTCGGCAGCCGTCTCGCCGGTGTCGACGTCGAGGTCGAACCCGAGGTCAGCGGCGCCAGCGGCGAGGTCCGGTACAGGCGCGTCGGCCGAGGACGACGCGGCGTCGGGCGTGACGCCGTCGAGGGCGGTACGGAACGGGTGGTACGGGTCGGCCTCGTCGCGGCGACACACCCCCTCCAGAACGCGACAGTCCGCCTCGCGGGCGGTGTCGAGCAGTTCGGCGACGAGCGTGGTCTTGCCGACGCCCGCCTCGCCGGCGACGAGCACCGCCCGGCCCTCGCCTGCGGTCGTCGCCGACAGCGCCCCGAGCAACGCACTCAGCGGCCCGCGCCGGTCGACGAACCGGCGTCCCTCACCACGGTCGAGGTAGAGCACGCCGTCCTCGGAGAGCCGCGACAGGGCCCTGACCAGCGCCGGCGGGTCGAGGTACTGGTCGACCTCAGCCAGGGGAACCGTCCACTCACGGTCCTCGTCGCGTACGGTCACCCGCTCGTCGCGCAGTCGTGACCGCAACGCTGCGGCGTGTTCGCGGCCCGCCTCGGTCAGGGCGTACACGTTGCGCTCGCCGTCGAAGCCCTCGACGGCGCGGGTGTGCTCGACGACGTGGCCCTGCTCTTTCAGCGTCGACAGCGCCGACAGCAACTCGATCCGGTCGGCCATGGCGTCGACGCCGATCTCAAGGGCCGCCCCGATCCCCGGGATCGAAGCCGCACGCGGGGCCGTCCCCTCCGACTTCACGGAGGGCGCCCGCGCGAGGTGTAGCGCCACGAGGTCAGCCGTCGACGCCTTCATCAACTGATCGATCGTGTGCGAACGGATTAATTCATCGGAGACTGCGGTAGAAGTTGCCGCGACTGTCTTGGGAATTTAACGAACACGCGCCGTGTAGTATAATCACTGGCAAATTTCATTCAATTATCGGATTTTCCTTCGAAAATTTTATTTTGATAGGGTTGGTACGGGTATCCATGCCAGTCCGGAGCGAGGACACGAGCACGGTGCACAGAGGTGATCGGGCATGAAGTGGCTCGACGACCCGCCACAGTCCTGGGAGTCGGCCCCCGACGACCCGCCGGAGTCCGCCGACCGGCAGGTCGGCACCGAGTCCTACTCGAACGGGTTCATGGTCCACGACGCAGACAGCGAGACCGCCGGCGCGTTCATCTACGCCTGGGAGGGAGAGGTGTCACTCGACGAGACGACGTAACGCTTCGGTTCCCCCATTCCCCCCTTTTTTGCCGTTGACGGGTTTACCGGGTGTAGAGCGACTGTTCCGCTCGTTCTTGGAGACGCGATCCTGGCTTCTCACGAGGGTGTTCGGTGCAGAAAATGGGACCGCCCGGATGTCGAACCTCGCCGAGACGGTCGCTCACTCCGTTCGCGCTGCGTCTCGTCTGGTTCGAATCCGGGCGGCTTCTATTGTCGACTCCTCGCGAGTTGCTCGTCGTCGAAAATTGG
>CAZQHW010000067.1:0-13708 GCA_964593395.1 uncultured Halobacteriales archaeon
TCATGTTCTTCACGAAGTCACGGTGGCCCGGGCAGTCGACGATGGTGAAGTAGTACTTGTCCGTGTCGAACTCCTGGTGGGCGATGTCGATGGTGACCCCGCGCTCGCGCTCCTCGGCGAGGTTGTCCATCACGTAGGCGAACTCGAAGCCGCCTTTGCCCTTCTCCTCGGCTTCCTCCTTGTGCTGCTCGATGACGTGCTCCGGTACGGATCCGGTCTCGTACAGGAGACGGCCGACGAGCGTGCTCTTTCCGTGGTCGACGTGGCCAATAATGGCCAAGTTCTGGTGGGGCTTACCCTCCTTTGTCTCGGTCATGGTATTACGCGCTGAGTGCGCTGTACTCGTATCGTGGCCGGATTCACGTAAAACGATTTCGATACAGCCGACCTCCCGCCCCCGTTACGTCGGGCGATTCCTGGGAACGATCAGCACACCGCGGCCGTTATCGGCCAGCGATGCGGTCCACGTCCGCGAGCACCGACGCCGCCGTCTCGGGCCCACCCGCACCCCGACCGCCAACGTCGATCGTCCCCGCGGTCGCCGTCTCGATACGGGCGACGTTGCGTGTCCCCTCGACGGCCAGTGGACTCGACCGTGGCACGAGTCGGGGGGCGACGCTCACCCCGTCGCGACTCGCCGTCCCCACCAGCCGCACGGTCCGGTCGGCCTCGGCCGCCGACTCGAACGCCCGCGCCGGCAGGTCGGCGATTCCCTCGACTGTCGCGTCCGAGAGGGTCCACTCGCGGTCGCCGGACAACACGTTGGCGACGATCACGCACTTCAGCGCCGCGTCGGTCCCCTCCACGTCGAACGCGGGGTCCGCCTCCGCGACCCCGAGGTCCTGGGCCTCCGCGAGAACGTGCTCGTAGGAGAGTCCCTCGGCGGCCATCCGCGAACAGACGAAGTTCGCCGTGCCGTTGAGCACGCCTCGCACCGAGGTGACGTTCGCCGCCCCGAACCCGCGGACCGTCGACAGCACCGGCACCGCGCCGCCGACCGTCGCGCCGAACAGCACCCGTCCCTCGCTCGCCCGTTCGCGCTCACGGAGGTCGGCGTACCGCTCGGCGACCGGTCCCTTGTTCGCCAGCACCACGCTCCGGTCGCGCTCCAGGGCGCGGACGGCGTGGCCAAAGCCCGGTTCCGCGTCACCCAGCGTCGTCGGCGTCGCCTCGACCAACACGTCGTACGGCGCCTCTAGTGCCTCGACGGGCGCCTTTCTCCCGACGCTGCCTCGCTCGGCCTTTCGCTCCAGTGCCGCCTCGGGGTCGATACCACCGGCGTCGAGGCGGGCCCCGGTCGAGTCCGCGAGCGCCACGACGCGGTGGCCCCGCTCGGGAGCCGCCCGGCAGACCGCCCGGCCGACCGCGCCGGCGCCCAGCACCGCCAGACGGAGTCCGTCGCTGTCGTCGCCGGTTGTTCCGGTCGTGGCAGCGTCGCCAGCGTCGGCCAGTTCACCGGACGCCGACGACTCGCCCTGGTCGGGCGAGTCGAGCGCGGTCTCGACGGGCGTCAGCAGTTGTAATCCCTTGCGCTCGGCCACCGAACGGACGGCCGAGAGCGCCTCCCCGGTGTCGCCGTTCGAGACGCCCAACACCAACCGCGCGGCCGATACCTCGTCGGTGCCCTCCGGCGCCGACAGCGAGAGGTCCACCACTGAGGCGGCGGGCGAGCGCTCCACCGTCGTCAGCGTCTCCGAGAGGTCGCTCTCGACGACGTGGCCGACGAGCAACACGGCCAAGCGGTCGGCATAACTCTCGCGGTCGACCTGTGCGACCGTGACCCCCGCCTCGTCGAGCGATTCGATGATCGACTCGAACCGCGTCGTCGGACACCGGAACTCGACAGTGACGGGGACCTGCCCGCGGGGCGTCAGGTCACCCCGCTCGTGCAGTACCGACAGCAAGTTGCCGTCGCCGTCGGCGATGGGTCGCAGCGCCCGCAGCAACTCGCCCGGCTCGTCGGACAACTCCAGTCGTACGGTGTGTGTCTCCACGCCAGGGTCCGCCCCACCGTCGGGGTCGCCGCCGTCCGTCGCCGCGTCGTCGGTCACGCCAACCACCTCGCGAGTCGTCCGTTCACGAGTCGGCGTTCGGTGCCGACGGCATAAGCCTGGTCCACCCACGCCCGCGCACCTGACACGGCCGGCGACGACCGTGACGACTGCCAGTCTCGCACGCGCGATCACTCACTCGACTGCGTCTCGCCCGTCTGTGTCTCGCCCTGTCCACGCTGGCGGGCCGTCGAGAGCAGTCCGGCGACCGGGTCGCGGTAGGTGTACCCGGGGATCGTCCCCTGGAGGTACGTCCCCTCGAGAAAGTTGACGAGCGCCGCCGCGTCTGCCACGCCCTGCCGGGCGGGCGCCGTGAACTCGAGTGTCACCCGGACCGCCGCCTCACCGTCGGCAGTCGTCCGCTCGACGCGCACCTCGCCCGCCGCCTCCTTCGCCACGTCGTACGCGTCGGCAGCGCGACGCTCGAAGGTGTCGTGCCATCCGCTCTCGACGGCGTCGCCGACTGCCTCCTCGACCGCCGCCGACAGCGTCGGCGCCTCGAGTGTCACGGTGAACGCGACCCCGTCGTCGCTCGTGTTCTCGTCGCTCGTGTTCGCGTCGGGGTCTCCCCGCGCGACCGCGTCGAACGGGGTCGCGGTCATCCTCGCCTCGTCCGCCTCCGCGTCGTACTCGAAGGCCTCGTGTCCCTGAAAGGCCACCTGCACGTCGTCCATACTCACGGGAGCGGCGTCCGGGTCAAGCCAGTTACGACCTCGCGGGACGGAAGCCTCGCCGGCGAACGGCGACTGCGAGGGTGGGGCGGGGTTCGAACCCCGTGCTCCCGTTCGCGCCTGCGGCGCTCACCGTTCACTGTTCGGACCCCCGTCACGCGGTTGCCACTCGCGAGGTGCTCGTGGTAACTGCGAGGGGAGGGATTCGAACCCCCGGACCCCTACGGGAGCGGATCTTAAGTCCGCCGCCTTTGTCCTAACTCGGCCACCCTCGCTCGCCCTGAGTTCTCGGACCGAGCGCAAGTGGGTTTCGCTCGCCGGTCAGTCGTGGATCGTCACCGACTCCAACAGAATCTCGTCACGCGGGTAGTCGTTGCTGTCGGTCGGGACGTCGGCGATCGCCCGGACGGTGTCCATCCCGTCGACGACCCGCCCGAAGACGGCGTGACGGTCGTCCAGGTGTGGCTGTGGCGCCAGGGTGACGAAGAACTGCGAACCGTTCGTGTCCGGACCGCGGTTCGCCATGCTGAGTACGCCCGCCTCGTCGTGGCTCAACTCGTCGTGGAACTCGTCGTCGAAGGTGTACCCCGGCCCACCGCGTCCGGTGCCGGTCGGGTCGCCCGTCTGGATCATGAAGTCGTCGATGACGCGGTGGAAGGGCACGTCGTCGTACAGCGGCTCCTCGACCGTCTCGCCCGTGTCCGGGTGCTCCCACTCGCGGTCACCGGTCGCCAGGTCGACGAAGTTCCCGACGGTCCGGGGGACGCGCTCGTCGTACAGTTCGACCTCCACGTCGCCCTCTGTGGTGTGGATCGTCGCCGTCAGGTCGCCTCGTGGCTCGGGTGGCATACATCCACTCCGGTCGCGATCCTGTTACCGGTGACGATCGCTCACGGGTGTCGGTGACGACGACGTTCCCGCGGCGGGCTACCGCCCGAGGACGGTGTACGCGAGCGGCCCGAGAAGCAACAGTGCGACGCCGAACATCCGGAACTGCGGCGCCGAGAACGCGAGTGGCGTCGCGTTCGTCGACGCGTCGAGCAGACTGCCAGGTGTGCCGACGAGCAGGAAGCCAAACAGGAGCGTCACCAGTCCGAACACCCGCCAGGACTTCAGCACCACCGCCGCGGGCACGCTGGCGACGAACAGGTAGAGGATCACCTGTCCGACCGAGAAGCCAAGCAGGATGTTGTCCACGACCTGGAGCGCGGCGAGCGCGACCATCGTCCAAACCAGTGCCGGCGCAGATTTCAAGCTTCCGTTACGCGCCAAGGGAAAGGGAGGACGCACGCAGCAGGAACCATGGAGCGTGTGACTGCAGACGTGCGTCCACTGCCAGATGGTACCCCCACCCGTATAAGTTTCATCGCTCGTTGCGCGGCAAGTATATGACAGCCGTCATACACGTGTCGCACGTCAGGCGTTCCAAGGGGCGGGGTCGGGGTCGACGAGTCGGCGACTGCGGTCGATCTCCGCGACGAGCGTCCGGTCCTCGTCGGTCAGCGACAGTTCCCGGGCCGCCCAGTTCTCGTCGACGTGGTCGCCGGTGGCCTTCGGGATCGGGACCGCACCCTCGTCGATGAGCCAAGCGAGCGCGACCTGGGTGGGCGTGGCGTCGTGGCGCTCGGCCACCGTCCGCAGTTCGGGTACCTCGGTCGCCGCCCCCTGCAAGACGGGCGAGTACGCCACCGGCGTCACGTCCAAGTCGGCACAGACGGCCCGCAGTTCGGTCTGTGGCAACAGCGGGTGACACTCGAACTGGGTGGCGACGACGGGCACCGAGAGGCGGTCGACCGCCGCCCGGAGCAGGGCCGGCGTGAAGTTCGAGACGCCGACCGACCGGGTTAGCCCCTCCCGCTGTGCTCGCTCCAGGGCGTCGAGCGTGCCCTCGGGGTCGTACGCCCGGATCGGCCAGTGAACGTACAACAGGTCGAGACGGTCGACGCCCAACCGGTCCAGGGACTCGCGGGTCGTCTCGAGAAAGTCACCGGGGGCGAGGTTGTCCGGGTGGACCTTGCTCGCGAGAAAGACCGCCGACCGGTCGACCGACGAGGCGGCGAGCGCCTCGCCGACGGCTGTCTCGTTGTCGTACATCTGTGCCGTGTCGACGTGCCGGTAGCCCGCCGCCAGGGCGCGCTCGACGGCCCGCCGACACTCCGCGCCAGTCATCCCCGACGTCCCGAGACCGGGCGTCGGGATCGTCACGTCTGCGTTCGCCATGGCGGTGGCTCGCGTGCCGGGGGCTAACCGCTTCGGGTGCCGGCAGACCACCCGAACACCGACGGCGCCTTGTCCGGCGGCGCCCTCGCTCCGGCCGTGACCGGCGGCACTTACACGCTGCTCGTTGCCCTCGCGTCGCCGACCACCGTCGCGTTCGGCGCGGCGGGCGAGCGGGACCTCCCGGCAGGTACCTACGCGTACGTCGGCAGCGCGCTCGGCGCCGGCGGGTTCGCCCGCGTCGAACGCCACCGGGACCTCGCTCGCGGCGAGCGCGACGCCCGCCACTGGCACGTCGACTACCTGCTTGGCAGCCCCGAGGCGAGCGTCGTCGCCGACGTCCGCACACGGGGAGACGCCGAGTGTGCCGTCGCCACGGCACTTCGTGAACGTGCCTCGACCGACCCGGTGCCGGGACTCGGCGCCTCGGACTGCGATTGCTCCACCCATCTCGTCCGGATCGACGGGGAGCCGAGAGCGGTCGTCGAGCGGGTGCACGACCGGGTCTGAGCAAGTCAGTCACCGTCGACCGAGGGGCCACCGACCGGAGAGACGGACGCCGTCAGCGAGGTCGGCGAACGCCCCCCGACGGACGGCGACGTAGGCGATCGCGACGCTGATCGCGGCGAAGCCGAGGAGTGCCTGGTTCGGGATCGTCAGCCATAGCGTGCGGTGCTTGACGGTGCCACACCCTCCGACCGCGCACTCCGCGCCGGCGCCGACCTGCAACCAGGAGTGGTACGCCGCCAGCGCCGCGCCCGAGAGCGACAGCGGCAGGACGAGTCGCCCCACCGGAAGGGGATGCCACAGCGCCACCCAGAGAACGACCACCAGGGGGTACAGCGCGACGCGCTGGAACCAGCAGAGCCGGCAGGGGTACAGCCCCATCACGTCCCCGTAGTAGAGGCTGCCGACGGTGCCGGCGACGGCGACCAACCAGGCGCCGCCGAGCGCGAGTCGCTCGCGAGACACCTCGACATCCACCACGCGTGCCCACCGGTCGCGTGCCGTGGTCCGTGTACCTCGACCCCGAACATCGAGGGTGGTGGGTCGGGCGACGGGCGGCGGTGAGACGACCGGTCACGCTTATTGTCGGGGGTGGAGAAGGAAACCGGCATGACAACGGGGGACACGGGCGGCGAGCGGATGGAGCGACCGGCGGCCGAACGCTTTCTCGCCGAGCAGGGCGTCGGCGTGCTCTCGCTGGCCGACGGCGACGACGCGTACGGGGTCCCGCTGTCGTTCGGCTACGACGCCGACCGCGAGACGGTGTACTTCGTCCTGTTGTGCACGGGCGAGATGGGGCTGAAGGAGGTGTACGTGGAGACGACCGAGCGAGCGACGTTCACCGTCCACGAGGTGCTCTCGGCGGGCGAGTGGCGCAGTGCCGTCGTCCGCGGGCCCGTCCGTCCGGTCGAGGAGTCGGAGTACGACCACGCGACGGCGGCGATCGACACGACAGCGTGGTACCCGGACCTGTTCCGCGAGGCGACGCCGACACGGGGGATCGACCTCTGGGCGCTGGAGGTAGAGCAACTCACGGGCCTGCGCGGCGGCGAGACGGACGACGCGTAGCGGTCCGGGCAGACCGGACCGCCGCGAGTGGGGTCGGGAAAGGGAGCGTGTGACCCGCGATCGCTGGCAAGAGCAGCCCCAGTAAAAGCTCACGTCAGACGGGGGGGTGGCGGTGACGGGTGTCACGCGCGCCGACGACGGCCGTCACCCGGAGTCAGGTCTCGAGTTCGGCGGCCACCTCGGTGAGGCGGTCGACCCGCTTCTCGACCGAGGGGTGTGAGCGCCACTCGATGCGGAACTCGCCGTCGTCGGGGTCGTCGTCGAAGCCGTACGGCATGAAGCACAGTCCGCGCACGCCGTTCCCGCCGGTCACCGAGCGGTGGTCGTGGCGGGGAGCGTCGACGGTGTCGTCTAGACGCCGCAGCGCGCCGGCCATCGCGGCGGGGTCGCCGACGGTGACGGCGCCGGCGCGGTCAGCGGTGAACTCCCGGAACCGCGAGAGTCGCCGCGAGAGAACCAACACCGGCGCCGACAACAGGCCCAGCGCGACGCTGCCGAGTACCGCCGTCGCCCCAAGCAGGGCGAGAAAGACGAGCGTGTACTGTGCGCTGCCGACCGGGGCGGGGATCGCCGCCGCGCCAAGCGGGTAGAGAACGATCGCGCCGAGCACCCAGGCGCCCAGTCGGGCGCCGTCGCCGGCCACCTCGGCGACCACCGAGCGGTCACTGGTCAGGGCCGGCAGGAACGAGGCGAGCGTCATCACCGCGGCGTCGCGGTTCGTTATGTGTGCTAGTTCGTGCGCGAGAACGGCGTCGAGTTCGTCGTCGGGCAACGTCTCGACCAGCCCCTCGCTGACGACGACGACGGCGTTGTCCGGGCCGCCGACGGTGAAGCTGTTTGGCACGTCGGAGTCGGCGACGGCGAGTTCGGGCCGTTTCACGTCGGCCTGGCGGGCGAGTCGCCCCAGACGGTCGTGCAGCGCGGGGCGTTCGGTCTCGTCGACGACGACCGCGTCGGCTTCGGCGAGGGCCTCCCGGCGGGTGTAGCGAAACTGCAGCCACACCAGCGCGAGCAACGCCCCGACCGCGGACAGCGCCACCAGGGCGTCGACGGGCACGCCGAACGCCCCCGCGGGAGCCGCGAGCCAGGGGCGAGCCAACAGCGCCAACAGTGTGACGAAGGCGACGTCTATCGCGAGAACTGCCGTCACGGTCAACAGTATCGACCGCGTCAGGTCGCCGGCCGCGTCACCGCCCCCTGTCATCCGTACCGTCTCTATGATCCCCGGAATTAAAAACGATCGCCCTGGGAACGTTCGGACTCAGTCGAGCGCGGGAAAAGTCCTATAAGTTCACGCCCGCGAACTATCCGCAAGGATGGGCTACGACCTTCGGAGAGCAGCGACGGCCTTGCTGGCGTGTCTCGCAGTCGCGTTGGCCGCGATGCTGCTCCCCGCCGCCGGCATCGGCAGCTACCCCGGAGTCGTCGGCGACCCGGCGACCGGCACCGGCACTGGCCCCGGCGGAGGCGCCGGCCCGGGGGGCGAAGACCCCGGCGCTGGGGGGGGCGATCCCGGGTCCGACCCTGGGTCCGATCCCGGGTCTGACCCTGACGACGAGACGACGAACACTGACCCCGACGACGGCGACGGGACAGACGAGAACAGCGGTACGGACGAAACGACCACGACCACGGAACAGACCGACACCGGGTCTGCGGGCGGCAGCGACACGAGCGACGGTGACGGCGACGGCGGAGGCAACATTCTCGCCACCCTCGGTTCGGCCGTGTTCGCGCTCGTGCAGGCAGTCGTGCTGTTCGGGCTGGTCGCGACCGGTGCCCTGCTCCTGGGACTGGTCGTCGGCGGCCTGTCCGCCGGCCCGATCCGGCTGCGCTCGGCCGACGGCAACGCCGGCGAGACCCTGCTCGAGGTGTTCGGCGTGCGGATCCCGCTTGGCGGTCTCCGCGGGCTCTCACGAGGGAGCCTGCGGATGGTGCTCGGCCTGTCGCGCTCGACCGGCGCCTTGCTGACGGGCCTGGGCAGTGCGGCTGCTGGCGTCGCCTCGGCGGTCGCGGCCGGCGGCTCGTTCCTGTCGGGAATGGGAAGCGCGCTCACCACCGTCGGGAGCGGCCTGGCACGGGCCACCCTCGGTGTGGGCGGCGTGCTCACCTCGCTGTCGGGCGGGGTCGGCTCGCTCACCTCCGGGCTGACGAGTTGGCGGCCAGGGTTTGGCCGCGGTGACAGCCCGACTGCCGACGCCCGGGGGGCTGGCGCGGTGCCGACGCCCGAGGAGGGCGACGACGAGACGCCAACAGACCCCGGGCCGCAGTCCGTCGAGGAGGCCTGGGAGCGGTTCGCCGAGCGGGTGCCGGTGCGCCGACCGGAGGTGCGGACGCCGGGCGAAATTGCCCGCGCGGCCGTCGAGCGGGACTGGCCCGCCGACCCGGTCCGGCGGCTCACGCACACGTTCCGCGAGGTGCGCTACGGCGGCGTTCCCGCCGACGAGGACCGCACCCAGAGCGCCGCGAGCGCGCTCGATCACATGGACGGCGACGACGGAGGTGACTCGCAGTGAGTCCCGCCGTGCCGCTGCTCGGTCGGTCGGTCGTCGACGGCCTCGCCTTTGCTGTCGGCGTCGTCGCGCTCGCGCTGGCGGGAGTGGTCACGTTCGGCGGACCGGTCGCGGACCCACTGGTGGCCGCTCTCGCCCCGGTGTTCGGGCCGGGGTGGGTCGCGCTCGGCGGACTGCTCGCCGGTGGTCTCGCGGTGTACACTGCCTACGAGCGGTCGGCGATGGAGCCGACCGCGGCGACGACGACCGTCGACGTGCCGCGACCACCTTCTCGGCGCGACCACGACGCGGTCCAGACCGCCGGCGGGCGACTCGACACGCTCGTCGACGAAATCGAGGCCGACGACCTTGACCGTGAGGTCAGTCGCGTCGACGTGAGCGTCAACCGCAAGCGCGTCCGTGACCGAGTTCGCCAGACCGCCGTCGGCGTGCTCATCGACGCTGAGGACTGTACTCCAGAGGAGGCCGGGCAGATGCTCGCGACCGGCGAGTGGACCGACCGGCCCCGAGCACAGGTGTTCCTCGGCGACGACGTGCCGCGGTTGCCGCTGTCAGTGCGGTTGCGCGACTGGGCCAGCGGCGAGCGGTTCCAGCGCCGTGCCAGCGCCGCGATCGAGGAGGTCGCCGCGACTGCCGGCATCGACTACGGTGCATCGATCGCCCCGACGCCCGTCGGCGTCGACCCCGACCGGGAGCAGTCGCCGGTCGACTGGCCGCCGGAGCCGCCCGAGGAGGACGAGACGCTGGACCGCCTGCTCGAACAACCGGTCGAGACGGCACCGAAGCCCACCCCGGAGCCGGACCCGGCTCCCGACCCAGAGCCGGAGCCAGAACCCGAGTCCGACCCGGGCCCGGAGGGACCGGAGGTGTTCCGCCGGAAAGTCATCCCCGGCGACGCGCCGAGTGCCACCGTCGCCCCCCAGGGCGTCGAGTCGGCCGACGACACGGCCGCCGAGGCCCCCGCGGACGGAGAACCCGAGTGGGCGGCCGTTCCCGAAACCGAGGGAGGTGACCACGAATGAGCGAACGCACCGTCGAGGTCGACGCCACGGCCGACACCGACACCGGGCCGGCGGAACCGGGCCCAACGAGTGAGGGAGACACCGAGAGCGACCTCGGTCTCGAGGACGCGACCGCCGAGGAGGTGTTCGAGGGGCCGCTGCCGGGCGACCCGGTCCGGATGCAGACGTCCGTCGACCCGGACGCCGACGTCGAGGACGACGACCGCGCCGAACACGTCGCGACCGGCCGGTGGGGCATCGGCCTGCCGGTGGCGCTCGTCGCCGGCACGGTCGGGTTGGTCGCCTCCGGGCCGGGGACACCGGCAGCCTTTGCGACCGCCGTCGTCGGGTTGGCGTACGCCGCCTACGGCTACGCGACCCGTCCACCGGCGCCGGCGGTCGTCGTCGACCGCGCGGTGACCGACACCGCGCCACTGCCGGGCGAGTCCGTCTCGGTCGCGCTCACCGTCGAGAACGTCTCCGACCGCGCGGTGGCCGACCTGCGCCTGCTCGACCACGTTCCCGAGGACCTCGAACTCGAGGACGGTTCGCCGACGTACGCGACGACGCTGGCGCCGGGCGAGACCGACCGCCTGGAGTACACGCTGCGGGCGCGCCGTGGCGAACACGAAATCGGTCCGGCGACGCTCGTGTTGCGCAACGTCTCCGGCAGCGAGGAGTTCCGTCGCGAGTTGCGCGACAGCGTCGACGTGTCCGTGCAGGCCAGTCCGGACGGCGTCCCGCTGGACGAGCAGACCACCCAGCACGTCGGCCGCGTCGACACGGACGAGGCCGGACCAGGCATCGAGTTCCACTCCACCCGGCAGTACACCCCGGGCGACTCGATGGGCCGGATCGACTGGAACCGCTACGCCAGCACGGGCGAGTTGACCACCGTCGACTACAACGAGGAGCGTGCCGCCGTCGTCGTCGTGGTGGTCGACGTGCGCCGCGCCGCGGCGTTGGCCCGAGAGCCGGGCGAGCCAAACGGCGTCGAACTGTGCGAGTACGCCGCCGAACAGGTCGCGGACACGCTGCTCGACCGCAACGACCGCGTCGGCATCGCGCTGTACGGTGACGGCAGCTACCTCCCACCGAACATCGGCCGTGCCCAGTCGCTGCGGGTGCAGGAACTGCTGCGGGAGGGCCCCGACGAACTGCGCGCCGACCTGGTCGACGTCGGGTACGGGCGCCGGGTCGAGTCGTTCCGCCGGCGCCTGCCGAGCGAGGCACAGGTCGTGTTCGTCACCCCGCTGGCGGACGACGCCCCGCTGGAGGCGGTGACCGAACTCGAGGCGTACGGTCACCCGACGCAGGTTATCACGCCGGACGTGACCGCGCCCGACTCCGTCGGCGGCACCGTCGCGCGTGTCGAGCGGTCCAAGCGGGTGAGCACCATGCGTGAGTCCGGCGTCGACGTGTTGGAGTGGTCGCCGGACGAGCCACTGTACACGGCTATCGCCCGCGCAGGGCGGAGGTGGTCGGGATGAACGACGCACGCCCCGAGCGGCCCGTCCGCGTCGGCGGCGTTCTCGCGCTCGGTGTCGGCGTTCTCGCGGCGGTCGCGCTGACCGGCGCGATGGCCGGTCCGCCGGGCGTCCTTGCAGGACTGCTCGGCGGCCTGGCGGCCGTCGTCGTCGGCACGAGCCTCCGGTCGCTGGTCGACGAGGACAACCGCTCGCGTGCGCTTGGCAGCGCTGGCCTCGCGCTGGGCGGCACCGGTGTGGTCGCCGCGATCGGCGGGCTCGTGTACGCCGCCGGACTGCCGGACAGTCACCTGTTCGGCCACCAGATGACCGACGGCGCCGACGCTGGCGTGTTGCTTGTCGCCGTCGCGGGCGTGCTGTCGGCGGCGGCCGACGCCTTTGTCGAGTCACCGTCGAAGGCGAGCGACGAGGTCGGGACCACCGTCTGGCGCTCGGGGCACGTTCTCGTCGTCGGTGGGTTGCTCGGCTATCTCGCCGCCGTCGGGCTGTTCACCACCGTTCCGCTCGCGGCGCTTGGGGGCGGGGCCGACCTGCTCGCCGTCGCCGGTGAGCCGACCGCCGTCGGCGGAACTGCGATGGCCGTCGCCGTGGTCGCCCTGGAGGTGCTCACGGTCGCGGTTCTCGGACTGGTCCGGTTGGCGGTGCCGGCGCTCAACGGGTGGGTCGCCTCGGCGACCACCTCCCGCGAGGACGAAACCGAGATCGCCGACCTGCTGACGGTGCTGCCGGACCCCAGGGAGTGGCCGGCCGGAGTGTGGGGGCTGTTCGTCGTCCAGATACTGGGCGTCGTGATCCTCGCCGGCGGCGTTGGCATCGTGGTCACTGCCGTGCTCGAGGCGTTCGGTCCGCTCGGTGAGGCCGTGCGGGTCGTCGTCTCGACCGGCGCGCTGCACTGGCCGCTGTTCGCCGTCGGCGCGCTGGCCGGGACGGTGCTGGTCGTCGACTGGCTCCGGTCAGCGTTGGCGGTCTGGGCCGGTCGCAGCCCACCGACCACGCTTGCGTTTGCCGCCGGCGGCGTCGTCGGGGGCGCCCTCTCGTGGTCGCTCGGCGTCGTAGCGGCCGTCGCCGACGTCGTCCTCGACGTGCAGGTGGCCGCTCACGTCGTCGCGCCGATGGTCACGGTAGCCGTCGGCGGGGGGCTGGTGGCGGCGGTGGTGTTGACCGCCCTGCCGGAGCGCCTCGCCTGGATCGTCGGCGTGCGCCGGGCGACCGGCTTCGCCGGCGGCGCGGCCGCGCTGTTCGTCGCCGCGCTCGCGGTGCCGCTGTTTGGCCTGACCGGCGAGCCGACCGCCGAGGCGAGCACCCTGCGCGTGCTGGTGCCGCTTGCTGCCGTGGTCGGCGTCGCCGCCAGCGTGCTCGTCTGGGACCTCGGCGAGAACGCCGTCGCCCTGCGGGACCAACTCGGCCGCGAGACCGGGACCCGCGAGGTCGAGTTGACCCACGCCGTCAGCAGCGTCCTGGTCGCCGGCGGAAGCGCCGTTCTCGCCGCGAGTGCCTACTACCTCGCCGGGCCGCTGCTGTTCGCCGGGATCGAACTCGGTCCGCTGCAGTTGGACGGCGGGCTGGTCAGCATCGGCCCCGAGCGGGCCTTTGTCGCGCTGGGGCTCACCATCGTCGCACTGCTGGCCTTTGGCTTCCTGGTCGACCGCGGCCAGGAGACCGGGCCGAAGTGAACTGGCCCTCGGCCGACCGCTTCTTTGCTCTCGCGCCGTCGGTCACGAGTCGCCGCCGACCGCCGACGCGTAAGTCCGCACTCGTGACTCGCCGTCGTCGCCGGGCGTAGCGTCCGACTGCCGGAGAAACCGGCCGTTACTCGCTGGTCGCAGTTCGTGCGAGAGAAAAAAGTGGGCCGACTCGGATTTGAACCGAGGACCTCCACCTTATCAGAGTGGCGCTCAACCTACCTGAGCTATCGGCCCGCGACCGCGAGGTAACGACGCGGCCCAAGTAAACGTTTCCTTCTGGCAGTCTCGCCCGGCGGGAACCAGGTCAGTCGTCGTTCTCGTCGTCCTCGTCTACGTCAGTCACGTCCTCGATGTCGACCTCGTACTCGTCGGCACCGGGACCCTGTACGTCCGGGCCCGGTCCAGGACCGCCGGTGCCGGGCCCGACCGTCCAGCCGTCGTCCTCGTCATCGCCTGGTCCGCCAGGGAAGCCGCCGACGTACACGTTGCCGGTGGCGAAGCCCTCGGA
>CAZQHW010000068.1:0-13564 GCA_964593395.1 uncultured Halobacteriales archaeon
ATCAGCGAGACCATCAGGAGGGTTCACCAGGGGGTGGTTGCCGCTGACACCCGCGCGGAACTCGAACAGGCGGTGTGTCGGGCCTTTGCCGGCTCGGAGTCGTACGTCTTCGTCTGGGTGGGCGCGTACGACCCCGAGACGGACGAGGTCACTCCCCGTGCCGTCGCCGGCGCTGGAGAGAACTACCTCGACGACGTCTCCATCGGTGTTCGCCAGTCGCCCGACCCGCCGGGTCCGACGGCGACGGCGGTTCGTACTGGTGCCGTCCAGGTGATGCAACACATCCGGTCGGACCCCGACTACGAGCCCTGGCGGGAGGCGGCGCTCGCCCGCGGGTTCGAGTCCAGCGCCGCGGTGCCGATCGCCGACGACACGGCCCGCTACGGCGTGTTGAACCTCTACTCCGACCGTCCGGCGGCGTTCTCCGAGACCGAGCGGGAACTGCTCGCGGAACTCGGCAGGACGATCGCCACCGCGATCGGCGGGATCGAGGCGCGTCGTGAACTCGCGGCCCAGAAGCGCCGGTACGAGCGGCTCACCGAGCGGGTCTCCGACGCCTACTACGCGGTCGACGACGACTGGACGGTCACCTACTGGAACGACCGGATGGCAGAGCGGACCGGCCGGTCGGCGGCGGCCGTCGTCGGCGAGTGCCTCTGGGACGCGTTTCCCGAACTCCTAGACACCGACAACGAGCGGGCGTACCGGGCGGCGATGGAGACCGGCGAGGCGCAGTCGTTCGAGACGTACCTCGAGTCGCCGTACGACTACTGGGTCGCCGTCGACGTCTACCCCGACGAAAAGGGCCTGTCGGTCTTTTCGCGTGAGGTGACCGAACGAAAGGAGCGCGAACGGGAACTCGCCCAGGCAAAGCAACGGCTCGACGCCGTGGTCCAGAACACGTCCGAGGCCATCTACATAAAGAACCGCGAGGGGCGGTACCTGTTCATCAACGAGGTCGGCGCCGAGGTGTTCGACAGCGACCCCGAGACGGTCGTCGGCAAGACCGACGCTGACCTGTTCGACCCCGACAGCGCCGAGGACATCAGGGCGGACGACCGTCAGGTGATGGAGACGGATACCCGCGAGACGTGGGACCGGGTGCGCTCCATCGACGGCGAGGAACACATCTTTATCGACGACAAGTTTCCCTTTCGCGACGAGACGGGCGACGTCGTCGGTGTGATGGGTGTCAGCCGGGACATCACCGACAGAAAGGCCCACGAGCGACGGCTCGAACGACAGCGCGACGACCTCGAGTTGCTGAACGAGACCGTCCGCCACGACACCCGCAACGACCTCGAGGTCGTGGTCGGGTACGCCGAGGTTCTCGCGGACCACACCGACGAGGACACCCGAGAACACGCCCGGACGCTCCTCGACAGCGCCCGGGCCGCGGTCGAGTTGACCCACTCCGCCGCCGACCTGAGCAGGGTGATGCTCGACCCCGACCGCGACCCGGAACCGGTGTCGCTGGCCGACGCGCTGACGACACAGGTCGAGGAGACACGGACACAGGCCGAGTCGGCCCGGTTCGACGTCGAGGGCGCGATCCCCGACGTGTCGGTTCTGGCCGACGACATGCTCGCGTCGGTGTTCCGGAATCTCCTCAAAAACGCCGTCGAGCACGGCGACAAGACGCCGACCGAGGTCACCGTCTCGGCGGTCGCGGACGACGACCACGTCCGGGTCAGCGTCGCCGACAACGGCCCCGGCGTGCCGGCGGACCTCCAGTCGGACGTGTTCGGAAAGGGCGAAAAGGGCCTGGAGAGCCGTGGCACCGGGATCGGGTTGTACCTGGTGCAGACACTCGTGGAGTCGTACGGCGGCGACGTGTGGGTCGAGGACAACGACCCCGTTGGAGCGGTGTTCGTGGTCGACCTCCCGGTCGCGTAGTCCCCTCTCGCGAGCGGTCCCGGTCGGCCCCGTTGTCTTTCGACGGTCCACGGCTCCGGTCCCCGACGTTTCAAACTGGCATCAAGGCGGATTCCCCGGGCCACCGTGCCCGGGGTTGAACCCGCGACCGGACGAGTCGCCCTCCGTGTGGGTCAGCGGCGCGGCGGACCCAGTGCTCGACCGCGTGGTCCGTGTCGGCGACGGCTGGCTGCCGCCCTCGGGGACGCCCGAGGACCTGGGCGAGCGCCTGGAGCGCCTGTGGGAGTTCGCCCGCCGCCGGGACCGCGACCCGGCGGACGTGGGACTCCACCCGCGGGTCCGGGCCGGCGACCGGGGCGTCGACCCCGAGGGCGACTGGCTCGACGCCGTCGCCGCCTGGCACGACCACGACCCTCGCCCGGACTACCTCGCGGTCGACCCGATGGGCGGCGACCCGGCGCCCGACGACCACCTCGACCGCCTCGCGACGGTCGCCGACGCACTCGCGGACCACGGCCTGGCGTGACCACACCAGCAGGAACGTTTATACCAGTCCCTCGTCTCCGGTCGAGTACACGATGCTCACGACCTGTCCGCACTGCGAATCGACGGCGGCCGAAGACTACCTGGAGTACTGCGAGTCCTGCGGGTACGTCCCGCCACACGGCGCCGACTGACCGGGTCCCGTTCTCGCACACTCCACAGTCGTAGCGACTGCCCTTCCGTACAGTTGAGCACCCGGCGACCGCCGTGGTCCGGTCCCGTTACATTTGATCCCGTATCGAGATTAACGTATCACCCTCTCGTACTGAGAGTATCGTGGCTCCGAACCCAGAGCGGGGGCACGCGGCGGGTCGAGCGTGGCTCCGTCGTCTCCCGGGTCGGTGTGTCGAGCGGGCGGCGACGGCACTGCGCCAGGTCGCCTTCTGGACGGCGGTGGGCCTGGGGAGTTGTCTGCCGGTCGTCTTTCTGTTCGACCCGACGCTGCCGCAGGTGAGCGCGCTGTGCCTGCTCGCGGTCGTCGCGCTGGTCGCCGGCCGCTCGCACCGGCCCGGTTGACTCACTCGGTCGGTGCGCTCGTCCTCGTCGCACGCCGTCGCAACAACCAGACCGGAACGGCCACCGCGACGGCGACCGCCAGCGGCCAGAGGTCGGCGCTCGTGTAGACGTTTCCCGCCGGCGCCAGCCAGTCGGTGAACGGGAACAGGTACGGCGGTCCCTCGCCGTCGACTCGCACGACGAGCAGGTCCAGCAACAGGTGACTGCACCCCCCGCCGACGAGCGCGCCGAACGCCGCCCGGCGGTCGCGTGCCCGGACCGTCAGCGCCCCCAGTCCGGCGAGAACGACCACTCCGCCGAGCGTGTGTATCCCCCACGTCGAGTACGGCACGCCCGCCACCTCGCCGCGGGCGATCTCGAGCGGGACGGTGAACCGCAACAGGTCGGGGGCGACCGCGCCGACAATGGCGACCGGGACCAGGCGGTCCGACGCCCCGGTCGCCTCGACGACGGCGACGCCGCCGACGTACGCGACGAGCGCGTGGGTGAGCAGGTCCGTCATCGCGGGACGAACACCCAGTCCTCGCGGTCGACGCGCCAGCGCCGGAGAAAGGCCCCGGCGGCGACCAGCCCACCGACCACGGAGACGGCGTACAGTCGCACCCGCTCACCGCCCGGGATCACGTCGTACGACCGCGTCTCTAGACGGCGGTCGGGGGCGAGTCGGCCCTCGACCTGCACCTGGTCACCCCGCGCGACCGCCGACGGCGGCGGGTCGGTCACCCGCAACCGGAGGTCGTCGACGGCGAGTACCGTCTCGCCGTCCGCCTCGCCGCCGACGGTGCCCCACAGGTGGACCCGCTCGCCGACCCGGTCGGCGTAGTTCGCGTCGATGGCGTCGGCGTCGGGGTACACGGGCGTGGCGTCGAAGCGCACCGCGTACCCGACGAGGAGACCGACTGCCAGCAGACAGAGAACGAGCGTGACGGCGAGACGTCGCATGTTCCGGACGTCGACGAGAGTGACTATCTGCGTTCGGGTCTCGCCGCGGTCGCGGCGTCGAGTGGCCGGTCAGTCGGTCGGCGTGCCCGTCGTCTCCGCTTCGCGCCCGTTGACGCCGGCCGGCAACCCGGATTCGAGCGCCAACAGCCCCGCCGCGAGCGCGAGACATCCGCCCACCAGCGCGACCCACAGCAGTCCGGGTGCACCGGCGTCAAAGAAGGCACCGCCGACGACGGGGCCGATCCCGAAGCCAAGTCGTTTGGCGACCTCGAGCACCGACAGTTGCGAGCCCCGCTCCTCGACGGCGCCGACCTCCGAGGCGATGGCGGTGATAAGCGGCGAGTGGAGTATCTCCCCCACCGTGCGGAGAACGAGAAAGGCGCCGACGAGCGCTACGCCGGCGGCGAACGGCGCGGGGAACACGAGCAAGAGCGCGAGGAAGCTCGCCGCCCAGAACGCACTCGACAGCATCAGCCCCCGCGTACGGCGCCACCCCTCGACGCGGTCGACGGCGGGCAACTGAAACAGGACGATCACTAGCGGGTTGAGCACGTACAGCGTGCCGATCTGTCCGCTGGAGAGCCCCAACTGGGACTCGGCGAACACCGGCACCGTCGACTGCATCTGGGCGTACAACACCGCGAAGCCGACGTTCAACACGGCGAGTGCGAGGACCGTGCGGTTCGCGACCGCCGCCCGCCACTCTGTGAGTGTCGCCCGTAGTGCCGCTGTTCCCGCTTCGCTCCCCGTGTCGGCGTCCGTTCCGGCGGTGGTCTCCGGTGTCGCACCATCGTTCGGCCTCCCCTCGAAGGTGTCCGGCAGCGCGACCCACAGGAGGCCGGCGACGACGACGCTCGTGGCGCCGTCGACGACGAACACGGCGGTGCGGGCGACCTCGAACAGCAACCCCCCGGCGACGAAGCCCGACCCGAAGCCGGCGTTCGAGGCCACCTTCAGTAGGCCGTAGGCGCGGTCGCGCTCCTCGGTGCCGGTGGCGTCGGCGATCGTCGCCTGGCTGGCCGGCGCGAACAGCCCCAGCGCAAAGCCCGCGGCGGTCGCCACGGTCCCGAACGCCAGCGCGGTCTCGACCAGCGCGTACGCGGCGAGTGCCGGCGCCGCCAGCGCCATCGAGGCGACCATCACCGGGCGTCGCCCGTACCGGTCGGCGAGGTAGCCCCCGACGAGCGTGCCGGTCGCGGTCGCGACGTTGTTCGCCAGCAGTCCGAGTCCGACCAGCGTGAACGCGATGCCGACCTCCCTGACGAAGTACAGCGTCGCGAACGGGTAGACGACGCCGGTGCCGAAGGTGTTGACGAAGCGAGCGCCGGCGACGAGGTACACCGGCCGGTCGAACCCGCGCAGTCCGTCGGTCGGGAGGCGCACACCGTCGCTGTGGCCGTCGTCCGTTTCAGACCGTCGGTCGCGGCGACCGCCGGCGCCACGGGGGCGGGCGTCGAAACGTCTTTGAGCGTGACCGTTCCAACTCAGGCATGGTTGACTGGGTACTGGTGGTGCTGATCGGGTTCCTGGTCTCGGTCCTGTTCGCGTTCTACTTGCTGTTGCGCCGCACCGTTCTCAGTTTCCGTGAGGGGATGCAGGGCGACGGCAAACGCGGCGGCTGACACTCCCTGGGTCCCGACGAACCCCCCTGCTTCCGGTCGAACGGCGCCGACCACACACCCCGGCTTCGGGTCGACTCCCCCCACCCGAACGCTACCGTCCCCCCGTCGCACGGTTTCTGACGCTCCCCGTTTCGGTCGATCCCTTCGGTGAACGCTCCCGCTTCCGGTCGAACACCCTCGCCCGAACCCCCCGCTTCCGGTCGAACCCCCCGGCGCTACGCGACGACGTCCCTGATGCGGTCGACGGCGGCGTCGACGTCCTCGCGGTCGAGGCCGAGGTGGGTACAAAACCGCACCGTCGTCTCGTCGAAGGCGTTCGAGAGGATCCCGCGTTTCTCGCAGCCCTCGACGAACTCGTCTGCGGTCAGGCCAGTCTCGCTCGTGTCGAGCATGACGATGTTCGTGTCCGGCTCCGGAACGCGGAGTCCGCCGACGCCGTCGAGTTCCGCCGCGAGGTGGGCGGCGTTGTCGTGGTCGACCTGCAGGCGCTCGCGGTTCTCCAGGGCAACGAGTGCGGGAGCGGCGACCATCCCCGCCTGGCGCATCCCGCCGCCCAGTAGTTTGCGCACTCGGCGGGCTTCGCTCACGAACGACTCGGGACCGGCGAGAATGGAGCCGATCGGCGCGCCCAGGCCCTTCGAGAGACAGAACGTGACGCTGTCCACGTTCCGGCAGATCCGGCTGGCGGGCACGTCCTCGGCGACGGCGGCGTTGAAAAGACGCGCGCCGTCGAGGTGGACCGGCACGCCCAGGTCGTGAGCGGTCTCGGCGGCGGCGTCGATCCGCTTCGGGGGAACGGCGATCCCGCCGCGGCTGTTGTGGGTGTTCTCAAGGGTGAGCAGTCCGGTACCGGGGCGGTGGGCGTCCGCCTCGACGTGGCCCTCGCGGACCTGTTCCGGCGTGGGCACTGCGCGGGCGCCGGCGTCGAACGTCCGGGCCTGCAGGTCGGAGTGCTGTGCGAGGCCGGCGAGTTCCCACTTGTAGACGTGGCTCTGGCGCTCGACCAGCGCCTCCTGGCCGCGCTCGGTGTGGACACGGGCGGCGACCTGGTTGCACATGGTGCCCGAGGGCATGTAGATCGCCGCCTCCGTGCCGACGATCTCGGCGGCACGCTCCTGGAGTTCGTTCACCGTAGGGTCGTCGTGGTAGACGTCGTCGCCGACCTCGGCGTCGCGGGCAGCGTCGCGCATCCGCTCGCTGGGCCGGGTGACGGTGTCGCTGCGGAGGTCGATGCGGTCCATACGACCCCTGACACCCGCCGGCCCAAATACCCAGCGCCCCCCAGCGACGGGTCCCCCCTTTGTGTGGTCGGCCTGGGACGGTTCTGTTCAGGCGGTGTCCCGTCAGGAGATAATCGCGACTCTCTTACGGCTTGGATTCACAGTGTAATGTGGAATGACTGACGATACTCACAGCGGCGGTTCGGACCGACCGGTGTCTCGACGGGGCGTGCTCGCGGGCGTAGGCGCAGCGGGTGCCATGGGGCTCGCCGGGTGTGCGGGTGGCGGCGGCGGCAGCGCCTCCGGAACGGTCCGGATCGGCGTCGTCCAGCCGCTCACCGGCGACCTGCAGTACTACGGTCAACAGTCTATCTGGGGGTTCTCCTCTGGACTCTCGTACAAGACCGACACCGACCCGATCACGGACCTCTCCGTGGGAACACGGACCGTGGATGCGGGCGACGTCACCTACGAACTGGTTCTGCGTGACACGCAACTGTCGCCGAGTACGGCCCAGCAGCGGGCGACCGACCTCGTCGTCGACGAGGAGGTGGACTTGCTGTTCGGTCCGACCTCCTCGGGCGCCGCCGAACAGGTCATCAACAACGTCGTCGAGGACAGCGGAACGCCGATCCTCGTCGGGCCGGCGGCGTCTGCCTCGGTCACGTCCCGGTCGGACTTCTGTAACGAGAACGTGTTCCGCACCAGCGAGAACGTCGCGATGGACGCCCGCACGGGCGGTCGCCACGCCGCACAGAACACCGACATCGAGCGGGTGTTCCTGATGGGCGCGGACTACTCCTTCGGTCAGAGCGTCGTCGCGAACTACCGCTCGGTGTTCGAGGAGGAGGGCATCGAGATCGTCGGCGAGCGGTTCGTCCCCCAGGGGTACGACTCGTTTGACGGACTGTTCCAGCAGGCCGTCGACGCCGGCGCCCAGGGTGTCGTCGGCGGGTTCACCGTCCAGACGCTGCCGGCGTTTATGACGACGGCGGTCAACTACGACGTACAGATCTTCGGCGGGTTCGCCACCGAGATCACCAACTCGATCGTCGGCGGCGTGCTCAGCAACCTGCTCGACGACGTGAGCGAGGCGTCGATCCGTGACGCCGGGATCGGCCCGTTCACGACGCGGTACCACTGGAACCAGTACGACAACGAGATCAACGACGACTTTGTCGACACCTACACCGAGGCGTACGGCAAGGTGCCGGATCTGTTCACGTCGGGCACGTTCACCGCCGCCAGCGCGGTGGTGCAGGCCATCGAGGAGAGCGGCTCCACCGAGACCGGCGACATCGTCGACGCGATGACCGGCATGACCGTCACCGACACGCCGAAAGGCGAGAACGGCTACGAGTTCCAGGAGTACAACAACCAGGCCCGCTCGGCCATGACCGTCGCCTACCCCGTCCCCAGCAGCGAGGACCTCGGCGACACCTGGGGGGCGTCGATCATGCCCCAGACGCCGCCGGAGGCCACCGTCGAAAAGGAGTCGACGACGATCCCCGAAGACTCCGACATGATGGACTGCTCGCTGTGACGCGGCCGACCTGACAGGGATCGACTCGTAACCTACAAACTCGCCCCCGTCCCACCCACGACCAACGACCACACATGGCCCTGCTACGGACCCGCGGTCTCACGAAACGGTTCGGCGGTCTCACCGCCGTCGACGACGTGGACTTCCAACTCGACGACGAACTCTGTGCGCTGATCGGGCCGAACGGGGCGGGCAAGACAACCTTCTTCAACCTGCTGACCGGCACGCTCACCCCCTCCGAGGGCACCGTCGAGGTCCGCGGCGACGACGACTGGCGCGACGTCACCCGGGTCGGGCCCGCCGGCACCGCCGCCGCCGGCGTCCACCGGTCGTACCAGATAACGAACGTGTTCGAGGGCTCCTCGGTGCTCGAGAACGTCCGGATCGCCGTCCAGGCCGCCGGTCGCGGCTCCGGGCAGGTGTGGCGCAACGTCGGGGCGTTTCCCGAGCACTTCGCGTCCGCACACGAGGTGCTCGACCGGGTCGGCCTCGCCGACGCCGCCGGCCGCCCGGCACGGGCACTCAGCCACGGCGAGAAACGCCAACTGGAGATCGCGATCGCCCTGGCCGGCGACCCCGACGTGATCCTGCTGGACGAACCTGCCGCGGGCGTCTCCAGCGAGTCCGTCGACCAGGTCGTCGACCTCATCGAGGACGTCGCCCGCGACCACGCCGTTCTGCTCGTAGAGCACAACATGGACCTCGTGATGGACGTCTCCGAGCGGGTGGTCGTGCTCCACCAGGGGTCGGTGATCGCCGACGACGACCCCGCCGCGGTCCGTGCCGACGACACCGTCCGGGAGGCGTACCTCGGCGGCTACCAGCACGCCGACGACGCCGACGCGGGGGCCACGGGCGCCGCCGCGACCGACGGCGGCCGCCCCCGGAGGGCCGACCGGTGAGTGACACCCCGGACCCGGAGCGTGGCGCCCCGGCGACGACCACCGACGCGGGGGCCACGGGCGCCGCCGGTGAGAGTGAGACGACGCCGGGCTACCCGCCGCCGGGGGAGACGCCGATGCTCGACGTGCGTGACGTCCACACCTACTACGGGCAGAGTCACGTTCTCCAGGGCGTCTCGCTGTACGTCGAGGAGGGCGAGACGGTCGCGCTGATCGGCCGCAACGGTGTGGGCAAGACGACGACGCTGCGGACCGTGATGGGCCTGACACCGCCCCGCGAGGGCACGGTGCGGGTCCGCGGCGAGTCCGTCACCGGAGCGCGCACCCACGAGATAGCCCGTCGCGGGGTCGGCTGGATCCCCGAGGACAGGCGGATGTTCGCCCAACTCACCGTCGAGGAGAACGTCCGCGTCTCGGTGCGAGACACCGCTCTGATGGGCGAGCAACTGGAGCGGGCGTACTCGCTGTTTCCCGACCTCGCTGAGATGCGCGACCGGAAGGCCGGCAACCTGAGCGGCGGCCAACAGCAGATGCTCGCCCTCGCCCGCGGACTGGTCGGCGACAACGACCTGTTGCTCGTCGACGAACCCAGCGAGGGACTCGCCCCCCTGATCGTCGAGACCGTCGCCGACGCCCTGCGGGACGTCGCCGACGACGTCACCCTGTTGCTGGTCGAACAGAACTTCCCGATGGCGGTCGACCTCGCCGACCGGTTCTATCTGCTCGACCACGGCACCGTCGTCGAGGCCGGCTCCACAGACGGACTCACCAGCGACGACGACCGCATCGCGGAGTACCTGGGGGCCTGACCGTGACCGGCACCGCCCCCACCCCGACACCCGGCCAGTTCGGTCCGATCGGCATCGTGACGAGCCTGGTCGAGGCGGTGGCCAACCTGCTGACCGAGCCCCGCCTGCTCGTCGAGGTGCTGCTCGAGGGGCTGTCGCAGTCGGCGCTGTTCATCATGATCGCCGTCGGACTCACGCTGGTGTTTGGCCTGATGGGCGTGTTGAACTTCGCTCACGGCTCGCTGACGATGCTCGGCGCCTACCTCGGCGGCGGCGTGCTCGTCGTTCTGTTGTCGGGCGAGAGCGGCGTCGTCGGCGTCGTCGCCTTTTTCGCCGCGGTGGCGCTCGTGCTCGCGCTGTTGACCGCCGCCGGCGCCGCGATGGAGGTCGCGCTCATCCGCCCGCTGTACGACCGCCCGCCGCTGTACCAGATACTACTCACCTTCGGGCTCACGCTGGTGTTCGACGAACTCGCCCGGCTGGTTCTCGAGATCGCCGAGATACAGCCCTCCACCCAGTGGCAGGCGCCGTTCGGGGTGAAGCCGGCCTTTCTCCGGCGGGAAAACAGCGCCACGGTCGACTTTCTCTTTGGCGCCAGGGTGGAGGGAATGGAACTGTTCGAGATCGCCTTCGGACTGCTGACCGTCGTCGGCGTCTGGCTGTTTCTCACCCGCACGCGGTACGGCCTGTACATCCGGGCGGGCAGCGAGGACACCGAGATGGCCGAGGCACTCGGTATCGACGTCCGCCGGGCCTTTACCGTCGTGTTCGGTCTCGGGGTGGGACTGGCGGGCGCCGCCGGCGTGTTGCTCGCCTGGGACACCTCCTGGGGGGCCAGCGTCCCCCTGGGCGCGGAGGTGTTGCTCCCCGCCTTCGTCGTCGTCATCATCGGCGGCCTCGGAACGTTCCGGGGCACCGTCGCCGCCGGCGTTATCATCGGCACGATCGACGCCCTGATGACCTACGTGTTCAACTTCGGCTACATCGACTTTCCGGCGCTGCCCGAACTCGTCGTCTTTCTCGTGCTCGTCGTCGGACTGATCGTCCGGCCACAGGGACTGTTCGGCGTCTCGGAGGTGGGTGGCCATTAGCCCCCCTGCCGGCGACCCTGGCCCGGACGACTCGCCCGACGACCACAAAGAAGGGGCCGACGGGACCCCCGCTGACGACGTTCCTGAGGCCGACGGCGGCGGGAACCCAGAGCCGGACACGGACTCGGACCTGCGCGAGACCGACGCCGCCCCCACGCTGACGGGTGAGCCGCCGGACGGCGGCGAGGACCCACCCAGTGGCGGGGGTGGGCCGACGGCGGCCCCTGGCGGTGGCGAACCGTGGCCGCTGACCTACCTGCGGGACCACGTGGTTCACGCCGTGGTCGCGGCGCTGTTCGCGCTGTACCCGTTTATCTACCAGGGGCTGACGAGCGTGGCGCCCGGGTTCTTCACCACGCTGTTGCCCGGGGTGCCGTTGATGGTGACGGTGCTCGCCTTCGGACTGTTCGCGATGAGTTTCGACTTTATCAGCGGCTACACGGGCTACCTCTCCTTCGGCCACGCCGCCTTCTTTGGTGTCGGCGGCTACTTCGTCGTTCTGGCGGCAAACGGGAAGGTGCCGCTGGTCCCCGCCGAGACGCCGTTCATGCTGTTGCTCGTACTCGGTGGGGTGCTCGCGATGGTGCTAGCGATCGCGATCGGCGCCGTCTCCTTCCGGCTCACCGGCGTCTACTTCGCGATGATCACGCTGGGCTTTGGGCAGGTGATCTACGTGTTCCTGCGCAACTGGGACTACGTCGGCTCGAACCCCCGGACCGGCGCCTCCGTGTCGCTGTCGGGCGGGTTCCGGATCGGCGTGCCGGGCGTCGACGCGCTGTCGCTGCAGATCGGCCGACTCACTGGCGACTCGCTCAGCCTGGGCCTCGTCGAACTGTCGACGACGGAGGTGTCGTACCTGCTGGTCGGGGCGGTCGTCCTCGTCTGTTACTTTGCGATGCAGCGGATCGTGCACTCGCCGTTCGGCCGGGTGATGATCGCCATCCGGGACAACGAGGAGCGCGCTCGCGCGGTGGGCTACGAGACGTTCCGGTACAAGTTGGCGGCCTTTGCGATCAGCGCCTTCTTCGCGGCGGTCGCTGGCGGCCTGCTCGCGGGCTACGAGCGGTCGGTGTCGCCAGACACGTACCTGTTCTTCCTGGTGAGCGGCAACGCCCTGCTCGCGGCGATCATCGGCGGCTTCGGCACGCTGGCGGGCGCGCTGTACGGCTGGCTGTTCTTCGAGTCGCTGACCGAACTGCTTGAGTCGAACGTCTCCCGCGGCGTTCCCGACGGCCTGTTACCGTTTCTCGAGGAGACGCTGGGCGAGGGCGTCCTCGGCGTCGAACTCGCCGGCGTGACGGTGCGGGCGGCCCTAGAGACGCTGTTCAGCGGCCGTGCGAGCCTGTACATCGGGCTGCTGTTCGTCGCGTTCGTGCTGTACGTGCCAAACGGACTGCTCGGCACCGTTCGCGACCGGATCGGCGGTCGGTTCATCGACCGTCCCTGGGACTGACCTGCCCTGCCCTGCCCCGGGACCTGTCCCCTGCGTCTCTGCCGTCGTCTCTCGCCGTTCTCACTGGAATGGAACCGCTGTCAGATGTGTCTCACAGAAGAGTTCGCGCCGTCTCAGTCGCTCGCGCCGGTCAGCGGTCCGGGCGGGCGCCAGGCGTCTCCCTGCTGTCTTCGCTCCCGTCGACGCCGCGACGCAGCGCGAACAGGTAGACGGCGCCGCCGACGATTCCCGCGAACAGCAGCGTGCTCCCGACCACGCTGCCGGTGTTGACTGCCTCGCCCGTCGTCGGCAGCACGAGGTCGGTCAGGACCGCGCCGACCAGCACGCTCACCGCGACGAGGAGCCCGTTCATGTAGTTGCGTAGTTGTGTGTCCATACTCCTTGGACGTGCCCAGAGTATATATACTCGTACTGAGGCGTGGTCACACGGCGCTCTCGACCGTACCGCCTATGCCCGAGCGGTCCGATCAGCGGGCACGTGCAGTTTCCCTACCCGTGTCCGGGCTGTCGAACGACGAACAACCTCCACGACCCGGACTGTCGCTTCGCCGGGCGCCCCCACAGCGAGGTCGAGAAGGCGTACACCGACCTGTTGACGGTGCTGACCCGCGGGCCGACCCCTGAACGCCGGCTCCGGGAGACCGTCGCCGACCGCCACGGCTGGGACGCCCTACACGCCGGGGCGCTCTCCCTCCTACGGGCCGAGGACCGCCTCGACGAGACCGACCGCGGCCTGGAGTTGCCTCCACCCGAGGAGCGCCGGAACCGCCTGCGTGAACCCGACAACGAGTACCTCCGCACGATATACGAGAAGGGCTCCGTGCCCGGCGCCCACGACAACGCCGTCTTCGCGATGATAGCGTACTACGAGATGGTCGGCTTCTCCTGGGCGGAGACCCGCGACCTCGTGGTCGACTGGCTCCACGAGTCCGAGACGTGGGCCCGCGGCGGCTTCGAGGAGTCCTCGCCCGAGGACCTCCTCGAAAAGAAACGCCACGTGTACGCGGCGGGGTACGGCTGGAAGGAGAAGGCTCGCGCCGCCGCCAGCGTGATCGACCGCAGCGTCTGA
>CAZQHW010000069.1:0-13507 GCA_964593395.1 uncultured Halobacteriales archaeon
GGCAACGTCCGGTTCTCCCGCGAGCACTTCGAGCACGCCCTCGAGGAGGTCCACCCCTCCGTCACCGACGACGTCCGTGACCGCTACGAGGAGATCGAACAGCGCTTCGACCGCCAGGAGACGGTCGAGCCGCGGGAAGCCGGTCGCACCTTCCAGTAGGCCGCCGGCCCCCTGTTGTATCAATTTTCGTAACGGTCGTAACCCTTGTAAACGACGACCGTCTGTTAGTTAACGATCAAAAGCGTCAGCACCACGGGACACTCCTCGAACGACGCGGCCAGCGAGAGTGAGCACGCGTGAGTCGTGAATCACCGAACACCGAGCGGGAGTCAGGGGCCGGACAGCGACGCCTGGGCGACCATACCACGGGCGGCGGTGACGTTCCCGACGCCGCCTACCGGCAGCTTCACGAGGCGATAGCGGGCGACGGTGACCCGACGGAGCGGCGGCGAGCGCTCCTGTCCGTCGTCCAGAAGGCGCTCGATGCGGACACGGCCTTTCTCGCACGGGTGGACCCGGACCGGGGACGCTGGCGCGTTCTAGAGTCCGTTGGCCCCCGGGACGTCGTCCCGGCGGGCGAGGAGACAGACCTCGCGGCGGCGCTGTGTCGACACACGGTCGCCGAGGGGGAGTTCGCGCTGGCCGACGCCCGGACGGCACCCGGAGAACCCGCGTACTGGCGGTTCGGGCTGGGCTCGTACCTCGGTGCGCGCGTGGCGGTCGAGGGGCAGACGGTCGGAACCCTCGCCGTCGCCGACGCCGGCCCCAGTGACGAGCGCACCGACGACGAGCGAGCGCTGGTCACGGCGGGTGCCGACCTCGTCGCCGCGGAGCCGGCGATGGTGGACGCGACCGACAGCACCGGTCCCACCACCAGTGGCGCACGCCCGCTCTCTGTCCCCGCCTCGTGGTTCGACGGCGGGATGCTCACGGTGAGTGCCGACCGTCGCGTGACCCGCGTCGACGACGCCGCGGCGTCGATACTCGAGCGCTCGCCCCGGGCCGTCGTCAGCGAGTCGCTGTCGGCCGCGCTCGGGGAGGACGACCGTGCCGACCTCGCGGTACGAGAGGCGCTGGCGACGGGCGACGCGGTCGCCTTCGAGTGTCGAAACGGTGACGCTCTCCTGTGGGTCGGGGTGTACCCGAACGGGGACGGCGTCAACGTCTACCTTCGGGAGGCCACCGAGCGCCGCGAACACGAGCAGGTTCTCGAGCGGGTCACTGACGGCTTTCTCTCGCTCGACGAGCGACTGTCGTTCACCTACGTGAACAGCCACGCCGGCGAGTTCTTGGGTCAGGCGCGGGAGTCACTGGAGGGTGCGTCGGTCGACGCGATGGCCGAAACGGGCACGGAGACGGACGAGGCCGTCGAGCGAGCGCTGCCCCGGGCCGTCCGGCAGGCGCGTGCCCGGGACGAGACGGTCGGGTTCGAGGCCCGGACCCCCGAGAGCCGGTGGGTCCACGGACGGGCCTACCCGGACGACGACGGCGTGTCGGTGTACCTCCACGACGTGACCGAGCGCCGCCGGCGCGAGCAGTTGCTCGACGGACTGCTGTCACACACGCGTGACCTGATGGCGGTCGAGTCCAGGCGTGCCGTCGCCGACGTCGTCACCGCCGCCGTCGAGGACGCGGTCGGGTTCCGGCGGGCCCAGGTGTTTCTCCACGACGACCACGACCTGCTCGTGCCCGCCGGGTCGCTGGACGACCCCAGCGCGCTGTCGGCGGGACCGGTCCACGAACCCGGCGAGGGTCCGGTCGGACGGGCGTTCAGCGACGACGAGCCACAGATGTTCGAGGACCTGGCATCGGACGACGCCCCCGACGTCGGCCCGGGAGCAGAAAACGGGGACACACTGCTTGCCGTGCCGCTGGGAGAGCACGGCGCCGTGACAGTCCGCGCCGGCCCCGGCGCGACCGTCGGGGAAGACGACGTGTCGCTGGTGTCACTGATCGCGGAGACGGCCGTCGCCGCGCTGAACCGGGCACGCCGCAGCGAGCGCCTCTCGACGTACGAGGAGGTTCTCGACGTCAGCCGGGATCAAGTGTACGCCATCGACGACGGCGGCCAGTTGACGTTCGTTTCCCCCGCCCTGGCGGACCGCCTCGGGTACGACCCCGACCGCCTCGTCGGCGAGCACCTGACAACGGTCCTCTCGGCCCCCGGCAGCCGTGCGGTGGCCGACGCTGTCCGGCGCCTGCCCCGCAGCGACGAGAACGACATCGCCGTCGAGACCGAGGCGATCGCCGCCGACGACGAGCGAGTCCCGGTGGAGGTGGCCGTCTCGGTCATCCCCGGCGGCGACGGGCCGACTGGCGCCGTCGGGGTCGTCAGGGAGATCGAGGACCTCGAGGCCGTCCGCGAGGAACTCTCCCAGGAACGAACTCGCTTCTCGCGACTGTTCGAGGCGCTTCCGGACCCGGCGCTCGAACTCGACGTCTGTGACCACGGCGTCGAAACCTCGAGAGTGCGGACGGTCAACCCGGCCTTCGAACAGGCCTTCGACGTCGACGCGGAGTCGGTCAACGGCGACCCGCTGGCGGGGGCGCTCGCCGCTGAGGCCGACGGCGACACCGACATCGTCGACGGTGACCCCGTCGAGCGCGTCGAACAGGCGGTCCGGAACCGCCGGTCGGTCAGTTTCCAACTGCGACAGTCCACCAGCGACGGGCTCCGTGACTTCGTCTTCCAGGCGATCCCCTACCGCGAGACCGAGGACAGGGTACGGGCCTTCGGCATCTACACCGACATCACCGAGCAGCGCGACCGCGAGCGCCGTCTCGAAGTGCTCAACCGCGTCCTCCGGCACAACATGCGTACCCAGTTGAACGTCGTCGACGGGTACGCCGGCTACCTCGGTGACCAACTGGCAGGGGCCGACGCCGAGAACGAGGATGACACGGTCAGCGTCGACGTCGACGCCCACGCAGTGACGGCGGCACAGAAGGTCCGCGACGCCGCCGGTCGGGTGCTCGACCTCGCGGACGAGGCCCGGCGCACGCTCGAGATGATAGACCGCGACCGCGACGAGGGACCGGTCGACGTCGCCGCGGTCGCCCGCTCGGTGGTCGAGGAGTACGACGCCGAACACCCCCCGGCCACGGTCGATCTCGACGTCCGCGTGACGGAGGTCGACGGGGATGCGTTCGAGGCCGCCGACGACACAGCCGACATCCGCTCGCCCCAGACGGAGCGCGAGGAGCGCGAGGTCGTCGCCGACGTGGGCCACGACGTGGGGCTGGCGCTCGCTCAACTGGTCGAGAACGGCGTCGTCCACAACCACGACGACCCACACGTCGCGGTGACGGTCAGTCACGAGCGCGACCACGTCCGCGTCACGGTGTCGGACGACGGCCCGGGGATTCCCCCACACGAGCGGGCGGTCATCGCCGGGGAGACGGAGCCGACACAGCTCGAACACGGCTCCGGCCTCGGGCTGTGGATCGCCCGCTGGGTGGTCGAGGGGTACGGCGGAGCCGTCGACTTCTCAGAGACCGACGACGACGCCAACGGGACGGCGGTGACGCTGCGGTTGCCCTCAGTTTAGCCGCTCGGCGGCGCCGCGCTCGACCAGCGGGTCGGCGTTACGGGCGGGCAACTGCACGATGTCCTCGGCCGTGAGGTCGTACTGTCGGTCGTCGACGCCGAGAATCTCGCCCACGTCGCGTGTGATCCGTACCGTCACCCGCTCGACGTCCGCGGACCGCGCGCCGCCAGCCGTGCCGTTTGTGGCCGGGGCGCCGCGACCACCGCCCTCGCTGTTCACCTCCTGGCCGTCGCCCGGCGCCGGGGAGCCGTGGCCGTTCCGTCCGGCGGGACCTGTGTCCTCGGCCGCGGACCGGTCGTGGGCCGCCCGGCCGCCGTCCGGCGTCGTCTCGCTCGTCTCCTCGGTGCCCATGAGGTCCGCGGCGGGAACGCCGTCGTCTCCCGTGGCGTTGCTCCCGGTCGACGCGTCGAGAGTCGAGTCGGCGCCCGACCCACGGCTCCGGTCCGTCGTCGTGTCGGTCGTCTCCGCGTCGGCCCTGGACCGCTCTGGCGGGTCGGCCCGCGATGCGGTGTCGACTTCGGGATCGAGAGTCTCCAAGACGGTCCGCTTTGACACCTCCATGCGGTCGACGAGGTCGTGAAACAGTGCCTGTTCCTCGTTCGTGAGGCCGTTCTCGTCGACGGCCATGTCGGAGGCGGCGAGACTGGCCCGCTCGACGAGTTTGCCGAGTCGGCGCTCGTACACCGCCTCGACCACCTCCTCGGCGGTTTCGATCTCGTCGGTGAGCCGGCGCACCTCGGCGCTGGAGAAGGGGTCGTCGGCTTCGGCCGCGGCCCGGTCGCGCTCGGTCTTCAGCGAGGCGATGTACTCACCGGCCTCCTCGTAGAAGGACTCCCGCAGCGGCTGGAGGTCGCTGCGTTGGCGTTCGGCGTCCTGGACGGACCGCAGCTCTTCCAGGTTCATTCCTGTGCGACGATCGCGGCGCGTCCCCGGCAGGCGAGGAACACGCCGACGTACTCGGGTATACGTTGACTCCCCTCTTCGATTGTAAAGCTGTTCCCATCGAGTTGCACCTCGCCGGCGGCCCCCGGGGTGGCGGCCGGCGTCTCGGTCACCTCGACCTGCACCTCGGTGTCGGTGAACGTCTCCGGCACGGCGTCGACCAGCGGGTCGAACGCCTCGACCTGGTCGCGGTCGATCTGCCGTACCGCGAGGCCGCTGCCGCCGTGCAGGCTGCCCGGCAGGCGGATGAGCCGGCGTAGGTCCGTCGTCACCGGTTCGTCGATCGGCGCCGCCTCCCGCGAGAGTGTCTCCTCGGCGACCGCGCGAACGAACTCAAGAAAGCCCGGGGCCAAATCGACGTTGCCGGTCCGTATCTCCTCCGTGTTCTCCGTCGCCGCCCGGTAAATCTGCTCGGCTTTCTTTTCGCCGACGCCGTCGCGCTCTCGGAGCCGGCGCTTTGCGGCGTCGGCGTCGCGGTCACGGAGCGCGGCGACCTCCTCCAGTAGCCGCTCGTGGACCCGTCGACTCCACCCGCCATCGGTGCGCAGACCGCGTTTTTCGGCGGGCGTCTCGCGGCCGACGCCGGCGACGGTCTCCCGCGAGAGCAGGGCGTCGAACTCCACGTGACCGCGGACGTAGTCGACCACCTCGCGGCGCCCTTCGCGGTCCAGTTCGCGCACCGAGGGGTCGCGGACGTGGACGTGGTAGCCGCGACCGCCCGAAAAGACGACGGTGAGGTCCTCGAACCCGAAGTCACGCTCCAGCAGGTCCAACAGGTCACGCAGCGCCCCCTTGCAGGCGGCGAGCATCTCGCCGTACGGGTCGTCGGCTTCGACGCCGGGGAGGTGGTCGGCGTCGAGGTCGAACACCAGGTCGGAACCGCGCCACCCCTTCTCGGCCATCTGCCCCGCCCCGGGGTCGTCGTACTGGCCGGCGGAGAAGTACACGTGCCGGGGGTGTCGGCGGGCGAGGAACTCCCCCACGTTGCCCAGTTCCACGAGCGAGCGGTGACGAACCATCGTCGTTCCCGGGCCGGCGGTCCAGGGAATGAACCCCCACTCGCGGTCGCCCGCCGCCGGCGGCAACTGTGGCGGGTGCCGCCGGTAGTGGTCCCGAAAGCGGCCCTCCAGGTACTCGCGGGTCCGCTCGTCCATCGTCTCTCTCTGTGAGCGGGTGCCACAAAACGGTGCCGACACCCGCCCGGCGGCCCCGGCGGCGTGCCATCAGGTACTTCAATACCGCTCGTGTACGAACGGTACAATCGAGCCTGGCAGCCGTGCTCTCGCCAGCGCGACCCACGATGACCCTGCTTACGATGCTCACGCCGGCGCTCGCAGTTCACCGAGAGTGTCCGCATCCGGAGGCGAGCGGTCAGACGGTACCGGTCCCGGGCCCAGGTCGCGGTGGCGGTCCCCTGGCGTCCCGGGGTGGTCCCGGTGAGTGACCTCCCGCTGGTCGACGACGACGGGCCGGGAACGATCCGCGTCCTGCACGTCGACGACAACCCGCAGTTGGGGCGGGTGTTCTGTGACTTTCTCCAGGAGAAAAGCGACCGCATCGACGCGGAGACCGTCGCCGACCCCGCGGAGGCACTCGACAGAGTGCTCGCCGGCGAGGCCAACTGCGTCGTCTCCGACTACGACATGCCGGACACCGACGGGATCGAACTGCTAGAGGCCGTCCGGGAGGAGTTCACCGACCTGCCTTTTTTCCTGTTCACCGGAAAGGGCAGCGAGGACGCGGCAAGCGCCGCTATCGCCGCCGGCGCGACGGGCTACCTCCAGAAGGGACGGGGCACGGACCAGTACGCCGTTCTCGCGAACCGGGTCGAGAACGCCGTCGACCAGTACCGCACCCAGCGGGCGGCCCAGCGAACCGAGCGCCACGTCCGCGAACTGATGGAGAACACGCCGGACGTGCGCTGGATGTTCACCGACGACTGGTCCGAGTTGCTGTTTATAAACACCTCCTACGAGGACATCTACGGCGGCAGCGTCTCCGAACTCGAGGCCGACCCGACGAGCTTTCTCGACACCATCCACCCCGACGACCGTGACCACGTGCGGGCGGCGATGGAACGACTGTCCGGCGGCGAACCGGTCGACATCGAGTACCGCGTCGACCCCCGGACTGGCTACGAGCGGTGGATCGAGGTCCACGGCCGACCGATAGTGGAGAACGGCGACGTTCGGCGCATCGTCGGCTACTCCCGGGAGGTCACAGAGCGGATGCGCCGGCAACAGGAGCTTCGCGAGACCCGCCGGTTGCTCACCGAGAGTCTCGACGCGCTCGATGACGTGTTCTGCATCCTCGACGCCGAGAGCCGGATCGAGCGCCACAACGACACCCTGACCGACGTTCTCGGCGTCGGTTCCGAGGAGATCGACGGCCGCCGGGCGACGGACTTCTTTGCGGAGCCGGACCGCGAGGCGGTCGAGGAGGCAGTCGAAGAGGCGGCCGAGACCGGGTCGGCGCGAGTCGAGGCACGACTCGTGACCGGCGACGGGGAACACACGCCGTACGAGTTCACCGGCGCCAGGTTGGCCGACGACGAGGGGACTCTCCGCGGGGTGATCGCCATCGGTCGCGACGTCAGCGAGCGCCGGGAGTACGAGCGCACCCTCGAGGCACAGAACGAGCGCCTGGAGGAGTTCACCGGCGTCGTCAGCCACGACCTCCGCAACCCGCTGACGGCGATCCGCAGTCAACTGGAACTGTACCGGGCGACCGACGACGACACCCACCTCGACGACATCGAGGCCACTCTCGGACGCATGGAGCGGTTGCTCGAGGACCTCCTGCAGGTCGCCCGGTCCGGCGAGGCCGTCGACGACCCGATACCGACCGAGATCGAACCCGTCGTCGACCGCGCCGTCGTCGGGACGCTACCGGACACGGCCACGGTGGACGTCGAACCCGTCCCGCCGCTGTACGCCGACGACGACCGTCTCCAGCAGTTGCTCGAGAACCTCCTGCGAAACGCCGCCGAGCACGGCTCACGCGCCGACGAGGCCCCCACGGTCAGGGTCGGGCCGGTGTCCAGCTCCAGCGACGGCACGCTGGACGGGTTCTACGTCGCCGACGACGGCCCCGGTATCTCGGCCGCGGACCACGACAGGGTACTGGAGACCGGCTACACCACCAGCGAGAACGGCACCGGCTACGGCCTGTCGGTCGTGCGGTCAGTGGCCGAGGCCCACGGCTGGGAGGTCTCTGTCGAGGAGTCCTGGAGCGGCGGCACGCGCATCGAACTCCGAGACGTCTCCTTCGTGGACACGACCTCGCGAGTCGACGCGGACGCCTCGTAGCGAGTCAGCGGATGAACTCGGAGATGCGCTTCGTGAACCCGCCGTCGTCGCCCAACTGGAGGTAGTAGGCGTCGCCGCCGTCCTCGTAGTAGTTGTCGATACGGCGTTTCACGTCGAAGCCGAGGTGTTCGTAGAAGCGCAGGGCGTTCTCGTTCGTGGTGCGGGCGTGGCAGGTCATCGTCGAGTGCTCCTGGGCGGCGCGGGCGACGAGTTCCTCGCCGTACCCTCGTCCGCGGAACTCGGGGGCGACCGCCAGAAACAGCATGTAGCCGTCGCGGCGGACCGCGGCGAACCCAGCCAGGTCGTCGCCGTCGGGGTCGGGGCCCGTCTGGACGATGGCGTGGACCGTCGACCGGCGGTAAGCGTCCGAAAAGAAGCCGCGGCGCTGCTTGAGGACCCCCTCCTCGCGTCGGATCCGCTCTTTCAGGTCCCAGGCCTGGTCGACGAGGTCGTCGTCACCGGGCCCGATCTCCCGGGTGTCGACCGTGACACTCACTACCGATCCGTAGCGACCACGCCGATATAATACCTCCGGCATCGCCCGACACCGCCGCCGAACCGGGACCACACCGTCGGCGGCGACACTGGCCGAACACCGCGACAGAACGGTTTTGACCCTGGCCCGTGGACCCGACGGCGTGACTCTCAGGCGATCCCTCTCGGTCGGCCCCGGACGTGCTGGTGTCGTGAGCCAGGCAGCGGGCGACCCCGGCCGGTGGCGGAGGCGCCGATGAGCCGCTTCGCCCTGCGCGAACACACCGCTGACGTGGCCGTCGAGGCGTCCGGCGCGACGCTCGGGGCCGCCTTCGCCGCCGCCGGGGACGGCCTGGCCGCCGCCCAGTGCGACGACGTGCCCGACGGCGGTGAGCGGTTCGAGGTCGCTGTCGAGGCCGGGTCGCGGGAGGCGCTCCTGTTCGACTACCTCGACGAACTCATCTACCGGCGCGACGTCGACGGCGTGTTGCCGGTGGACAACGAGACGAGCGTCACGGCGCCCGGCCAGGAGGCGAACGTCGACGGTGACGGGGGGACGCACGAAGACGCGGGCGACGACTCCCCGGACCGACCGGCGGAGGAGTGGATTCTGTCGGGCAGCGCCCGTGGCGTCCCGCTGTCCCAGGTGAGCGCCCGGGAGGTGAAGGCGGTCACGTACTCGGAGATGCGCATCGAACGGGCCGACGACGGGTGGACCGTCTACGTCGTGTTGGACGTGTGAGCCCGGGCCTGCCGTGTGTGGTGGTGACCGGTCTCACGCCGGGCTTTTGCTCCTCGGACTCGGACGGTACGTATGAGTCGTCAGGCCCGGTTGTTCGGTGCGCTCGTCGGGACGGTCCTCGTACTCGCGAGCGCCGGGACCGCGAGTGCCCACGTCGACTACGTCGTCGACGGGGGCGACCCGGTCGAGGCGGCGTCGTTCGTCGCCGAGACGCTGTTCTCACCGCTGAACGCCCTTCTCGTGGTCGGGGGTGGACTCGGGGTCGTCACCGTCGCCGTCGGGTACCTCCGGGTGCGACCGCTCCGCCGAGACGTGACCACGCTGCGCTCTGCGATGCGTGACTACGCCGACCTCGTGCCCTGGCTTTTGCGGATCGGAATCGGCTTCCCCCTCGTCGGGGCGGGCTTCTCCGGGTACTTTGTCAGTCCCGCGGTGCCCGCCGACCTGCGACTGCTGCAGGTCGCGATCGGGTTCCTGTTACTGTTCGGTCTCGCCACCCGGGCGGCGGCGGTCGTCGGTCTCGTGTCGTTTCTGCTGGTGCTCGCGACCGCCCCCGCGTTGCTGTTGGCCGGTGAGTTCGCCGCCGGCTTCCTCGCGATCGCCCTGCTCGGGCCGGGGCGGCCCAGTGCCGACGACGTGCTCGCCCGCCTCGCCCGGACGGAGGGCACCGTGTACAGCCAGGTCGACCCGGTGCGTGGACTCGCCGACCGCGTGAGCGGGACCGTCGGCCCGTACCGCCGCTACGCGCCGACGGTCGTCCGGGTCGGCCTCGGCGTGCAGTTCGTCTTTCTGGGTGTCACCCAGAAACTCGCCGACCCCGGCCCGGCTCTGGCGGTCGTCGGTAAGTACGGCCTGACGGGCGTGGTGCCGGTGGACCCCGCGCTGTGGGTCGTCGGCGCCGGCCTCGCGGAGACGGCCGTCGGCGGAGCGCTCCTGCTCGGAGTGTTCACCCGGGGGGCGGGCGCCGCCGCCTTCGGACTGTTCACACTCACCCTGTTCGGCCTGCCCGACGACCCCGTGCTCGCCCATCTCTCGATGTTCGCGCTCGTCTCGGCGCTGCTCATCACCGGGGCCGGCCCGCTCTCCGTTGACGCGCTCTGGCACGAGACGGAGGAACCTGCCCCCGACGCGCTCGTCGAGGGCGAGAAGCCCGTCGTCTCGCCCGCCGACGACTGATCGGAACCGAACCGTATTCCTCCCTCGCCGTCGTACCACCGGACATGACCACGGAACGCGACGACGAGCGCGACACCTACGACGCCGGTGAGGTGACCCTGCACCGCGTCCGGGACTACGTCTGGGAGATCCCACGGGAGGGCGGCATGAACGTCCCCGCTCGGGTGCTGGCCTCCCGCGCCCTACTCGAGGAAATAAGCGACGACAGGACCCTCCAGCAGTTGCAAAACGCCACCCACCTGCCCGGCATCGTGGACCCGGCGATCTGCATGCCGGACGGCCACCAGGGGTACGGCTTCCCCGTCGGCGGCGTCGGGGCGATCGATACCGAGACCGGTTGTATCTCGCCCGGTGCCATCGGCTACGACATCAACTGCCTGACCGGAGACACCGAGGTGACGCTGTCCTTCGGGCGTCGTCGCCCGATCGGCGATCTGGCGGACTGCTTCGAGGAGGAACAGGCGGTCGTTCTCGACGACGGCGCCGAGCCCTCGGACGTCTGGCTGTTTACGGAGGACCGGGACACGGTGTACGAGGTGGAGACCGAGACGGGCGAGACGGTACGGGCGACCGCCGACCACCCGTTTCTGACGACCGACGGGATGCGGGAACTGTCGGGGATCGAGCCAGGCGACGAGGTGTACGTCCGGCCGTTCACCGGCGTCGAGGACGAGGACCCCGAGGAGTTCGTCGTCGTCTCGGAGGACGACCTCGACGACGCGAACCGACAACTGGTGGCGGCGTTGCGGAAGCGTGACCTCCTGCCGCTGCGCTCGACCGACGAGGCCTTTCCCCGGCTGCTGAAACTCGTCGGCTACCACACCGGAGACGGGTCGTTCACGCCGTCCGGCGTGCAGTTCTACGGGAGCCGTGAGGGACTCGAACGACTCCGTGAGGACGTTGCCGCCCTCGGGTTCAGTGCCTCGGAAGTCAGAAGCCGCGACCGTGACCACGAGGTCGAGGGGACGGAGTTCGAGGCGACGGAACACAGCGTTCACGTCGGGTCGACCGCCCTGAAGCGGTTGCTCCTCGAACTGGGCGCACCCGACAGTCCGACGGTCGAGTCCGAGTTCACCACGCCGACGTACCTCGATCACCTCCCGGACTGGCAGGTTGCGCTGTACCTCTCGGCGTACTTCGGTGCCGAGATGTCCGCCCCGGCGGCGATGACCGAAAAGAACCTCTACTGTCCGACGGTGTCGAACTCCCGCACCCGAGCGGTCGCCGACGCCGGCGAGCAGTTCCTCCGGGGGATCGCCGACCACCTCGCGTCGCTGGGGATTGGGACGAACGCCGTCGAGCGCGTCGAGACCGACGCGGGCCGGCGGGACACGGTCAGACTCCGCCTCGGCGTCACGAACGACTCCGAGACTCTGACCCGGTTCTTCTCGACAGTCGGCTACCGCTACGCACCGGAGAAGCGGCACGAAGCGGCCGTCGCAACGCAGTATCTCCGGTACAAGGAGCGGACGATCGAGGGACGGCATCGGATCGCACAGGAGGCCGCCACACTCGCTGACGAGGGGACGCCGGTCGCCGACCTCAGAGAGCAATACGATGTCAACGACCGCTTTGTCGAGCGCAGCGTCTGGTCCGGCCGCGAGGGGCGACCACGCCCGCCCGCGGAGTTCCCGAGTTATCAGGCGTTCCGCGCCGACACCGCCGTGAGTGGCGAACTGGTGGCGACGCAGGTGGTGTCGGTCGAGGAGGTCGGTGAACGGCCCGTGTACGACATCGGTGTCGAACACGACGCACACAACTTCGTCGCCGACGGATACGTCGTCTCGAACTGCGGGGTGCGGATGGTCCGCACCGACCTCACGTACGACGACGTGCGGGGGCGGGAGGAGGAACTCGTCGAGGCGCTGTTCGACGCCGTCCCCTCCGGGCTGGGTGGCGGCGGCGTCGAACACGTCTCGACGGGCGAACTGGAGTCGGTTCTCGATCGCGGGATGGAGTGGGCGCTGTCGGAGGGGTACGCCGTCCCGGCGGACCTCGACCACTGCGAGGACGGGGGGTCGTGGGACGCCGCCGACCCCGACGCCGTCTCCGAGCGAGCGAAAAATCGCGGCAAGGAACAGGTCGGCTCGCTCGGCTCGGGCAACCACTTTCTGGAGGTCCAACGCGTCACCGACGTGTTCCGCGAGGACGTCGCCGACGCCTACGACCTCTTCGAGAACCAACTCGTCGTCCTGATCCACTGTGGCTCGCGCGGACTGGGGCATCAGGTGTGTACAGACTACCTGCGCCGGGTCGAGGAGGAACACGCGGACCTGCTCGCGGAGTTGCCGGACAAGGAACTCGCGGCGGCCCCCGCGGGGTCGGCGGCAGCAGCGGACTACTACGCCGCGATGGGGGCGGCGATCAACTACGCGTGGACGAACCGGCAACTGATCACTCACCAGACGCGGCAGGTGTTTGAGCGCGTCTTCGGCGAGGACTGGGAGGCGCTGGGGATGGACCTTCTGTACGACGTGGCCCACAACATCGGCAAGCGAGAGCGTCACGAGGTGCCCGTCGACGAGCGAGGGCTACCGACGACCCGCGGGGAGGCGGTCGACCGTGCCGAGCGCGAGTTGTTCGTCCACCGGAAGGGCGCGACGCGGGCGTTTCCTGCCGGTCGTCCGGAGGTGCCCGCCGCCCACCGCGACGTCGGGCAACCCGTCATCATTCCGGGGTCGATGGGTGCCGGGTCGTACGTCCTTCGTGGGGGCGAGAACTCCCTCGCGGAGACGTTCGGCTCGACGGCCCACGGCGCCGGACGGCTGATGAGCCGCACCCAGGCGAAAAACGAGTACTGGGGCGGCGACGTGCAGGACGACCTCGCAGGCGAGGGCGTCTACGTGAAGGCCAACTCCGGCGCCACAGTCGCCGAGGAGGCACCGGGCGTGTACAAGGACGTCGACGAGGTGGTACGTGTCTCCGACGCACTCGGCATCGGCGACAAGGTGGTCCGTACCTTCCCCGTCTGCAATATAAAGGGATAACGGAGCCCGACCCGGGCGGTCTCCCGCCGTGTCGACACCCCTAGTGCCGACCGACGGGGTAGATGACCACCTGGAGCGTGTCTCCGGGGTCGAGTCCCAGCGCCTCTATCTCCGGGTCGGGAACGGCGATCCGACCGCCCTTCTGGAGTTGGGTCTTGTAGACCGACTTGCGGTCGCTGTCCGCGGGGTCGAACACGACGCTGTCGCCGCTTGGAATCGAGTCGAGGGCGCGCTCGATGTCCGCCTCGACGGCGGTCATCGTCTCCTCGACGCTTCGCTCGATCGTCTCGCCGAGTGACGGCGTCCGTCGAGTCGCCGCGCCGTCGTCGC
>CAZQHW010000070.1:0-13404 GCA_964593395.1 uncultured Halobacteriales archaeon
ATCATACGACCCTGTCACGGTCGTGACGCGGGTTCAAATCCCGCCTCGGGCGCCTCTTTCGATTCCAACTCACGAGCGACGAGTGTAGCGACCGGCGGAACGGACGACCAGGGTTCACTAGCTCCCGGGGGACGGCGTTGTAAAAATATCTGCTGGCAGTTAACGTAAAACAACACGTGATAAAATGACCTTGATGTCGACATCTGGCATTGAGACGGTGTTGCCCGGCAAACTAAGCGGACCGGCGTGGAGCCTGAAAGGGAAGTTCGGGGTTCTGGCTCTCCTGATCGCGGTAGCGCTCGCGGTCACCGGGGGAGTCGTGTACACGACGACAACGGACAGCCTGACCGGGGACGCCCAGGCCGAGTTGCAGTCGAGTGCGGCCGCGCAGTCGGGGCAGGTCGGGACGATCCTCGAGACGATCGGCTCGCAGGCGCAGTGGACGGCGACGGCCGACCAGGTGCAGGCAGGTGGCGCCGGGACGGCGTCGGCGTACCTGACCGACCGCTACGAGGGCGGTATGTACGCGGAGCCGGTCCAGAGTGTCCACGTGGTCGACCTCTCGAGTGAGGAGGTCGTCGCCAGCAGCGCCGACGCGGAGGGCACCGGACTGTCGGAGATCGGTGTCGAGTTCGTCGGCGGGTCGCCGTCGTTCGACGAGTCCACGGGGGCCACGAGCAGTTCGTTCGGCACGGACGACGCGGTGTTGAGTCGGCCGTTCGGCGAGGTCGAGGCGGAGATGCGGATCGCGGCGCTGGTCCCGCTCAGTGACGGCAGCGACAGGGCGGTGATGATGATTCTCGACGCGAACGCCCTCTCCTCGCGGATGACCGCACCGAAGGGCGGGTCGACGTATCTGGTTCACCCGGAGGCCGAGGAGATCTTCCTCAGCACGAAGGACAGCCACATTGGTGGTGGCCTGGAGAAACACAGCGTCATCACCGGGTCTGCGCTCGCGAGCGTCTCCGAGCAGTACGGCGACGGTGCGGTGACCGCGACCGGGAAGACGGCGGGCGACGACCACCACTCCGGGGACACTCTCGCCACCGTCGGACCGCAGGCAGCGTACGTCGACGACATCAGCCACCACGGCAACGCCAACGTCGGCGGCGCGACGGTCGCCGGGGGCACGGACCTCGTGTTGGTGACCCAGGTCTCGCAGTCGCAGGCGTTCGGCCTGCGCTCGAACGTGCTCGAGACCCTCGGGATCGGGGTCGTGGTCCTGCTCGTCGCGCTCGGACTGATCGGCGTCGTCGTCGCCCGGACCACCTCCGACATCACCGACCTCTCGGACCGTGCAGCACAGGTCAGTCGGGGTGAGTTCGACGTCGACGTCGACTCCGACCGCTCGGACGAGGTCGGGCAACTGTACGACGACATCGACGAGATGCGAGACTCGCTGCGGAGCCGCATCGACGAGGCCGAACGGCTCCGCCGCGAGAGCGAGCAACTGACCGAACATCTCCAGCAGACCGCCGGCGCCTACGGCGACACCATGCAGGACTGTGCCGAGGGCGACCTGACACGGCGGATCGACCCCGACACGGAGAGCGAACCGATGCAGACGGTCGCCGTGGAGTTCAACGACACCGTCACCGAACTCGAGCGGGCGGTTCACGAGACCCAGGTGTTCGCCGACGAGGTCGCGACCGTCGCCGAGCAGATCGACGGCCGCAGCAAGGGTGTGGCCGACGCCAGCGGGCAGGTTGCCGACTCGGTCGACCGGATCTCGACGGGCGCCGCCCGGCAGAGTGACAGTCTCGAGTCGGTGCTCGCGGAGATGCAGGACCTCTCCGCGACGGTCGAGGAGATCGCATCCACCTCGAACGGCGTCGCTGCCCGGGCCGACGAGGCCGCAAAGCAGAGCGAGGCGACAAAGGCGACGGCCGAGGCGGCTCTCGACGGCCTCGAGAACGTCCGCACCAGTTCGCGGGGCGCCGTCGAGCAGTTCGAGAGTCTCGACGACCGTGTCGACGACGTGGCCAGCCTCGTCGACGACATCGGGACGATCGCCGCCCAGACGAACCGGCTGGCACTGAACGCGAACATCGAGGCGTCACGCGCCGAGAACGCCAACGACGACAACGGGTTCGCCGCCGTCGCCAACGAGATCCGCGGCCTGGCGAACAACAGCAAGGAGGCGGCAGAGGAGGCCGAGACGATCCTCGACCAGCTCCAGGCCGAGGCACAGGGAGCCGCCGACACGGTCGACCGTGCCGCGACGGAGATCGACGAACACGCCGAGGCGTTCTCGGACGTGGTGGCGGCGATCGACGACTTCCGCCGGCTCTCGGAGGAGACGAGTGCCGGCATGGGCGAGATAAGCGCCGCCACCGAGCAACAGGCCGCCGCCGCCGAGGAGGTCGTCTCGATGGTCGAGAACGTCGCCGCGATCGCCCAAGAGACGACCGCAGAGACCGAGACTGTCGCCGCGGCCGCCCAACAGCAGAGCGCGGCGGCGACCGACCTCTCGAACAGCGCGAGTCGTCTCGCGACGACCTCGACTGACCTCGCGGACACCGTCGACGAGTTCGAGACGCGACCGGACGGCGAGAGCGGGGCCGCGCCCGCCGACGACTGACTCGGCAGGCGGTTCCGTTCTCCCGTTCGGTGACGCGCCGACATCTGGCCGTGTGACACGCCGGTGGTGATGTCCGGGTGAACGCGAGGCTTTTGCGGTCTCGGTGTGTCGGTTCGGACGCCTGTCGTCGGGGAGTCCGGTCCGGGAAAAAAGCGCCGACACCGAGTTGCTGGAGGGCGTACTGCGGAACGTCAGCGGGGACCAACCGCGACGCGAGTCGACGGGCGACGAGCGGGCACAACCAGGCCTGGGGTCCCGGGTGTGCCAGGGCCGCGACGCCCTGGGGAGTCGTCACGGCCCGTCGCCCGGACGGAGTCGGTGCGCCCGTCGACCGGGCACCACCCGCTCCCTGGCCGTCCCCACCACGCCGGATCCTGGTCCGGCGCCGCGGGCACCAGCCGCGGAGACGGACGGTTCGTCCGGGGCCGTCCGTCTCCATCGTACACTGGGGCCCGACCCATCTTGAGTTCGTCGCGCAACTATCGTTACTAACAAAACAACCGACACAATCTGCACTGTGGAGCGTCGTCCGGTCGACGCGTCACGACGCGGTGTCGATAGGGGGTTTTAATCGACCGCTACCGTAGACCCGGTATGGACGTCGTCGAGCGCGTACACGTCGCACCACTGTACCGCGAGCACGACCGCGTCGTCGAGCCGGCGGTTCAGGGCCGGGCCGACCGGATCCACTTACTCGAACACGACCGTCCCGACCGGTTGAAGCCGGACTACTACGACGACGTCAGGTCCGACCTCGCCGACGCTGGCGTCCGGGTCGAGCGCCACGAGGTCGACCTGTACGACGTGTACGACGTGCTCTCGGTCGTGACGACGATCACCTACCACCACGCCGACGACGACGTCCGGGTGAACGTCGCCACGGGCAACGAGTTGACCGCCGTCGGAACGACGATCGCCTGCATGGCGACCGGCGCGACCGCCTACTTCGTTCACCCGGAGGAGTACACCACTCACGAACAGCCGTTCGGCCGCGGCGTCGAGGAGGTCCAGCGACTCCCCACGTACCCGATCGACGGTCCCACCGAGGAACAGGTCGCCGTTCTCGGCTATCTGGAGGAGAACCGGAAGGTGAACAAAAAGGAACTCATCAGGTTCGGCGAGCGCGAGTCGCTGCCGTTTGTCGAGAACAGCCGTGCCTCCACCGACAAGAGCAAGTTCCGCGTACTCGACTCGAAGATCCTCGATCCACTCCTGGGCGACGGCTACGTCGAGGTCGAACCCGTCGGCCGACAGAAGCGGATCCACCTCACCGAGGCCGGACAGAACGTCCTCCACGGCTTCCGGCATCTCCTCGAGGACCACGACCTCGACGACGAGTGAGCGCTGGAAAGACGACTCACCCTCGGTCGCTCGCCCGTGGACTCTCTCCGCCGTGTGGCGTGTCCCGCTCGCGGACCCGGACGGCGTGGACGCGCTCGGTCGCGTCGTCGACGAGCGTGGCCTCTCCAGGTTCCGTCGGCCGGTGTGCGGTCCCGGCGTACGCCGGCCTGGCGTGTTCGACCACCTCGCGGTCCGCGCGCCCGGTCAACCGGTGGACGACGAGGAGGTCCGACTGCGAGGGAACGACCGCGGGCACCGCACTGGGCCGCTGGGTGGCACACACCAGGCTCACGCCCGGGCCGCGACCCCGCGTGAGCAGCGTCCGCAGGCCGGGAGCGGCGACGCCATCGAAGAAGACGTGTGCCTCGTCGACCAGCAGCCACGGGAGCGGTCCCTCACCCTGCACCCGGGTGTCGTACAGGCGCTCGGCGACCGCCCTGACGACGACGTTCGCCGGCCCGCGGTCCATTCCCGAGACGTCCAGTACGGTCGCCCGCTCACCGAACGCCGGCGGGTCGCCGAACACGTTCCAGTCGGCCGCCAGCGCGAGGTGGTTCTCGACGGCTCGGCGGGTTCCGCGGTCGGTCTCGGCGTCCGCGACGACCGCCCGCATTCTCGCGAGGGTGTCGGCCCGCTCGGCGGCTCGCCAGACGAGCGCGCCAACCGCCCCCGTCGGGTCCAGTCCGAGCACCGAACACCAGGCTCGCGGGGTGAGGTCTCCCGCGCTCACTCTGGGCCGGACCAGTTCTGCCGGCACTGGTGCGCCGTCCGCGGACGCGGCCAGCCCATCGAAGACGCCCATCGTGTCGACGACGACCGGCGCGACCCCCGCCGTGCGGGCGAGTTCCTCGGCGAGCACCCCCATCGTGTACGACTTGCCGTAGCCGCGCTTGCCGACCACCAGCGCCGCGTGCGGGCGATCCACGTTCACCCTGAGTGGCGCCCCGTCGCTACCGTCCGGCGCCCGATAGACGCCCAGCCGTGCGACGGGCCCGCCGTCGTCGTCCTCTCGACGACCGACCGGCGAGAGCCCGTCCGATCCACGCCCCTGGAACACGCCCCGACCTGGCCGCGCTCTCACACTTGAACCTCAGGACGGGGCGCAGGTTGAAGTGCGATACCGGAACCACGGCGACCCATGCGCCGACGACTCACGGTCGACGACCGCGCGATAGAGGGACTACCAGTCAGGCTCGTGATCGCTCTCGTCGTGGGGGTGGCCGCGCTCTCAGTGATGATGGGGATGATCGACGACCTCGACGGCATCGGCGCCGCCGAGGTCGACGCCGACCCCGACCCCCGAGTGATCGCCACCGGTGGCGAGACGGTGACGTTCACCGTCGTCGGCCCGGACGGCGAACCAGTCGAGGACGCGACCGTCGTCGTCACCGGTGACACGGCCCAACTGACTGGTCCCATGTCGGTGAAAGAGACCACCGGGGAGGACGGCACGGTCACGATGAGTCTCGACGCCGAACTCGGCCCCAACCAGGCTCGCGGTGAACTCGAAGTGACGGTCGTCCCGCCGAGCGAAGGTGAGTACGTCGACGAGCGTACTAACACGGACGTGACCGTCGTGGACGAACTGCGCTAGTCCCAGTCGATCCAGTCGTGCTCCCAGCCCGTACGGCGACGCTCGGCGCGGCGGGCCCGCTCGCGGTCCTCGCGGACGGTGCGGTTGCGCTCGACGCTGCCGGCCTGCTCGCCCTCGACCAGCAGCGGCGCGAAGGCGACGGTGCCGTGTCGCGTGACCACCTCGCCGGTCGCGTCGACCACCGACAGCGTCTGCCCGCCGTTGCCAAGCGGCATCACCAGTCGACCGTCGTCGGCGAGCTGTCTGACGAGTGCCCGTGGCGGTTCGACGGCGGCGGCCTCGACGAGCACCCGGTCGAAAGGGGCGTACCGCGCCAGGCCGTCGGCGCCGTCCCCGTGGTCCACGAGCACGCCCTCGTACCCCGCTCGCTCGAGGTTCTCGCGAGCCTCGTACACCATCCGGCGGGTGATCTCGACGGCGTGGACGTTCGCCTCGCCAGCGATCGCCGCGAGAACAGCGGGCGTGTAGCCCACGCCGGCGCCGACGACGAGCACCGAGTCGCCGGACTCCGCGGACAGCGCCTCTAGCAGTCGCGCGACGGTGCTCGGTGACAGGACCCGCGTGCCGTACCGCTCGTGGGGCGTGTCGGCGTACGCTGCACGGTCGTCCTCGACGAACTCGTGACGGGGCACTGCCCGCATCGCTGCGCCGACTGACTCGCTGCGGACGACCCCCTTCGCCTCGTGTACCAGCCCCGCGACCATGTCGTCACGCAGCACCGCCGGTTCCATGACCGTCTTTCGGGACCGACCGTTATCAATCGCCTGCCTCCACCCGAAGCGGGGGTCAGCCCCGCATCCGGACGAACCGGACGGCGCCGCGCTCCTCGCGGTCGAGGGCGCCGTCCGGTCGCACGTGAGCCAGCACCAGCGTCTGCCGGCGCTTCCCGAGCGGCCCGAGCAGACGGCTGCCCTCCCCGACCTGCTCGACGACCGCCGCCGGAAAGTCCGGCGCCGCGCAGGTGAGGTAGGCGGCGTCGTAGGGGGCGTGTTCGGGCCACCCCGCCCGCCCGTCGCCGGTCCGCACCGACACGTCGCCGTAGCTCAGGCGGTCCAGGCGCTCGCGGGCACGAGCGGCGAGGTCGGCGCCGTACTCGACGGTGAACACGTTCGCCGGACCGACCACCTCCGCGGTGACGGCGGCGTGGTACCCACACCCGGTGCCGATCTCGAGGACGTGCTCGCTCCCGGTCAACTTGAGGGCGTCGACCATCACGGCGACAATGTGTGGCGCGGATATCGTCTGGCCGTCGCCGATCGGCAGCGGGCGGTCGTCGTACGCCCGGTCCCGGCGGTTCTCGGGGACGAACTCGTGTCTGGGCACCGCCCGCATCGCCGACAGCGTCGCCTCGGAGAGGTTCCGCCGCTCGCGGAGGCGCTCGACCATCTCGCGGCGCCGCGACTCGGGGTCGGGACTCCCGTCCGAGCCGCGGTTCCATATCATCGCGACCAGTGAGTGCTGAAATCGAGATAGTCGGAGCGGTCCCGGGCGTACAACCGCAACACGTCCTTCGCCAGGGCGGCGTCGCCCGGCCGCTCCAGTTGGTAGTGGTCGTAGCCTGTCGCCCCCTCCCGCAGTCGGATCTGCTCGACCTCGATGTCGTGGTCGCCCAGGTCCTCGCGCTCGCCGACGACGAACTCGTGGTCGCCGGGCACGTGCAACTCGACGCCCCGTGTCTGGTCGTGACCGCCGCCCTCGGGTGGGTGGACGGTGGCGTCGACGGTGACGTTGCCCACGTCGCGGGTCCAGATCGTCCGCACGTCCTCGGCATCGGCGCTGTCGATGCGTCGCTCGGCGTCCACCTCCAGGCTCGTGACCCGGACGACGAACACGCCCGCCTCGCTCTCGACGACGAACTCGTCACCCACCGACAGCGGTTCGCCGGGTGGCACCTCCACGTCGGTCGCGAACGAGTCGCCGTCCTGAGAGACGACGACGTCCCGGCGGACGGTCCGGTCGTCGACCGTTGTCTTGTGGACGTGGTCGCACTCGGTGCACCGTACGGTGTACTGCCCGCCCGTCGAGAGCACCTCGTGCTCGGTCGGCGCCGCGGGCGAACACGAGGGACAGGTGACCCCCACCCGCGTCGGCCGGTCTGCGTCGCTCATGTGTCTGTTTACGGCGCCACACCGGAAAAGCGGTTCGTGTATCGACCGGACACGAGCCACGGTCGCTGGCGGTCAGCCTGGCAACTCGACCCGCTCGCCGTCGACGTGCAGGGTGGGATTCGTCAGAATGCCGTCAAGGTGGATCGGTGCCTCGGTGTCGCCGCCGATGCCGGCGTCGTCACCGATCGCGACGTGGACGGTGCCGGCGGCCTTCTCGTCAAGCAGGACGGAGCCGACGAGGTCGGTGACGGCGTGGTTCGCGCCCACGCCGAGTTCGGCGAGGTTGTACGCCGCCGTGCCGACCTCCTCGGCGGCGTTCTCGACCGCCGCGCGCACCCCGTCGTCTCCGATGCGGGTCACCTGGCCGTTCTCGACGTCGAACTCGATGGGGTCGTCGAGGCGTCCGTGGGGCATCATCGTCCCGTCGACGACGTAGGTGCCGTCGGCGGAGACGGGACTGACGAACGTCTCGCCCGCGGGTAGGTTCGTCATCCCGCCGGCGCCGTGGACGACGCCGGTGTCCTGGCGCCACTCCCGGTCGCCCGGCCGGACGACGAGGTCCGTGCCGTTGTCGTCCGTGACCCGCACCTCCGAAGCCCCGGCCAGGACATCGTACAGTCGCTTGCAGGTGTCGGCGATCCGGTCGTAGTCGGCATCCAGGCCGGTGACGAACACCTCCTCGGTGACCCCCGGGAGCGTGGCGACCCGGGCGCCGGCGTCGTTGGCGTCGGTCCGGGCACGGGTGTGACTCAGACTGCGGGTCGTCGGCGCCAGCACCACGTCGGCGCCGGTCATCGCCGCCGCGACCGGCCCGGGCGGCTCCTCGCCGTGCTGGTCACCCGGTGGGTACCGGACGATCGTGGCGTCATCCGTCACCGCGGCGGCGGCGGCGTGTAGCGTCTCGCCGACCCGCTCGCGCTCGTCGTCGGTGACCACGAGACAGGACTCCTCTGACTGGAGACCCATGCAGTCCCGGACGGCCGTCTCGGCGGCCGTCCGGAGTCGGTCGCGCGTGACTGACTCGCTCATACCGTCGCCGAGGGCCGGCGTCGATATACCTCTTCTCCTACAGCACTGTCCCCGCTATCATCCCGAACACCACCAGCAACAGCAACATCACGAAGACAAAGAAGCGAACGCGCGTCGCCGGATCCATACGAACACGTATCGGACTGAAAATTAAAACCTGATGGCCGGCGTCGGCGTGACCGGGGGCGTCACCGGGGCTGCTCTCGAAACGGTTATGCGTTGTCCGCGGATGGTCAGGCGCATGATCGAGGTCGGTATCAACGGTTACGGGACGATCGGGAAACGCGTCGCCGACGCCGTACGGGAACAACCCGATATGCGGGTCGGTGGCGTCGCAAAGACACGCCCCAACCACGAGGCCGAGACCGCCCGCGAACGGGGCTACCCGCTGTACGCTGCCGTCCCCGAGCGTCAGTCGCAGTTCGCCGAGGCCGGGATCGACGTCGCCGGCCCCGTCGAGGACCTCGTCGCCGCAAGCGACGTGATAGTCGACGCCACGCCCTCGGGCGTGGGCGCCGAGAACCGTGCCCTCTACGAGGAACACGACACTCCCGCGCTGTTCCAGGGCGGCGAGGACGCCGACGTGGCCGACGTGTCGTTCAACGCCCGCGCCAACTACGCCGACGCCGTCGACGCCGAGTTCGTCCGGGTGGTCTCCTGCAACACGACCGGGCTCTCGCGACTGCTCGCCCCGCTGCGCGAGCAGTACGGCGTCGGCAAGGTCCGCGCCACGCTGGTGCGCCGTGGCGGCGACCCCGCACAGTCCGGTCGCGGCCCGATCAACGACGTGCTCCCGGACCCCGTCACCGTCCCCTCGCACCACGGCCCGGACGTACAGACGATCTTCCCCGACCTGGACATCGACACGCTCGGCCTGAAGGTGCCCGCCACGCTCACCCACACCCACTCCGTGAACGTCACTCTCGAGAGCGAGGCGACCGCCGACGAGGTCCGTGACCTGCTTACCGAGGAGTCGCGGGTCTTCGTCGTGCCGGGGGCGGCGGACGTCGACGGCTCCGGCGCACTGAAAGAACTCGCGCTCGACCGGGGCCGCCCCCGTGGCGACGTCTGGGAGAACGCCGTGTTCGGCGAGTCGATCACCGTCGAGAACGGCCCTGCGGGGCCCGAACTGTACCTGTTCCAGGCCATCCACCAGGAGTCCGACGTCGTTCCAGAGAACGTCGACGCCGTCCGCGCCGTCACTGCCGCCGCCGACGCCGCCGAGAGCCGCGCCCGCACCGACGAGGCGCTCGGGATGGGCCTGTAGAACGGGCCTCCTCCTCGTCTGCCGGCGCTCGCCCGCCTCCACGGGCCGCTGTCCTGTGGACTTTCGATCCTCGTCGGGACCCCGGAAACTGCGAACGGTCCGAAGGTTTTTGCCCCGGTCCAACTTACGCCTCGGTATGAGACGCGACGACCGCGACGACCGTGACGACCCCTTCGAGGACCTCTTTCGGCAACTCGAGCGGATGATGAACGAGATGATGGGGGAGGGGAACGTCGACGTCGACGGCATCGCGACCGGCGAGACCGAGTTCGGCGGCGACACCCACGTCGACGTACACGAGACCGACGACGACGTCCGAGTCGTCGCGGACCTGCCAGGCGTCGAGAAGGACGACATCGACCTGACCTGCGACGGCGAGGTGCTCACCATCAGCGCCCGCAACGAGCACCGCAACTACGAGGAGCGTGTCTCCCTGCCCGTCCGCGTCGACGAGCACTCCGCCACCGCCACCTACAACAACGGCGTCCTCGAGGTCGTGTTCGACCCGCTCGAGGACTCCGCCGACATCGACCTCTCCTGACGCGGTCGTCTTCTCTCTGCCCGTCGCCCCTCTTTACGCCGCCTGTCGCCGGACCAGTGCCGCCAGTCGGTCGTAGAAGTCCGGTTCGTACTTCGCGGCGTCGTCGATCGTCGGGCGGGCGTTCGTCTCGCTCACCACCACGCGGTCGCCGTCGTCGCTCACGAGCAGGTCCACGCCGAGGAGGTCGATCCCCAACTCCTCGGCGACCCGCTCCGCGAGGCGTCGCGTCTCCGCGGGCGGTTCGGCGCGCTCCGCGACCGCTCCACGGTGGACGTTGTGCTTCCAGCCCTCGCTCTCGGCAGGGAGACGGCGCTCGACCGCCCCGGCGTACGCCCCGTCGATCGTCATCACTCGGAGGTCCCGCGCGTCGGGCAGGTACTCTTGGACCACAAAGGATTTGTCGCCAGTGGCGCGGTAGTCGTGGACCAACTCGAGGTAGTCACAGACGCCCAGAAAGGAGTCCAGGTCGTTCACGCGGGTCACGCCGACGCCGCGGGTAGCGGAGTTGGGCTTGACGACGACCGGCGGGTCGAACCGCTCGAAGGTTCGCTCCAGGGTCTCGCGGTCGGCGGGGTTCGACACCATCGTCGTCCGCGGGGTGGGCAGTCCCACCTCGTCCAGCGCCGCGAGCACGCCGCCCTTGTTGCGCGAGGTCAGCACCGCCTCGCGACCGTTCACCCACGGCACTCCGAGCAGGGCGTTGACCGCCCCGCCCTCCATCACTCGCCCGGGGTAGACGTAGCCCACGTCCACCGCCCCGGCGAGTGCACGGAGGTCCACGTCGTCCTCTCGTCGGTCCTCCTCGGTCGGGCCGCTCACGTGGATGGCCCGCTCGGTGACGGGAACGTGGAGCACCTCGATCCCCCGCTCGGCGAGTGGGGCCTGCATCCGCTCGAACGTCTCCGCCCGCGTCACCACCCCCAGCGTGATCATGAACACGCGTCGGGGAAGGCGGGTTAAAACCGTGCGGGACTCTCTTACCTTCCGTGGTGACATCGGTGGTACGACCGCCTCGTGAGCCCCCGCCCCGCTGCGGCCCATCTCGGTCCCACCCGCCGCGACCGCCGCCTCGTCCCTCCCCAGCCTCCTCACTCGCTCCCGCTGATCGCTTGCGAGAACCTCGTGCGATGCTCGCTCGCCACGCAGAACGGTAGCGCGCGGTCGCAGTCTGCGAGGTCGGTGAGCGACGGCGAACCCGCCGAGCGACATCCGCGACCGGCCGGGGAGGTGTGGGGAGCGTCTGCTGTCTCTCGCGGAATCGAAGCGCGCCGGGGGCTTCGTAGGTCACCGTACCCGGATCGAGAGCACCTGGCAGAGTCACTCCACTCAGACCGGACGACCGACAAGAAGGCGGGAACGGAAGAGCCGGAGAACACCCAGTGAACGAGAGTCGCCGAGAGCCGTCTACGCGATGAGTTCCTGCTCGCCGCGCTCGACGACGACGCGACACGGTGGGGAGATCTTGTTGTAGGCGCGGCGGAACGCCTCCTTCACGTGGGGGGCGTCCTCGACCTCGCAGTAGGCGGTGAACAGCCGCTCGCCGTCTTGGACGCGAGCGGCGGTGCCGACGACCTTGCCGAACGACTGGCGCATCCCGTCCGAGACACGGTCGGCGCCGGCGCCGGTCGCCTGCTTGTTCTCCCGCAGAACGTGGTGGGGGAACTTCCGGAGGACCATCCTGTACCCCTCCTCGCCGATCTCCTTCAGGAGGTGACGGTTGGCGCTGAGTCGCGAGGACTCCATCGCGCTGTGACGGATCTGGCACTCCTCCTCGACGTACAGCGAGATCTGCACGGGGTACTCCGAGGTGTCGACGTTCTTGTCGCCCATCTTGTGCTGGGCGATCTTCGAACCGGGAATGCCGGTGATGTACTCCCGCCTGGTGTAGGCGGGTTTGTTGATCTCCCGGTACATGGAGGCGGGCTTGTCGGGCATCGTTACCGGAAGGTGCCGGAGCCGGCGCATAAACGCTTCGAACGGCGGCGCAGGCACTCGCCAGATGACGTGCCGTGGCGACAGAAAGGGGACGGCGAGTCAGGAGGCGGTGAACTGGCCCTCACGACGCTCGACGTGGCCGCGCTCGTCGAGACTGTCGAGCACCTCCAGGAGGGTGATCTTCTTTTCGTTGAGACGGGTGGCGAGGTCGTCGACCGTCGCCTCGCCGACGGCGTCCAGCGAGTGGTACACCAGCTTCGCCTGCGGCGAACGGATATCCCCTGGCACTGCGGTCTGCCGTGTCGTGCTCATCTCACTTTGTTGTGAACGTTCATTACATATAGTCCTATCGTTCGCGGTCGGCCCGTCCGACCGGCCCCGTAGCAGGTATGTGTCTGGAGCGGCGACTGTACGTATGAGCCACGAACACGAACAGGCGACGCTCGCGGGCGGGTGTTTCTGGTGCGTCGAGGCGGCGTTCGAGGAACTCGCCGGAGTCGTGGACACGGTTTCGGGCTACACCGGCGGGCACGTCGAGGATCCGTCCTACCGGCAGGTCTGCACCGGGAACACGGGTCACGCGGAGGCCGTCCAGGTGACCTACGACCCCGACGAGTTGGCGTACGAGGAGGTGCTACGGGTGTTCTTCACCGTTCACGACCCGACGACGGTCGACCGCCAGGGGCCGGACGTCGGTTCGCAGTACCGGTCGGCCGTGTACCACCACGACGAGGACCAGCGCGAGACCGTCGAGCGCTTTGTCGAGGAACTCGAGGCCGAGAACGTTTACGACGACCCCATCGTCACCGAAATCGAGCGCCTAGGCGAGTTCTACGTCGCCGAGCAGAAACACCAGGACTACTACGAAAAGAACCCGAACGACCGCTACTGCCAGTTCAACGCCGACCCGAAGATCCAAAAGGTGCGCGAGAAGTTCCGGGACAAGGTTCACGGCGCGGAGTCGGCGTAGTCCCCCGCCGTCTCTCCTGCTGTCCCGACCGCCTCGGG
>CAZQHW010000071.1:0-13206 GCA_964593395.1 uncultured Halobacteriales archaeon
CCCGAACCGTTCGTCGACGGCGACCCGCCCCGGCACCTACTCGTCGGCTGACGGTCAGAGCCGCCGCCGGATGCGCTCGGCGGTCGTCTCGCCGACGCCGTCGACGGCGGTGAGTTCCTCGTCCGAGGCCTCGCGCACCCCCTCGACCCCGCCGAACCGCCGGAGGAGTTTCTTGCGCGTCGCCGGGCCGACGCCGGGCACGTCGTCCAGCGCGGTCGCCACCTCGTCGCGGACGGTGCGGTGGTAGTCGACCGCAAAGCGATGCGCCTCGTCGCGCACTCGTCGCAACACTCTCGCGTGGGGGGCGTCCCGGTCCCAGCCCAGCGGGCCGTCCAGGTCGAGAACGCGGTCCGAGTCGCGGTCTTCGCCCTTTGCGACGCCGACGAGCGGGCGGTCCCACCCGACGGCGTCGAGCGCCGCTTGAGCCGCCCGCAGTTGCTCGCGGCCGCCGTCGATCACGAGGAGGTCCGGGTCCGGGCGGTCGTCTCGCCCCTCGACGGCGCGCTCGGCACGCCACCGGATCAGTGTCCGCATCGACGCGGGGTCGTCGTCGCCGTCGGGCAACTTCTTTCGGCGGTAGTCGGCCTTCTGGGGGTCGCCGTCGACGAAGGTCACGTCGCTGCCGACGACGCTCTCCCCGCCGGTGTGGCTCACGTCGAACCCCTCGACCCGGTCGACGGGGTGGCCGAGTCGGTCGGCCAAGGCGCCCACGCCGTCCGTGGAGCGCCCGCGGCGGGCGTTCTTCGTCGCCAGGTCGACCAGGCGGCCCCGTCGCCCCGCGCCCGCCGCCGACAGTTCGACGCCCTCGCTCTGGAGCCACGCCCGGAGGTCGTCGTCCTCGACGGGGACCGGCGTCAGAACGGCGTCGGGCAGGTCTCGCTCGGCGTAGAACTGCGGGAGAAACGCCGCCAGGGCGGCGACGCGGTCCCGTCCCCGGTCGCGCTCGACGCCGGTCAGGCGGTGGCGGTCCCGGTCGACCAGTTGGCCGTTCTCTGCGCGCAGGCGGGCGACGGTCGCGTCGTCGCCGTCGACGGCGACACCGAGAACGTCCACCCGGCGCTCGTCGTCGACGGCGGCACCGGTCCGGCGGGCGTCGACGACGCCCTCGTCGCCGCCGTGAAACGCCTCGACGGCCTCAAGGTGGTCCCGGAGGTTGGCGGCCCGCTCGAACTGCTCCGCCTGGGCGGCCGCCTCCATCGCCCGCCGCAGCGGCGCCGCCAGCGCCTCGCTCTCGCCGCCGAGAAAGCGCCGGACGGACTCGACGTCGTCGGCGTACTCCTCGACCGAGATCTCACCGGTACACGGCGCGGTACACAGGCCCATCTCGAAGTCGAGACAGGGCCGGTCCCGGCCGCTGTACTTGTGGTCGGAACAGCCCCGCAGGCCGTACTCGCTGCGCAGGGCGTGGACGACGGTTTCGACGCGGGAGACGCTCGTGTACGGGCCGAACACCTCGGCGTCGGGGTCCGGGTCGCGTGTCATCTCGATCCGCGGGGCGTCGTGAGCCGTGAGTTGGACCATCGGGTAGGACTTGTCGTCGGTCAGGCGAACGTTGTACCGGGGAGCGTGGCGCTTGATCAGGTTCGCCTCGAGCAACAGCGCCTGCGTCTCGGTGTCCGTGACCGTCACCGCCACGTCGTCGGCCTCGGCGACCATACGGGCGATCCGCTCGCTGCGAGGCTGGGCGTACGACGGCACCCGGTCGCGCAGGTCGACGGCCTTGCCGACGTACAGCGTCGTCCCGTCGGCGCGAAACTGGTAGACGCCCGGCTCCCGGGGTAACTCCCGTGCCCGCTCTCTCACCGCCGCCGCGTCCATCGATCGCCACTCGTCGCTCCAGTCGCTTGTGCTGATCGACTCCGGCGACGGCGCCCGGTCGGGGGCCACTCGCCCACGACGGTCCCTGGCGAACGGGTCAGGAGGCGGTGCTCCACTCCGGCGACCCCTCGCTGGCCTCGCCGGTCGGCAGGTCCAGCGCCACCCGGAGTTGCTCGACGGCGTTGTTCGGGTTCTCCACCTGCGCGGTGGGCAGGTCGATGTCGTCCTCGCCGGCCACGCCCACCGCCAGCACCGACTGCCGCGAGCGGTAGTAGGAGACGGCGTGGTACACCACTGGCAGGACGATCAGCGCCCCGAGAACGACGATCGCGTCGTCGACGAGGGCGATCCAGGTGGCCACCTGCTCGATGATCCCGCCGACCCCGAGCGAGGACGCTCCCGGTCCCGTCGACACGTCACCCAACAACCCGTCCGTTTCGATCGTCAGTCCGGCGGCGACGGTCCCCAGGCCGATCAGGAGGTACAACAGGCCGTTCTTGACGTGACCGAGTTCGCTGCGGACCCGCAGGCCGACACTGTCGACGTTCGGACGCTCGACGTGCCGGTAGTTCGGCCCGTCGCCTGTCGGCGTGAACGCGAGCAGTCGCCGGTCCGTGACCACCACCTTGTCCGGCCCGACGTCGAGTTCCCGCTCGACGCGTTCGCCGTCCTCGAGGAGGTTCTGGACGTTCCGCTCCACACACTGTGTTATCAAGCCCGCGTAAAAACTCTCTCCCGACTCACGCGTGTGTACGATTAATCATTTTAATTCAATTACCGTACAATAGTTTAATTATTATATACACACGACGTTGGTTAGTGGCAGCCGAACACTGGGGATCAGAATGACGGGAGACAATCTACGCGAGGGTGTGGTGACGGACGAGACGACGGACGGCGACGGCCACGTTTCCGACGTCGACCGGCGGGAGTTCCTGCGCTCGGCGCTGGCCGTCGGTGGTGGCAGCGCGCTGGCGACCGTCGGGGGGCTCTCCGCCGTTCCCGAGACCGTGGACGCCGAGACGGTCGACCTGACGTCCGGGCCGGTCGGCTACGCCGAGCGGTCGAACCGACAGCACGCGTGGGACGACTACGAGGAGTCGCTCCCGCGCGGGGCGACGAAGCCGCCGAACCACCACCTGCTGTTACACCTCGACTACCGCGGCGACGGCGAACCGACCCCCGAGAACCGCGAGCAGGCCGAACGCGCCTTCCGTGCACTGGAGTACGCTTTCGGGTGGGGCCACGAGGGCGTGTTGTTCACGGTGGGGTACTCGCCGGCGTACTTCGACCGGTTCCGTGACGCGAGCGAGGTCGTCATGCCCTCCGGACTGGACCCCGAAAACGGTGGGCTCGACGGGAAGCAGGGGCTGGTCCGTCCCGGCCCACTCGTCGACGCCACCGCCGCCCCGCACGAGGACCCGAGCGAGACCGCCGCCGACCAGTTCGACGCCGTCATCCACCTCGCGAGCGACCGTGCGGCCTACCTCCTCCACGCCGAGGAGACGCTGTGGGGCGACAACCCGTACCTGTCCCTCTCCTCGGACCTGGACGGCGTGTTCACGAAGCCGGACTCGTTTCCCGCCCGCCGGGTCGGCTTCGTCGGCAACGACAACTTCGAAGACCTGAGCGAGTTCGACCAGGTGAGCACGGGCAAGGGACCCGACGGCGTCTACCCCGCGGCCGTCCCCGACGAGAACCAGTACGCCGACCGCCCGGCGGCCGACGGCGACCACCCCGCCGCCGAACTGTCGATGGGGTTCAACGCCCTGTTCGAGAACAGCAACCCTCGCGAGACAAACGCCACCATCTTGGAGGACCAGCGCCTTGTCGACCCCAAACCGCCCGGGATGTTCGCCCAGGGGACGGTCATGCACGTCTCCCACCTCGACATCAACGCCGAGGACTGGTACGGCAACAACGACCTCGCGGAGCGCCGTGCCCAGATGTTCAGTCCCCGTCACGACGCCGAGAACACGGGCGCCGTCGGCGAGAACCTCGGCGTCTCGAACGCCCCCGGCGACCAGCCCATGCGGGACCTCTCGGCCGACACCGACGTCGCCCGGGCGGCGCCGGACGACGCCGCCTCGGAGGGCGTCGTCGGTCACGTCCAGAAGGTCTCTCGCGCCCGGTTCGACCTGGAGTCACGGATCACCGACGCCGGCGTCGACACCTACCGCGCGCTCGACCGCTACGACGCCGCCACCGAGCGCGTCGACGACCTGCCGGGACACGACGGCAGCCAGAACGGTGAACAGGTGGTGCTCCGGCGGGACTTCGACGCCGCCACCGGCGGCCAGGCCGGCGACCACTTTGTCGCACTGATGCGGTTCAACCCCTACATGGCCTACCTCCGGGCGGCGATGAACGGCGGGGAGTTCGACACCGGCACCTTCGGACTGGACCCCGACGACGACGGCTTCGTCCACCCGACCGTCCGCGACCAGGTCACCGGCGAAGACAAGGCCGGCTTCGTCAACCCCGACGGCGAGGGCAACAACGACAACGGCATCCTCCGTTACCTGACCGCCACTCGGCGGGGCAACTACCTCGTGCCGCCGCTGACCGAGCGCGCCCTGCCGCCGGCCAGCGCCCGCGAGGTCGACGTCAGCGTCGCGGAGACGACGGTCACGAAGTTCAGTTGGTTCAGGGGGTTCCACGAGGTCGAGCGGTACGCCGTCACGGTCCGCGGGGTCGACCCTGACACGGTGAACAACGAGCAGTTCGGTCTCTACCTCGACGTCAACCGGTTCCGTGGCGCCGGTCCGACCGCGCTCACCTCGAACGGCGACGGCGACCCCGTGTACCTGTTCGACCCCGACGACGTCGGCCTCGCCGCCGCCCCCAACGGCGACCGGGTGTTGTTTCGCGCGCAGGACGCCGACGGCGTCCCCGTTCGCGGCTACGACCACCTCGACGGTGGGAGCGCGACCGCCGACACGACCCAGGACGACACGGAAGACGGGACCCAGAGCGATACGGGGGACGCGACCCAGGACGACACGGAGACGACCTCCGAGACCGACGACGAGGTCGTCGCCCACTTCTCTGGGACGCTGACCGCGGGCGAGTCGGCGACCCACACCCACACGGCGACGGCGCCGACCCGGTTCGTCGTCGAACTCACCGCCGACGTGGACCACGACCTGTACGTCACCCTCGACGGTAACACCGCCACCCGGGGCGACGCGGACCGGCGCTCGCGCTCGGCGAGCGGCGAGGAGACGATCGCCCTCGACACCGCGATCACGGACCTGGGTCTCGGCGTCCACGCGCTCCAGGCCGGCGAGTACGAACTCACCGTCAGGGTCGTGGACTGACCCGTGAGGCGTCGTCCGCCGCACTCAACACCCTCGCGCCCGATGAGCCGGGCATGACCGACGCCGACGAGACCGAGCGCGTCTGGCTCGTGGACCGCTCGTACGACGACGGCGGTATGGTGACGCTCGTGTACGCCACTCCCGACGCCGAGCGCCGGTACCGCACGCAGTTCTCGGCGGCGTACATCGAGTCGCGCTCGATGACCGCCGCCCGTGAGGTGGACGCCGAGGATCTTGAGGCGACACCCGACGACGAGCGGTCGCGGTACCGGACGGAGGTCGAGCGAGTTCGTGAGCGACACGACCCCGACGACGAGGTGTGAACTCCGGTGCCGGCGTGACCAGTGGGACCGTTCACAACGTCCTCGCACCGCTACTCCCGGACCACGGCGGAGCAACCGGCGGGATCACCTCGAGAGCCCCCGCCGCGCCGTGTCGCCAGGCGGCGCCGCCCGAGCGACTCAAAGCAGTCGAGCGCGCCCGATGAGAGCACGCTGCGGACTCGAAACACCTCACACCAGGCCCGGACGTCCCGACGATCGCAGTTCACTCCGGCAGTTCGACTCCACGCTCCGCGAGCAGCGCCCGGAACTCCTCTTCGTCCAGTTGCGGCACGTCTTCGCTGTCGGCGTCGTCCCGTTTCCGCTGGCCGGGGCTCGACCCGACGACGAGGTAGTCGGTGTTGCCGGAGACGCTGCCGGTCGCCGACCCGCCGTGTCGCTCCACGGTCTCCTGTGCGTCGGAGCGGCTCATCCCGTCCAGGGAGCCGGTGAACACGAACGTCTCGCCATCGAGTGCGTCGCCGGCCCGGGTCTCGGCGGGTTGGGGGTCGACGCCGTGGTCCAGCAGTGCGTCGACGGCGGCGCGGTTGCGCTCGCGAGTGAAGAACTCGACGATGGCGTCGGCGACGGCGGGGCCGACGTCCTCGACCGCCTGGAGACGCTCGCGGTCGCCGTTCTCGGCGACGGTCCGCAGGGCGTCGAAGGTGCCGAACTCACGGGCGAGTTCGCGGGCGGTGGTGTCGCCCACCTCCGGCACGCCGAGGGCAGCGAGAAAGTCCGAGAGTGGTGGCTCACGCGTGCTCTCGATCGCACTCACGAGGTTGTCGGCGCTGCGCTCGCCCCACCCCTCCAGACCGCGGAGGTCCTCGCGAGTCAACTCGTACAGGTCGTGGACGCCCTCGCGGACGAGGTCGGCGTCCATCAACTGGCGGACGGTGCGCTCGCCCAGGCCCTCGATGTCGAGACCGGCGTCGCTGGCGTAGTGCTCGACGCGGCGCCGGAGTTGGGCGGGACACGTGGTGCCGCCGGAGCAAAACGCCATCGGGCCGTCCCGCTCGACGGGGCTGTCACACACGGGGCAGGTGTCGGGGAACTCGTAGGTGCCGCCGCGGTCGTCGATCACCTCCGCGACCTGTGGGATGACGTCGCCGGCGCGCTCGACCCGGACCCGGTCGTCGACCCCGACGCCGAGGCGGGCGATCTCCTCGGGGTTGTGCAGACTGGCCCGCGAGACGGTGACACCGCCGACGTCGACCGGGTCGAGCAGTGCGACGGGGGTGAGTCGACCCGTCCGGCCGACCTGGACGACGACGTCCCGGAGGGTGGTCTCGCCGCTGCGGGCGGGGAACTTGTAGGCAAAGGCCCACCGCGGGTGGTGGCTGGTCGCGCCCAACTGCTCGCGGGCCGTGCGGTCGTTCACCTTCACGACGACGCCGTCGACCTCGTAGTTCAGCGTCTCGCGGTCGTCGAGCAGTCGGTCCCGGTACGCTATCGCCGCCTCCACGTCGTCGACGCGCTCGACGCGGTCGTTCACCGGGAGGCCGATCGCGGGCAGTGCCTCGTGTTCGGCCCACCGCGAGGGCCACGGGTCACTCGACTCTAGCACCGAGAAGAAAAACACCGAAAGTGGGCGCTCGGCGACGACGGAGGAGTCCTGTTGGCGCAGCGTGCCCGCCGTGGCGTTGCGCGGGTTGGCGAAGGGCTCCTCGCCGCGCTCGACGCGCTCGCGGTTGTACGCCTGGAACCCGTCTCGGGGCATGTAGATCTCTCCGCGCACCGCGATAAAGTCCGGGTGGTCCCCGCGAAGGCGCTGGGGAACGGCGCCGATCGTGCGGACGTTGCGGGTGACGTCGTCGCCCTCCTCGCCGTCGCCCCGCGTCACCGCTCGCTGCAGGCGGCCGTTCTCGTACACCACCTCGATCGAGACGCCGTCGAACTTCGGCTCGCAGACGTAGGCGGCGTCACCGACCGTCTCCCGCACCCGCTCGTCGAACTCGCGGAGGTCCTCGGCCGCGTCGCCCTGCTCGACCGACAGCATCGGCGCGACGTGCTCGACGGTGTCGAAGGCGTCGACAGGGTCGCCGCCGACCCGCTGGGTCGGACTGTCCGGCGGGCGCTCGTCGAGGTGCGCTTCGAGGGTGCGCAGGCGGGCGAACAGCGCGTCGTAGGTGCGGTCGGCGATCACGGGGTCAGCCTCGACGTAGTAGCGGCGGTCGTGGTAGCGAACGGCGGCCCGCAACCGCTCGGCCTGCTCGCTGGCCTCGGCCTCCGAGAGCGATTCGACGGGCGTGAAGTCGGTCGGCGGGTCGTGCACGTACGGGTTGTCTGCGAGGTCGGCGGGCACGTCGTCGGCACTACCCCTCATACCTGGAACTGCCGCCGCGACCGGCAAAAGCGGCCCGACTCGGCGGTTCGTTTGAGCGCTCGCTGTCGCGACCCGAGGACGTACGCTTTTCAGGCCCGACCCCGGCGTGACGGTATGAGCGATACGGACGACTTTCTCCTGTTGAACCCAGGACCGGTCCCGGTCGCCCGGGAAACCCGGCGGGCGATGGACGAGCCGATGGTGTCACACCGCTCGCCCGAGTTCGAGGCCGTCTACCGCCGCGTCCAGGAGGGCCTGGACCACGTGTTCGAGCACTCGACGCTCTCGGGCGTCTCGACCTCGGCGGGCGGCACGAGTCTCGCGCTGAACGGTACCGCCACGATGGGGATGGAGGCGGCACTCGCCAACGTCGTCGCCCCCGACTCGCGGGTGGTCTCACTGGTGAACGGCAAGTTCGGTCGCCGCTTCGCCCGCATCGCCGAGCGGTACTGCGAGTGTGAGCGTGTCTCGGTGCCCTGGGGTGAGTCGTTCGACCTCGACGCGGTGGAGCGTGCGATAACGGAGGACACCGACGCCGTCACCGTCGTCCACAACGAGACATCGACGGGCCTGTTGAACCCCGTCTCGGGCGTGGGTCGACTCGCCGCCGAACACGACGCTCGCTTTCTCGTCGACGGCGTCACCAGCGTCGGCGGCGACGTGTTCTGTATCGACGACTGGCACGTCGACATGGCGGTGACCGACGCCCAGAAGTGTCTCGCCACGCCGCCAGGCACGTCGGCGGTGTACGTCTCCGACGACGTCCGCCCGCATCTCGACGGCGACTCCGCCCCCTTCTACGAGGATCTCGAGTGGCACCTCCGCAAGGCCGACGCCGACCAGACACCCTTCACCAGCGCCGTGCCGCTGTTCCGGGCGATGGCCGTCGCCCTCGAGCGCATCCAGGAGGAGGGGATGCCCGCTCGCATCCACCGACACCGCCGCCAGGCCGCCGCCTTCCGCGACGCATTTTCTGCGATGGGTCTGGAGGCGTTTCCCGACGCGACGGGGGCGACGGTGCGCTCGAACACCGTCACCGCCGTCTCGCTGCCACCGGCCGCCCGCGCGGACCCCGACGCCTTCTTCGGCGCCGTCCGCGAGCGCAACGTCTCGATCTCCGGCGGGCAGGGTCACCTGGGTGGGGAGATATTCCGCGTCTCGAACATGGGCGAGTTGACGCCCGAGCAGGTACTGCGGGGCGTGCGCGCCGTCGGCGAGGCGGCCGACGACGTCGGCGCCACGGTCGACGTCGAGAGCGGTGTCGTCGCCGCCCGCGACCACCTCCGGGTCTGAGACTCCCCGTCGGTCCCGGCAGGCGGTGTTCTTACCGACGGTTATTTTTGTCTCCAAGAGTATGCACGTGATACATGAGCCAGGACGAAAACGGATTCGCGACACGGTCGCTCCACGCGGGCGGCCGGCCAGACGAGACGACAAACGCCCGGGCGACGCCGCTGTACCAGACCACCTCGTACGTGTTCGACGACGCCGACCACGCCGCTCGACTGTTCGCGCTGGAGGAAGAGGGCAACATCTACAGCCGCCTTGGCAACCCGACAACGGCGGTGCTGGAGGAGCGGATCGCGAATCTCGCCGGCGGGACCGGGGCCGTCGCCACGGCGAGCGGGATGGCCGCCTTCGACACCGCGGTGAACCTGCTTGCCGCCGCGGGCGACAACATCGTCGCCTCTGAGGACCTGTACGGCGGCACCGCGACCTATCTCACGCACACCGCCCCGCGACGCGGGATCGACACCCGCTTTGTGGACACACTGGACTACGAGGGGTACGCCGAGGCGATCGACGAGAACACCGCCTTCGTCCACGTCGAGACCGTCGGCAACCCCTCGCTCGTCGTCCCCGACATCGAGCGGGTCGCCGGGATCGCCGACGACCACGACGTGCCGCTCTTTGTCGACAACACCTTTGCGACCCCGGCGCTGTGTCGCCCGATCGAACACGGCGCCGACCTGGTGTGGCACTCGACGACGAAGTGGATCCACGGCGCCGGCACGACGATCGGCGGCGCACTGGTCGACGGCGGCAGTTACGACTGGGCAGCAAACGCCGAACGCTTCCCCGAGGTCGGCGCCGAGAACCCCGCCTACCACGGCGTCAACTTCGCCGAACGGTTCGGCGACGCCGCCCTCGCGGTGGCCGCTCGCGCCCGGATGCTGCGCGACCTCGGCAACCAGCAGGCGCCCTTTGACGCCTGGACGACGCTTCAGAAGCTTGAGACGCTGCCGCTGCGGATCGAACGCCACTCCGAGAACGCCCTCGCGGTCGCCGAGGCACTCCAGGAACACCCGCTCGTGGACTGGGTCACCTACCCCGGACTGGCCGGCCACGCGACCCACGACAACGCCACCGAGTACCTCGACGGCGGCTACGGCGGGATGGTCGCCTTCGGCCCCGTCGGCGGCTACGACGCCGCCCAGGCCACCTGCGAGAACGTCGAGTTGGCCTCCTTTCTGGCGAACGTCGGCGACGCGAAGACGCTCGTTATCCACCCGGCGAGTACCACCCACCAGCAACTCACCGAGGCCGAACAACACGCCGCCGGGGTCCTGCCGGACATGGTCCGGTTGTCGGTCGGTCTCGAGGACCCCGCCGACGTTCTGGCGGACCTCGACCGGGCGCTCACCGCCGCCCACGACACTGACGACTGACCGTGCGCGTCGACCGCTCGACCGTCGACGTCGGCGCCGTCGCCTTCGAGCGCGGCGGCCGTGTCCCCCGACTCGAACTGGCCTACGAGGCCTACGGCGACCCCGCCGACCCGACGGTGCTGGTCTGTCACGCCCTCACCGGCAGCGCAAACGCCGCGAGCGTCCCCGGCGACGCTGACGGCCCCGACGGGAGCGACGGCGACCCGGTGAACCCCCCAGACCACCGCTCCGGGCTGCCCCTCGGCGGCCAGGCCCGCGCCTGGTGGGACGGCGTCGTCGGCCCCGACCGCCCCGTCGACACCGACCGCTACCACGTCGTCTGCGTGAACGTGCCCGGTTCCTGCTACGGCTCGACCGGCCCCGTCTCGACCGACCCCCGCACCGGCGAGCCGTACGGTCCCGACTTCCCAGCGGTCACCGTCGGCGACTGGACCCGCGCCCAGCGGCTCGCGCTCGACGCTCTCGGCGTCGACCACCTGCACGCCGTCGTCGGCGGCAGTCTCGGCGGGATGAACGCCCTCGAGTGGGCGAAACGCTACCCCGACCGCGTCGACCGCGTCGCCCCGGTGGCGACCGCCGCTCGTCTCGACCCGCAGTGTCTCGCACTCGACGCCGTCGCCGCCCGGGCGATAGTCAGCGACCCCGACTGGCAGGGCGGTCGCTACTACGGCGGTCCCCACCCCGACGACGGACTGGCACTCGCGCGGATGATCGGCCACCTGATGTACCTCTCGAAGTCGTCGATGCGTCGCCGGTTCGGCCGTCGTGCGGCCGCCGACCCGCCTACCCCCGCGGCCCCGACGACGGCAACCCAGCAGCCCGGCGCCGTCGCCGACAGTCCCTACCGGGCGGCGGCGTCGTACCTCGACTACAACGCCGCCCGCTTCGTCGAGCGGTTCGACGCCAACAGTTACCTGTTGTTGCTGCGGGCGATGGACGACTACGACCTCGCGGCCGGTCACGGCTCCGACGCCGCCGCTCTCTCGGCGTTCGACGGCGAGGCGCTCGTCTGCTCGCTCACCGGCGACTGGCACTTCACGGTCGAGAGCGCCGCACGCCTCGCCGACGCCTTCTCGCAGGCCGGCGCCGCCGTCGACCACTGCGTGCTCGACACCGACTACGGCCACGACGCCTTTCTCACCGACCCCGACCTCGTCGGTCCCCCGCTGTCGGCGTTTCTGGACGGCGGCGTGAGCGCGGTCGGTGACTGCGGCACGGACGGCGTCGGTCCGGACTCGACCGATGGCGACCGCCCCGACCCCCTCCCGGAGTGACCGCTCAGTCGTCGAGCAGTCCCCGCTCGGAGAACAACGTCTCCAGTTCTGCGACGCTGCCGACGACGACGTCGCAGTGTGGGGCCACCGGGGGCTTCGGGTCGAACCCGACCGCGAGGCCGGCCTCACGGAGCATCGCGACGTCGTTCGCGCCGTCGCCGACCGCCACCGCCGCCTGGGTGTCGACGCCGAGTGCCTCGCACCACTCCCCGAGGGCGACGTCTTTCGTCCCCTCGACGAGCGGGCCCTCGACCCCGCCGGTCAACCGGTTGCCGTCGTCGAGAACGCGGTTGGCGACGACGCGGTCGGCGGTCGCGTCCGCCTCCGCGAGCGCCGCCTGTACGCCCCGCTCGAACCCGCCGGTGAGGATCGCCGTCGGCCCGTGGAGAGCACCCAGCAGTGTCCCGGCGCCGGGTCGCAGCGTCACACCCTCGAAGGCGTCCTCGGCGTCCGCGACCGATAAGCCCTCGAGAAGGGCCACGCGCTCGCGGAGACTCTCCGCGTACTCCACCTCGCCGTCCATCGCCCGCTCGGTGACGGCGGCGACCCGGTCGGCGACGCCTGCTGCCGCGGCGAGTTTCACGACCATCTCCGAGTCAGACAGCGTCCCGTCGAAGTCAAAGGCGACGGGCACGGGGTCACTCATACCTCCTCTCGTGGTCGGGCGAGTATCAACCCGCCCGTTCCGCGCTCGTCCCCCGCCGTCGGGCACCGCCTCGCGGTAGCAGGGTTTTTAATGTCTGACGCTGTACGTGGGAACAGTGGCAGACGTATGCCCAACCTGCGGCCTTCCAGACGACCTGTGCGTCTGTGAGGATGTGGCAAAGGAGTCCCAGCAGATCAGCGTCCACGTCGACGAGCGCCGCTACGGAAAGGCGGTCACGATCCTCGACGGGTTCGACCCGAACGACGTGAATCTGGACGACCTCTCCTCGGAACTGAAGTCGTCGTTCGCCTGTGGCGGCACCGTCGACGACGGTACCATCGAACTCCAGGGCGACCACGAGGACGGCGTCCGTGAGGAACTCAAAGACCGCGGCTTCTCCGTAGAGTGACCTGATTCTTTCCCGCAGTCGCTGTGCGAGTCCACGTGGAGCCACTGCCGTGTTGACCCCTCCGACCGACAGCAACGGGGTCGAGTGGCTGACTGCCCGACCGGTAGGCTAAAGAGCGCGTGCCCCGGTCATCCGCCTGTACGGGCCCTTAGCTCAGTGGTGAGAGCGCTCGGCTCATACCAGCTCTCTGATATCAGGGGCTGTGGGACACCGAGTGGTCGCTGGTTCGAATCCGGCAGGGCCCATCGACGAGTCGCGTGGTTCATAGCTGACCGAAACACTCGTCTGGTCGTCCGTGACGGCTGTTTTCGTGATTCGAGCCGACTCACAGACGATTGACGCGTCTGGCGTCTGTCCGTCGCGTCCAGCAAACGACCGAGCGACGGAAAACTGCCGACGGCGGCCGGATTCTGTCCAGAGTTCC
>CAZQHW010000072.1:0-13151 GCA_964593395.1 uncultured Halobacteriales archaeon
CGCTGACGACGCTGCCGACCTCCTCGTCCATGCGGCCCTCGAGTTTGTCCTGGAGGAGCCGCCTGACGAGCGTCTCGTCGACGTCGGCCAGCTCCCGCGGTGGTACCTCCACGGTGTCCTTCAGGCTCACGCGCTTGTACATGTCATCGAGTGACCGCCAGTTTGCGTTCCCCCCTTAAACATATTACCGGAACGTCCTGAGTGAGCACCCGCTCGCGCAGTTCCCGGTCGACCGTCGCAACGTACGCCACCCGTCCGGCCGCAGAGAGCGCCACCAGAGCGTCGTCCGCGTACGCGGGATCGGCGGCGACCGTCTCCATGTCCGCCGCGAGTTCCAGTCCGACACCGGCCGCGGTCCCCGTCTCGCCACCCTCCGTCGACAGCGCCCGAAGTTCCTCGCGGACGCTCTCGGGGACGACCGGCGTCGCGCCGGGGACGACCCGCTCCAGTTCCGAGAGCGGGCGGAGATCGCACTCGACGGGTGCCATCAGGAGACTGGTGTCAAGCGCGACCAGACCGCGGACGGGGTCGCCAGTGTCGGTGGAGTCAGCGTCGGGGTCGAGGTCAACGCCGGGGCCGTCGCGTGTCACGTCAGCCGTCGAGGGTGCCGACGCCGATGAGCCGCCAGCGGGCGCCGACACGACGGTTGATGGCGATCTTGGCGCCCTCGGGGGCGCAGACGGGACGCTTGAGTTGCACCTCGGCCTCCTCGCCGCGGGCGCTCGTGACCGAGCCGACTGTCTTCGCGGTGCCGACGATCATCATCAGCGGCTCGCCGGTCGACACGGGTTCGACGGCGGTGGCCTCCTCGCCTTCGGCGCCGACGACCCGGTCAAGGAGGTCGACCTCCATCGTGAACGACTCCCAGGTCGGCGGCAGCGTGCCTGGCGGACCGGCGAGTTGGCCCGCGAGGCCGTCGCCCTTTGTCAGCGAGGGGTCGAGGCCCGTTCCAACGCCGAGCAGACCGCCCGGGGAGACCCTGTCGACGGGTTCGCCGCCGGCCTGCAGCGAGCGCACCGTCGTCTCGATCGACTCGTAGGTGGAGCGACCGCCGGTCTCGACCTCGCGACCCGGCTTCACCTCGAGGTCGTCGCCGGCGGTGAGTCGACCCTGGACGAGACTCCCGCCGAGGACGCCCCCGAGGAGGTCCTCGAAGCCGGTGCCCGGCCGGTTGATGTCGAACGAGCGGGCGACCTGCATCCGCGCCTCGGCGTCGGAGTCGCGGTCGGGCGTGGGGATCTCCTGCTGGAGCGTGTCGATGAGCAGGTCGATGTTCACGCCGCGCTGGGCGCTTATCGGGATGACGGGAGCGTCCTCGGCGACGGTGCCCTCGACGAACTCCTGGATGGCCTGGTAGTTCTCGCGGGCCTCGTCGCGGTCGACGAGGTCGATCTTGTTCTGGGCGACGACGATGTTGTCGATACCGACGATGTCGAGCGCCATCAGGTGTTCGCGCGTCTGTGGCTGTGGAACGGGTTCGGAGGCGCTCACGACGAGCACGGCGCCGTCCATTATCGAGGCCCCCGAAAGCATCGTCGCCATCAGCGTCTCGTGGCCCGGGGCGTCGACGAACGACACCGTTCGAAGCGGGATGGTCTCGACGTCGTGCTCCCCACAGTGTTCGTCGACGGTGAACCGCTCGGGACCCTCCGCCTCGGGACACTCCCGGAAGGTGGCGTCGGCGTAGCCAAGTCGGATGGAGATGCCACGTTTCATCTCCTCGGAGTGCTGGTCCGTCCACTCACCGCTCATCGCCTCCACGAGTGTCGTCTTCCCGTGGTCGACGTGACCGACCAGTCCGATGTTCACCTCCGGTTGGCGTGTTGCAGGCATCTATCATCCGAACTACCCGCGAGCGCGGCATAAACTCCCCGGTCCCGAGACGGCGACCCCCACGACCTCCCGTCGACGGGCACCGCCGGGAAGGGCACCCCCAATATTGACACGATCTTTTATGTGTGATCGGTTACCAGGGTCACACGAGGTATGAACGGGCCGGACGACGAGCACGGACGAGGGGGATCATCGAGCAGCGGCCTGCTCGCACGAGTGCGCCAGCGGCTGAGGAGTGACGACGAGACGGACGACGGCGGTGTCCCGGCGGTCGCCGGGCTGGACGACCGGTTCACGGCCGGCGTTGCGACCGCCTGGCGACCGGACAGCGTGCCCGGTGCCGGGGCGAACGACCGCACGGTCGGCGACGACTGAGCGAGTCCCTTTTCACCGGACGCCTTGTGCGGTAAATGTGCGCGAGTACGCCTTCGAGTCGGCGCTCTGTGCCCGCCTGGAGCGGACAGAGCGCGTTGTCGCCCGCCAGGTCGGCGGCGGCGTGTGCCGACCCGGGGGCCGCGTTCTCGACACGGTGGTCGTGGACCCCGGCCCCGCGTTCGACCGCCGGGCGCGGATCACCGACGGGGCGATCCCGACGGCGGCGATCGAGAGCGACGTCGGCGTCGGCCGCTACCGGCGGGCCGCGCCGGCCTTCGACTGCTCGTCGGAGCGCGCCCGCGAGGTCGCCGCCCGGGCAGTCAGGCGGGGGTTCTTCGAGACGGAGCGCGGCGACGAACCCGGGCCGGACGAGCGCCTGCGGCCCACAGCACGGGTCCGGCAGGTGGCGCGGTACCCGGACTGGTTCTCCCGGGTGGTCGCCGTCGAGAACAAGCCCGACCTCGACCGTCCGGGCGAGTTGCGCCGACAGTTGCGTCTGGACGTCGCGCTGGGTGTGGTCGACCGGGTGGTGCTTGCGACCGCCTCACACGTCACCGGCGCCCACCTGAACCGCATTCCCGACCCGGTTGGCGTGTGGCGCTACGAACACTCCGAGGGGGCGGCCGCACCGGACCGGGACGCGAGCGCCGCCGCCGACGTGACCGACGGACTCGCGCCTCCCGCCGTCGAGGTGGTCCGTGAACCGGAGCCACTGCCCGTTGGCGAGTCGGGTGTCGAACTCCTGCATGAACGGCCGGGCGAGACGGAGATAGCGGTCGTCGACCCCGCGGAGAAGGCACGTGCCCGCCGCCGGATCGCCGAGCGAGCCTACGGCAAGGGGTTTCGCCCGAGCGCCGACGAGTTCCCGTCCTGCGAACACGCCGAGGAGGGGGCGATCGACGGCGCCAGGGGTCTACCGTACTGTGCCTGGAAGGGACGGATCGTCGACCCCGGACGAGAGTGTGGCCCGTCGTGTGCGGGACACGAGGAGGCGGCGCCGCCGGCGGTCGACCCCGAAACCGAGCGCGACCGGCGAACGGCGTGGGTGCGCGACCCCGACGGGGTGGCCCGCGAGCAGTCAGGGCTCGACCGGTTCGGGTGACCGCCCGGCGACCCCGAAGCGACAAGTGGTTGTAAGGAGACGGTTTGCCCAGACCGATGACACAGGGTGAACCGGCAGACACCGGCCCATTACCGGACCGACTGGTGACCGCACGGCGGCGCTTTTTCAGGTACAGACACGGAGCGAGTCTCGGTGAGAAAGTAGCACTCGCCGGCGGGTTCGCGGCACTGACCGGACTGGGGGCACAACTTCGCATCCCGCTTTCGTTTACCCCCGTGCCGGTCACGCTCCAGACGTTCGCGGTCTTGCTCGCGGGGGTCGTCCTGGGCGCTCGCTGGGGCGGGGCGAGCCAGGGGCTGTACGCGGGCCTGGGCGCCGCGGGTGTCCCGTGGTTCGCGGGCGGCGGCGCCGGTGTCGGGCGGATACTCGGCCCCACCGGTGGGTACATACTCGGGTTCGTCCTCGCGGCGACGGTCGTGGGTTACGTCGCCGACCGGTACGCCTGGGCTCGTGAACCGGTCGGTCTCGTGGCACTGCTGACGGTGGCGAACTTCGGGCTGATATACGGCGTCGGCCTCCCGTGGCTGTACGGCTGGCTGACGCTGGTCCAGGGTGGCAGTCCCACGGCCGTCGGCGTTCTCGAACTGGGCCTGTTTCCCTTTGTCCTCGGCAGCGTGGTGGAGATGCTTGCCGCCGCCGCCGTCGGGACCGCCGTCACGCCGAAGGAGTCGTTCGGCGCCGCCGACCGCGCAGACGGTCCTGGCGCCGAGACCCGCACGCAGCGGTAGTCGCGACGCCCCGACTGGCGGGGGCCACGGCGATCGCTAGCGCCGTGACTCCCGGATGTCGTCTCAGTGCGATCGACACGGCGCCGCGGCTCGCGGTCGTGGCGTCGATAAAAACGTGCTGTCTAAAGTCGAGTTACTCGCGAACGACGTTCGTCGCGCGTGGCCCCTTGGGGGCGTTCTCGATCTCGAACTCTATGCTCTCACCCTCCTGCAGGTCGGGACCGCCGACGTCCTCCATGTGGAAGAAAACGTCCTCGTCCGCGTCCTCAGTCTCGATGAATCCGTAACCGCCCGTGTCGTTGAAGAAGTCAACCTTACCGTTCGCCATTACAAACAGTAATAGAGGTGACGCACAGATAAGGGTTCCGAGACACGAGTGGCCGCGTCAGACTGTCACACGCGTGGATACTGCAACGAGACGCTATAACTCGTAGTACTCGCCGTCGACGGCGAGTGGTTCCTCGAAGGCGCGGTCGACGGGGGTGAAGTGGCCGACGTGAACGACACGGGTGCGGTCGGCGTCCAGTCGCTCGCCCGTCGCTATCGCGCCCTCGACGGTCATGTGCTTGGTGCCGAACGTGCGGGGCGTGCCGGAGTCGTCGTGGTCCGTGCCGCCGTCGGGGTGGGCGTCACAGCGGTTCGCCGTGGTGATGCCGTCGGCCAGGAGGAGGTCCGACCCGGAGAGGGCAGCCAGCGACCGCTCGGGGATCTGCCAGGCGGTGTCGCCGGTCAACGCCAGGACGCCGCCCGTCTCCGGGTCACTGACCCGGACGCCGTAACAGACCATCGGCGGGTGTTCGACGGGGACGAGTTCGACGCGCAGGCCACACGTCTCGAAGCGCTCGTGGGGGGTGCGTGGCTCGACCATGACGGCGTCGAGGTAGTCGTAGCGCTCGCGGATCGTCGTCGCGACCGACCGGTCGGTGACGGGGTCGACCTCGTCGGCGGCGTACACCGGCGTCGGGCCGCGTGGGAACATCCGGTAGGCGTTGCCCAGGCCGTCGAGGTGGTCAAAGTGGATGTGGGTGATCACGACGGCGTCAGGGAGGTCCACGTCGTGAGTGAGAAACTGCTCGCGGAGGTCGGGACTGGCGTCTATCAGCAGCGACTCCTCGGTCCGGGGGTTGTGGACGTGGACGGAGAACCGAGAGCGGTGGACGTCCAACTCGCGGGCGCGGTCACAGGTCGCACAGTCACAGCGCGGAACCGGCGTTCCGGCGGTGTCGCCGGTGCCGAGCAGCGTGACCTGCATTCAGTGGTCGTGGGCGGCGTGGTCGTGGTCGTGGCCGTTGTTGTGGCCACCGTCGGCGCGACTCTCCTCGGAGTGGCTCCCGAGGTCACCGCCGGCGACGAGAGCGTCGTGGTCGCCCTCGATCATGTCCATGTTCTTGAGGTTGTCCCGCTCCTCGAAGTTCTCGACGGCGGTGAGGAGGTCGTCCTGCGTGAGGTGGGTGCGTTCCTCGGTCAGGGCACCGAGCACCGCCTCCCGCAGCACCATCCGGAGGTCGCTGCCGGTGAGTCCCTGCGTGGCTTCGGCGATCACGCCGGGGTCGAACTCGTCGATGTCCATCTCCCGGGTGATGACGCCGAGAATGTCTTCCCGCATCCGCTGGTCGGGCTTGGGGAAGTTGACGACCTCGTCGAAGCGCCGCCAGGCGGCCGAGTCGAGTTGGTCGGGGTGGTTCGTCGCCGCGATCAGCAACACCTCGTCTTGGATGAGCGAGATGTTGTCGATCGACTTCAGCAGCGTGTTCACCGCCCGTTTCAGGGCGGCGTGCTCGTCCGAGCGCCGCGTCTTCGCGACGAAGTCGAACTCGTCGATAAAGAGGATACACGGCGACAGTCGTTTTGCCACCTCGAAGGTCTTCTCGACGTTCTTTGCGGTTTCGCCGAGGTACTGCGAGGTGATCATCGACAGTTTCACTTCCACGAACGGAAGGTCCATGTCGCGAGCGAGCGCCCGTGCCGTGGAGGTCTTGCCCGTTCCCGGCGGCCCGACCAGCAGCAGTTTGCCGATCTCACGGAGACCGATGTTGGCGAGGTAGTCGCGGTGCTCGATCGCCTTGCCGATTTTCAGTATCTCGGTTTCCTGGTCCTCGGTGAGCACTAGGTCGTCCAGGGTCGTGTCGATCTCCTCGGGAGCGTGGACGTCGACGAGGTCGAGCATCTCCTCTTCTTCGTCCTCGTCGAAGTACTCCGCGAGCAGGCTGTCGATGTAGGCCCGGTCGGCCTGCACCGAGCGGTTTTGCTCGCGGGCAGTCTCGTAGTCGACGCCCAACTCGTCGCCGTACGCCTTTGTGAGGACGGGGTTCTCGCGGAGGCGGTCGGCGTCGACGCGTTCAAGATACCACTCCTCGGCCATGTCGGCCTGGGTGAGTTCGATGCCGCCCGAGAAGTCGTCCCGGTCTGTGAACATCAGGTCGGAGACGGCCTCCCAGGGACGCTCGACCCCGGTGGCCTCGCGAGTGGTCGCGGTCGTCACCGACAACGGGCGCTCGATACCGCCGTCCGCCCAGAACGGCGTGCGGTGAGCCGGGGTGAGGTCGTCCTCGTCAAGCGAGCGGTCGTCCGTGTAGACGTGTGCGGTAAGCAAGAATTCCACCACGTCCAACGCCGCAGCAGTCATTCCCTCACTGTTGACCCGCGAGCGTAATAACTCCTCGGACCGAGGGCCGTCAGCGACAGCACCGCGGCGCCCGCGACTCCCCGTTACTCCCCGTCACCGCCGGGTGAGGGCCGACGAGTTCCGAGGTGGCATTCTCGTACGTGCCGGCCGGGTCGTCGAGACCGCTCGTGTCGACAAAGTACAACAACGAACTCCGCACGCCGGTGTCGAACAGGAACCGCTGACCGCGGTAGCGGTCGTAGCCGCCGAGGAACGACTCGATGTCGGTGTGCGGGTCGGTGATCGACGCGTCCTCCCCGTCGGCGAACGAGACGACGACCGGGGCGTCGGACGCGCGGACGTCCTCGGGGTCGGTCGTGCTGTTCACGACGACGTCCTCGCCCGACTCGACGGCCTCCATCTCGGTGTAGTAGGCGAGGGGCAGGCGCTCGAACCAGCCGGGCCCCGCCGGTGGCTGGTCGTGTTCGGACTCGTTCGGCGCGTCGAACTCGTCGCCGTACCAGAGCACGTCGACACCGTCGTTCTGGCCGGCGACACTGCGCACGTCGGCGATCACCGGCTTCAGGTCCGTCGAGGAGGACTGGGCGTACTGGACGAGTTCGTTGTCGGTCGACTGGGGGTTCTGGTACACGCCGTCGGCGGCCGCCGCGCCGACCTGGAGGCCGGCACCCAACAGGACGACGGCGACGGCGGCCACCGCCAGCCAGTCCGGGTCGGGTACCCGCACGCCGGCGTTCGACCCCGCTCCGGTGTCGGATGTGACCAGTTCCGCTCGGCCGACCCGGTAGACGGCGGCGATCGCGACCGCCGCCGGGATTGCAAGCGCCACGATCGCGTGGACCGTCGCCCACGGCGCGGCGATGTCGGTCACCAGCGGGTAGCCAAGCACGGACGCAAAGCCCCAGTACGCACAGAAGGCGACGAACTCCCGTGCGTCGCCGACGTACCGCTCGTACAGCGTGCCACCGACGGCGGCGAGCGACAGCGTCAGCGCCCCCTCCCGGAGCGTGTTCAGAAAGTCAAGAAAGAACGGCAGGTAGGCGTGGTCCTGGGCGTCGCCGGCCCACCGCCCCAGAAAGTCCGTCCACGTCCCGAAGGTCGCCTGTCGCACGACGGTCGCGAGTCCGTCGAGACTGCCGGCTGCCAGCGCCGACCACAGTCCCCACCCCTCGATGTCCGGCCCGATCGCCGGGTAGCCGCCGCCACGGGGCGCATAAAACAGCACCACGACGGCGAGCGCCAGCAGGTACGCCACCCCAAGCGGCGGCAGCGGCAGCAGGCGGTCCCGCAACGACCCCACCCCCCGCTCGTCACCTCCAGGGTCGGGCCCCGCGTCCGCCCCAGTTGCGGGGCCGGCGGCGTCTGGGGCGTCGGCCACACCCGCGTCGCCGGCAGGTTCGGCGGTTTCCTGGGCGCCGTCGTCGGTGTCGGCGGAGTCCGTGTCGTCGTCCGTGGAGCCGCCGTCGGTGGCCACGCGGGGGTCGTAGCGGAACAGGCGCTCGTCCGCGAGCAACAGGGCCGCGAGCAGCCACAGCACCCCGGCGACAAAGGTCGTCAGCCGGGGGTTGAACGCCGGACGGGCCAGCGCCAACACGCCGACGGCGGAAAGCGGGAGCCCACCGAGGAGGTGCCAGACGGTGCCGCCGCGGACCGCGCCGTAGTAGGCCAGGCCGCTCGCGAGAACGAGGACACCGAGCAAGTTGCCGTCGAGTTCGGCCACGGCGGCGACGACCGGCGTCGTCGCGAGAAAGAGGAGCACGCCGACACGTCTGACACCGGCCGGGAGCGCGACGGCGGGGCGGGGAGCGTCGGGCACAAACTCCCGGGCGGTCCGGACGGCGTCGTCGGCGGCGATCAGTCGCTGGTCGAGCACCAGCGCCAGGGCGCCGGCCCAGGCGACGGGGTACAGCAGGACGTTCTCCTTCGTCGTCGCCGCCAGCCCTAGGGCGAGACCGGCGACGTACACGTTGTACCGCCGGCGCCGGCCCGTCGAGTCTACGGCGCGGACGGCAAAGCCGAGCGCGAAGGTCGCCAGCACCGCAAGCGGGAGGTCCTGGCGCATGAACCGCGAGTAGTACAGCAACACGGGGTTGGCGGCGAACAGCGCCGCCAGCGCGACCGTCTCGGCGTCCCGGAGCCGGGAACGGAACAGGAGCGCGGCTGCCGGGAGGACCCCCCCAAGCAACGCCATCGGCAGGCGGGCGACGAAGTCACTCGGGCCGAACAGCGCGAACAGGTGGCGGTCGACGATGTGGATAAAGGGCCCGTGGACGATGGGGCGGTACTCGTACTGTCCGGAGGCGAGAAAGCGAAGCGTCCAGTAGCCGACCCGCGCCTCGTCTTGGTGGGCGACGCGAGCCCCGAGACCGACGAGGCGGGCGCCGACCGCGAGCACGACGAGGCCCAGAACGGCCTGGACGACGCGGTCGCGACGGAGGGCGGCAAGTGGGCGGGGCATGAGTCGAGCGACGCTGAGTGCCCGTTTTTGTGTTACGGTTCGTCCTACTCGCCGGTGTCGGGACGGCCGAGCAGCCTGCTGATCGGCTCCCGAGTGACGGCAACGGCGACCGCGCCCGCAGCGGCGATCAACAACAACACGACGTTCCCGACGCCGGCGAGCGTATCGAGTGCCAGCGTGCCCTCGACTAGCCGACTGCCGGCGTTCACGCTCACGAACACGAACACCGCGAGTTGGACCTTCCAGACGATCCCGTTCCAGTCGACCATGACTGATCGAGGGTGCGAGCGGGCAAAAGCCCGGCGAGACGCTGACGCCCCGGCGTCACCGAGGAGTTGACCACACGAGCCAGTCGGCCTGGAGTGCCTCGACAGGATCGTGCCGGTGCAAGATCGCTTATGCCCAGGCCACCCGAAGGCGAGGTCATGGAGACAGCGAACCCGGAGCGCACCCCGGTCGTCGTGCGTGCCTGCCGGACCCCACAGGGGAGACAGGGCGGCGCCCTCGCGGACGTCCGCGCCGAGGACCTCTCGGTGACGCTAGTCGACCAGATCCTCGCCGACACCGGTCTGGACGGCGAACACGTCGACGACCTGCTGTGGGGGTGTGCCCAGCAGCGCGACGAGCAGGACAACAACCTCGCCAGGATCGTCGCCGTTCTCTCGGACCTGGGCGAGGGCGTCCCGGGAACGACGATCAACCGCTGGTGTGCCTCCTCGATGCAGGCGCTGACGAGCGCCAGCGACGCGATCCGCGCGGGCCAGCGTGACGCCCTGATCGCCGGCGGCGTCGAGTCCATGAGCCGGGTGCCGATGGGCAGCTCCTACGACGAACGACCGCTGCACCCCCGCCTCGCGGACCTGTACGACCTGCGCTCGCTGGAGATGGGGCCAACGGCCGACGAGGTGGCCGACCGTCACGCCGTCACCCGGGAGACCCAGGACCGCTACGCGCTGCGGAGCCACGAGCGGGCCGCCGCCGCGACCGACGAGGGCCGGTTCGACGATGAGATCGTTCCCGTGGAGACCCCCGACGGAACGGTGACCGAGGACGAGGGCATCCGCCGTGAGACGACAATGGCGGCGCTGTCGGGACTCGACCCGGTGTTCAACGAGGACGGTACCGTCACCGCGGGCAACGCCTCCCAGATCTCCGACGGCGCCGCCGCCCTCCTCGTCACGAGCGAGGCGTTCGCCGAGGAACACGGACTGAGCCCGATGGCGAGGGTCGGTTCGCACTGGGTCGAGGGCGTCGACCCCACCGTGATGGGGATCGGTCCCGTCCCCGCGACGCGGGGCCTGCTGGAGCGCACCGACCGGGCGATCGACGAGTACGACCTCGTGGAACTGAACGAGGCCTTTGCTTCACAGTGCGTGTACGCCCGGGACGAACTCGGTGTCGACCCCGACCGGTGCAACGTAAACGGCGGCGCCATCGCCCTGGGTCACCCGCTCGGGGCGTCCGGGGCGCGACTGCCGGTGACGCTGGTCCACGAACTCCGGCGACGCGGTGGCGGCCGCGGGTTGGCCACGCTGTGTGTCGGCTTCGGCCAGGGGGCCGCCGTCGACCTGGTCGTCTGAATCGTTCAATCGACCGACAGATTCTTTATCGATCGTGTGAACAGTTCACACGGAGGAGAGAGCGATGACGGATGCCTTCGTCAACGTAGTGGTACAGCCAGGCGCGGTGTCCTCGGCCGCCCGCGAGATAGGGCGGCTCGACGCCGTCGAACAGGTCCACGTCGTCACCGGCGACCACGACGTGGTCGCACAGTTGGAACTCACCGACGGGGAGAAACTGCCGGACGTGGTCGCCGACGAGATACACACGGCGACGGGCGTCGTCGACACGATCACGAACGTCGCCTTCAAGCCCTGACTACCGGCCGAGCAGTCCGCGGGCGCGGTCACCGTACAACAGTATCGCCCCCGCGGCGACCAGCGCGACGACCACCCCGATCGCCGTCGGGACGAGTCGGTCGTCGCCCCACTCCCAGCCAAGGACCGTCGACCCGACCACCGCCACCGCGGCGACCGCCACGCCGACGGAGGTCAGCGCGTCACTGTCCATACTCGGCGTAGGGGCTGGAGCGTAAAATGTCCGTGAGGAGTCTCTCCGACTCTGCGACTCCCGGGTGTTCGCCGGTCTGCGACGGTCCGCGGGGTACTTTACCGGTCGGGCACTCGCCGGGGTATGACTGCGACAGCGGACGCCGAGGCCAGCGTCGACACCACCGCCGTCGCCTCGTACCTGGCGAGCGAACTCGACGCGGACGTGACCGGCGTCGGGGTGCTCGCGGACGGCCTCAACCTCAACCTCGTCGTGTCGACTGCGAGCGAGGGGCGGACGTACGTGGTCCGCCGGCCGAACGTGTTGCGTCACACGGACCTGTTTCTGGACCTGCGCCGGGAGTACCGCCTGCTAGAGCGACTCCGTGACACGCCCGTCCGGGCGCCGGAACCGGTGCTGTTCTGCGAGGACACGTCCGTTCTCGACGGGCCCTTTGCCGTGCTCACCTACCTCGACGGCGAGGTGGTCCCACTGGGGTCGGACCTGCCCGAGCGGTTCCAGCGTCCGGCGGCGCGCCGGCGCGTCGGGCACCTGCTCGTGGACGCCGCCGCCGAGGTGCACGGAGTCGACGTCGAGCGCGTCGGGGGGGCCTGTGACCGCGTTTCCCCGCTGGAGCAACTGGAACACGAACTGGAGCGACTGGAGACGGCGACGGGTGTCACCGGTCACGAGGTGCCGGCGCTGCACCGGGTCGGAGAGTGGCTCCAGAACAACGCGCCCGAGTCGGAGCCGACGCTCGTCCACGGGGATTTCCGGCCGGGCAACGTCCTGTTCGCCGGCGACCGGACGCCAACGATGGGGGGCGTCGTCGACTGGGAAGTGGCGATGCTGGGTGACCCCGTCGGCGAGTTGGGCTATCTCCTCTTGCGCTGGCGCGACGAGGGTGACCCGACGCCGTCGGTCGACGAGATCGCGACCCGGCACCCCGACGCCGAGGACGCGCTGGCGACACTGCGACGACGGAACGAGCGGGGTCTCGCCCCGTTCACGACGGGGGCGGGCAGTCCGAGTCGGCGCGACCTGATCGAGCGCTACGAGCGCCGGACCGGCCGGACCGTGGAGAACTGGCAGTTCCACCTCGCGCACGCCGCCTTTTCGCTGGCGACGGTCTGGGCGGACCTCCACCGGGGCCGGGTCGAGGCCGGCGAGTCGTCCGAGTGGGAGCCACACGTCGAGTACATGACGGCACTCGCGGACCTGATCGCCGGCGGCGAGTTCCCGGCGTAGCCGGGGGATTCATCACGGCGGCCGGCGCCTCTCTGAACGATGAGCGACGGCGAGACGGCGGCGAGCGGTAGCGGGACCGCCCGAGCGGACGCCGACCCGGCGATCGTCACCGACGGCCTGGCGAAGCGTTACGGCGACGTGACCGCCGTCGAGGGGCTGTCCGTCGAGATCGAGCGCGGGTCGGTGTACGGCTTTCTCGGCCCGAACGGCGCGGGCAAGACGACGACGATGCGGATGCTGACCACGCTCACCCGGCCGACGGAGGGCACCGCCCGCGTGGCCGGCGCCGACATCGAGAACCGCGCCAGGGTGACACCCCACGTCGGCTACCTGCCGGAGGAGCCGCCCGTCTACGACGAACTCACGGGTCGCGAGCAACTGGAGTACACCGCCGGCCTGCGTGACCTGCCCGCCGAGCGGGCCGGCGAGCGCATCGACGACCTCTTAGAGCGGTTTGACCTCGCAGACGACGCCGACAAGCGCATCGACGCCTACTCAAAGGGGATGCGACAGAAGACCGGTGTCATCCAGGCGGTGTTGCACGAACCCGCGGTCGTGTTTCTCGACGAACCGACGAGTGGACTGGACCCGCGTGCGGCTCGGACGATGCGGACCACGATCGCCGACCTCGCGGACCGCGACATGACCGTCTTTCTGTCGACACACATCCTCTCGGTCGTGGACGAACTCGCCGACGAGGTGGGCGTGCTC
>CAZQHW010000073.1:0-2227 GCA_964593395.1 uncultured Halobacteriales archaeon
GGGCAGTCCGCGGCGACGACGAGCGTGCGCTCCTCGCGTCGGGCGGCCGTCCCGAGAGCGCGCACGCCGCCGGCGGCGTCGGCCCCGTACACCGCCCGTCGTGCCGACTCGGGCACGCCCAGCGCCGCCCCCAGTCGCGTCGTGAGCGCTCCCTCCTCGACCGGCGGCGTGGTCGTCGAAAGCAACAGGCCGTCGACGGTCTCGCCGGCGGCGGCGGCGGCCGACAGCGCCCGCCGGCCCGCGGCGACGGCCATCGTCAGGGCGTCCTCGTCGGCGTCGGGTACCGCACGCGTGACCCCGCCGCGGTCCCGGCCCCACCCGCCTGCCAGTTCCTCGGGCGTGACTCGCAGTCGGGGGAGGTAGGCGCCAAGCGCCACCACCCCGGCGGGGAACTCGCTCACGCCGACTCACCCCCGTCGAGAACGTGGACGACGGCGGCACCGCCGCTGCCGCCGACGTTGTGCGTGAGTCCGACCTCGGCGCCGTCGACCTGTCGCTCGCCGGCGCGACCGGCGAGTTGGTCGTACACCTCGACGACCTGGCCCGTGCCGGTCGCGCCGATGGGGTGGCCCTTCGACTTGAGCCCGCCGGAGGTGTTCACCGGCAACTCGCCGTCGAGTTCGGTCGCGCCCGACTGTAGGAGGGTGGCGCTCTCGCCCGGTTCACAGAGCCCGAGGTCCTCGTAGGCGAGTAACTCGGCGATCGAAAAGCAGTCGTGCACCTCCGCGAGGTCGAGGTCGTCGGGGCCGGTCCCGGCGCGGTCGTAGGCGCGGTCGGCAGCCCGCCGCGAGGCCGGGATCGCGGTGTAGGTGTCACGGTCGAACAGTCCCACGGCGTCCGACCCGGCACCCACCCCGGCCACCCGCGCCGAGGGACGAGCGAGGTCGGCCGCGACCTCGGCGGAGGCCACGAGGACGGCGGCGGCGCCGTCGGTCGTCGGACAGCAGTGGTACAGTCCGAGCGGGTCGGCGACGCGTGGGCCGTCGGTCGCCTCCGCAAGCGTGCACTCGAAGGCGAGGTGGGCGTGGGGGTTGCGGGCGCCGTTGTGATGATTCTTCACCGCGACCCGGGAGAGGTCCTCGCGGGTCGTGCCGTACGTGTCCATGTGGGCGCTGGCCATCTGGGCGTACACCCCCGAGAACGTGGTGCCGGCGAGGCGCTCGTAGGCTGTCTCGCCGCTCACCCCGAGCCAGTACGGCAGCGACTCGCCGAGGTCGTTCATCACCTCGACACCCACCACAAGCGCGAGGTCGGCGTCGCCCGCCCGCACCGCCCGGGTCGCCGCCCGGACCGCGTACCCGCCGGCGGCACAGGCGTTCTCAACCCGCGTTGCCGGGGCGTCGACCCCGACGTGACGGGCGACTGCCGGCGCCGACAGTCCGAGTTGCCGGCCGCCGACGCCCAGCGTGCCCAGAAAACACTCGTCGACCGCACCTGGCGACAGGGACTCATCCCCCGGAGCGCCGTCGAGGGCCTCCCTGACGGCGGTCAGCGACAGCGATCGGTAGCTCTCGTCGGGAAAGGCGCCGAAGTCGCTCTGCCCGGCCCCGACGACGTGGGCTTCGCGCATGCCCGCCGCTCGTGGGCCGCGCCTATAAGCGCCGTCCTACGCGCCCTCCTCGCGACGGGCGCGGATCTCGCGGGCGGCGGGGATCACGATCCAGAAGGTGAGCGCGCCGAGAATGGCGAACCAGAACAGCGCCTCCTTCAACAGGAGGCCGATCTCTCCGTACGTGCCGAGCGCCTCGGGGGCGGCGCCGGTCAACTGGGCGCCCTCGAACGAGGGGGTGTTGTACCAGCCGGCGAGCACGAGCCACGCCAGCCCCGCACCCGTGAACACGGCCAGCCCCTTCACGAACTCGTCGGCCATCGGTTACAGATAGGCCGCGTCGGTCTTAGCCGCTTCGCTTCCCGGTGGACCAGGCCAGGGGTCAGTCTCCGGCGCTCGTGTCGGGACCGCCGTCGGTCTCGTCGTCGGCGTCCTCGTCGTCCCCCAGGTCGGCCGCCCTGAACCGCGTCGCAAAGGCGTAGGCGCCGGCCCCACCGACGATCAGGCCCAGTCCGAGGAGCGCGAGCGGGGTGTTTATTTCGGCGGCGGCGGCACTGGCCCGGTTCGTGGCGGCGTCTAGAGCGATGAACCCGCCGACGACGCTGACCATCGCCACGAGCGTCGACATCACCGTCACCGTCTTGTACAGCCGAGCGGGGACGACCACCTCGCGTCCGG
>CAZQHW010000073.1:2327-12687 GCA_964593395.1 uncultured Halobacteriales archaeon
CGGCGTCGGGCGAGTCGGTGCCGGGGGCGTCGTCGGGGTCGGGCACGGGCACCTACTTCGGCGGGCGCAGGCGGTAGTACCGCCGGTTGAGGTCGTACATGTACCCCTCCTGCATCGCCTTCAGAACGGGGTAGGTGATGAGCGCGGCCAGCACCGGCAACAGGAAAGTCATGTCGAACAGGAGGTTCGTGTCGATCGGGAGCAGGTTCTTCACCGACAGCACGCTGAGCGTGGCGGCGAACATCACGCCGCCGACGCCGACCGCCGCCCAGAACGGCTGTTCGACGGGCCGGCGGGCGCTGCCCTTGTTGAGAAAGGGGACAATGGCGATGAAGCCGACGACCACCACGTTCGCGAGCACGCCGAACGTGCGGTCCGCGAGCAGTTTCTGCCCGCCGAGAACCGCGAGGTCGGGGTTCAGCGGGCCCAACTTGAGCAGTCCGAACGACCAGTAGAGGTACCAGTCCGGCAGGATGATCGCCGGCGTCGACGACGGATCGGCGGGCGGGCCGATGTGCGGCGGCAGCGTCGCCGAAATAAAGACGATCATGCCGACGAAAAAGGACGTGAGCGCGAGGTTACGGACCGTCTCGTGGGGCCAGGTGGGAAAGCCGAGCACGTCCCGCTCGACGTAGTCGGAGGCCTGCCGGAGGTCTTGGTCCTCCCGGCGGGCGCGTTCGAAGTACTCGTAGGTGAGCCGGGAGAGACCCTCGGTGCGCTCCTTGCGCTCGCGCCAGGTGGGTACCTCGTCGTCCGGGGGGACGATGCCGCCGCCACCGCCGCCGTCGGCGACTGCCTGCTCCTCGGGGACCGGCTCGTCGGGGTCGCCGCCGTCGGTTGCGACCTCGTGCTCACGCTCGCTGTCCGGGCCGGCGCATCCGTCGTCGGTGTCGGGTGTGTCCTCTGTCATTGTCAGTGGGGTTCCGCGATACCCTGCATCCAGACGATGCCGATGTGGATGGCGATCAGCGTCGTCACCACGAACGGGAGGAAGAACACGTGGATGATGTACATCCGCTGGAGGGTGGCCTGCCCGAGCGAGAAGCCACCGAACACGAGTTGTGCGGCCCACTCACCGGCCAGGGGCACCGACAGCGCCATTTCGACGCCGATCTGACCCGCCCAGAACGCCAGTTGGTCCCACGGCAGCAGGTAGCCGGAGTAGCCAAAGAACAACGTCAGCGAGATGAGCACGATCCCGATGAGCCAGTTGAGCTCGCGGGGTTCCTTGTACGCCCCGGTGAAGTACACGCGGAGCATGTGCAGGAACACGGCGGCGACCATCACCTGCGCGCTCCAGCGGTGGATCGAGCGCAGCATGTATCCGAAGTTCAGGTCGGTCATAATGAACGTGATAGAGCAGTACGCCCCCGTGGCCTCGATGCCGTTACACGTCGCCGAGGCGGTGGAGGGGGCGTAGTAGAAACCGAGCAAGGCTCCAGATATCGCCGCGACGACGTACGAGAGCGTCGAGAAAAACCCAAGCGAGTACAGCGGGTACCAGTACCAGAACTTGTTGTCGAGGTCGTACTGCTCGGTGTGGGACTTCGGCATCTGGAGGTTGATCTTGTAGTAGAGGTTCTCCAAGAGTTCGAGGTAGTCCACCACCCGAAGCCGCCTGTCGAGCCACAGCAGCGTGAACAGGTACACCTGCTCAATGGACGTGAGGTCCTTCTTTTTCATCCAGCCGCGGTGGTCGTGTTCGTCGGGTTTTTCCAGGCTCATCAGTCCGGGCGGGGGAGTGCGGTGAACGACTTGTCTACGATACTAAACGGGTCGTATATCGACTGGTGGCACTGACAGTAAATCCTGTCGGTCGCCGACACCGCCCCCTGGTAGTTGCTCGTCTTGAACCCCGGCACACAACAGAAGTGTGTGCACTTGTTGAGGTGGGCGATAAAGCCCCGATCGGCGGAGGCGGCGAGCCAGGAGTCGCTGTCGGCGTCGGCGACCGCGTCCTCGACGATTGGACTGCGGATCACCTCGACGGGCATCGTCTCCGAGGGGTCGAGTCCCTCCGAGCGCCAACTGCCGGCGGCGGGTTTACCGGTACCGGGCGAGCCGAAGTCGTTCGACCAGTCGGCGTAGTCGGCGAAGTCATCGACGTGCATCCGGTCGCCGGCCTCCCGACCGGCCTCCTCGAGCCACGACGTGCCCGAGGCGTACCGGAAGTAGTTCGTTATGTCGTCGCTGTCCTCGGCGGCTGCGGGCGCGACGCCGGGGTAGGTCTGGACGCCGCAGTACTGGAACCAGTCACCCCGGTAGGTCACCCCGGAGCCGCCGAAGTTGTCGCTCTTGGCCAGGGTGACCTCTCGGCCGGCCTGGGTCTCGGTCGTCACCTCGGGCCAGGCGCCTCGCAGGTACCCCTCGTCGTCCACCTCGACGGGGATCTGAGGCATTCCCCGTGGGGCCGGTCCGTCGAGCAGTTCGACGGCCTTGAAGTTCACCAGGCCGCCGCCCTCGCCGCTGGGCGAGGTCAACGTGTTCACCGTCGCCGAGGCAGTCGTGCCGACACCCATCAACACGGAGCCCCCGACGACACCTTTCACGAAGCGCCGGCGGTCGGAGTCGACCGGGTACTTGTCGTCGTCGCTCATCGTTCGTAGTAGGGGTAGATGCCACGTTTGACGTGGTCCCAGACCTCGCCGGCGCTCAGTTGGTTGCCGTCGACCTCGTCCTCGCGGATGTACAGGTCCTCCCACTTGCGACGGCGCTTTTTCACTATCATCACGTCCGGAAGGAACTCCTTGCGGTACAACAGCAGAATAAACGCGAGGTCGACGAAGATTATCGCCAGCAGGAACCCGAGAAACATGTTCCCGATCTCGTCGGTCCCCCACCCGGTGATGAGCCCCCAGGTGAACAGGCCGACGAACACGACCTCGATGATCGTCAACACGGCGATGGCGATCGCCGCGGCGGTGCTCTCGCGGGCCGGTTCGTACCGGTGGATGTCGCCGTAGGTGGAGCCTCTTGTTGACATTATCGTTTGGGACTGCTTGAGTGGGCCGACTCACCGTACTTCAGGGCGTAGAACGTGAACACCAGGCTGACCACGATGGCGAGTATCGTGGCGATCCCGACAAAGTGCGCCTGGATCGGCACGCCCATCTCCTCCGGGTCGACGGGACCGCTCTCGCCGCCACCCCCGACCGTCGGCACGTCCCCACCGACGGCGATCGCGCCGAGCATGTCCAACTGCTGGTGGGGGCGGCAGTAGTAGGTGAACAACCCGCCCGCCTCGAAGGTGTGCTCGTAGGTGAACCCCTCCTCGTCGACGACCTCCTCGAAGCCCGCCCAGTCGCTCTCATCTGGCACGTCCTGGGGCAGAACGTTGTGACTGCCACCCTCGCCGGTCCACTCGAAGGTGACCGTCGTTCCGGGGTCGATCCACAGGCCGGTGGGGGCAAACGCCAGGCCCTGACCACCGGCGCCGACGTCCACCGTCACCGCCGACTCGCCGCGCATGTCGGCGTAGGACCCGCCGTTGGCCCCGCTGATGTAGCCGCCGAAGTCAGGCTGCTCCTCCTGGGCCGCCGCCGGACGAGTACCCGCTCCGAGCGCTGCGGTCGCCCCCCCAGCCGTCGCGACGAACTCCCGGCGTCTCATACCCTCGAAGGTGGGTCCGTGTGTACTTGAACGTCTCGATGACGGCTTCCTGTCCGGTGGTCGTGGGGTCAGTCCTCCGCGTCGGGGTCGCCGCTGGTCGTTCGCGACCCGTCCGACGGAGGTGTCCCCTCGTCGCCGACTGGGGCCTCGGAGACCCCGGGCGACGACGGGTCGGGGCCACTGTCGGCGTGCTCCGGGGCACGCCGGACCACCTCGTCGCCCTCGAGCGGGAGAAAGTCGGGGCGCTCGCCGTCCTCGAGGCCGACCGCCCGGAGCCGCTCGCGGTACTCCTGGGCACGGAACCGGTCCGAGAGCCGGGCGTTCGCGACGGTCAGAAACAGGAAGACGCCGATCGGCACGAGCAAGAACAGGCCCACGGCCGCCGCGAGCACCGACAGACCGACAAGCGGCCAGGCGACCACTAGCGCCAGGCCGGCGAGCAGAAAGACGGCGGCGGTCACCTGGATCATGAGGTTGCCGAACTCGCCGCTTTGTTCGGGGACGCTCCCGGGGTCGGGCAACAAGGCGCCGTCCTCGGGGGGCTCGCTCGGTTCGTAGGTCTCCATCGAGCACAGCGCGACCGTCGGCTTCACGTCCCGCAACACGGTGCCGACGCCCTCGACGGTGCCGTCGGGGTACACCAGCGCGTACCCCTCGTCGTCGTAGGCGACGAGTCGGGGCTCGCCGCCCTCGTGGACCTCCTCGACGGCGGCGAACACGTCACGCGTGGCCACCCGCGCCCGGAGTTCGCCCGCTACCCGGTCGAGCAGTCGCTCGCCCGTGATCCACGAGTCCGGGTCGAAGGCGGCGTCCCACTCTTCGGGGGACATCCGGCGCATCTCCTCCGGGCCGAAGTCCTCGAAGTCGTACCGCCGCTCGACCTCCTCCGGCGCCGGGCGGTCGGCGTCCGCGTCGGCGTCGGACGCTGACGGGGGGTCCGCCATCGCCCCGACGTTCGACGAGGACGGGTTTAGGGGTTCCGTCCGGTCACGCGCCGCGGGTAATCCACGGGTCACCGGAGCGCGAGACATTTGGGCGTCGCCGTCCGACGGCGGGTATGGCGTCGCCGACCCAGGTCGCGACCGTCGTTCTCGCGTCGGTGACCCTGAGTCTGCCCTTTTTCTTGTACGGCGCCTGGATCATGATCGACGCCGAGGTGGTGACCTGGGACACGCTGGTTCACCACCTGAAGTTCATCGGCGTGGGGCTGGCGCTGACGACGGTGCCGCTGGTCACCTGGATGATCCCCCGCCTGCTCCAGCAGGTCGGCGAGGGACTCGCCGCCGTCCACGCCTTTCTCGGACTCCAAGCGTACGCCATGCTCGCGTTCGGTCTGACCGGCATCGTTCGCATCCTCCAGGCCAAGCGCGCACACGGCCTGTACGACGACCCCGAGAGGGACGTGGCGCTGTCGGACCTCCACGAGAACGCCGACGCCTGGCGCAAGCGCCTGCGGGTCGGCGTGTTCGGCTACGTTATCTTCTGGATCCTCGCCTACGTCGTCGGGGTGGCGCGGTTCGTGCTGCGGTACGTCTCCCCGGCGCTGTGAGCGGGACTCACCCCTCGCCGGGCAGCAGGTGGTCGGTCTCGCCGGCCAGCAGCCGGTCGATCCGCTCGGGGTACAGCGGTTCGGGGCGGGCACACAACTCGTCCGGCGCGTGCCACGACGCCGTCCGCTCGACGCCGTCGGTCTCCGTGACCGTGAGCGACTCGCGCTCGTAGACGGCCGGATCCTGAAAGCGCACGGCGTAGACGACCCCGAACTCGTGATGGCGCTCCCCGCCCAGGCGAAAGACGTTCTCGGCGATCCCGATGCGGTCGGTCACCCGCACGTCGTGGCCGGTCTCCTCGTCGAACTCCCGGCGGACCGCCGTCGCGGTCCCCTCGCCGAAGTGGACACCGCCCCCGAGCGGGCGGGCGAACCGCTCGTCCATCTCGAACCACTCGACGAGCACCTCGACCTCGTCGGCGTCGTCGGTCACGGGAGTGTCAAGCGGGTCGCCGTCCGGGGTGCGTGCGGGAACCCCGAGGACGTGCGGGCGAACGTCGTGCCAGGTGTGGCCGTCGGTCGCGTCGTCCATGTCGGGAGTCCACCCAGCGGCGGGATCGAAAAGTGACTGCCGGATCGTCGCTCGGGTCAGTTCCAGGCCTCCCCGCTCGCGAGGTCCACGTCGCTGTCGAGTTTCGAGGAAGGACAGACGTCCGCCAGGGTGCACTCCCCGCAGTCGGGGTTGCGCGCGGTGCAGACCGCCCGCCCGTGGTCGATGAGCAGGTGGGTGAACTCCTTGCGATCGTCCTCGGGGACGAGCGGCAGGAGGTCTTGCTCGATTGCCTCCGGCCGCTTCTCTGTCGTGATCCCGAGTCGGCGGGTGAGTCGCTGGACGTGCGTGTCGACGACGACGCCCTCGGCGAGGTCGTAGGCGTGCTGGAGGACGACGTTCGCCGTCTTGCGGCCCACACCCGGGAGATCGGTCAGGTCGGCCATCGTGTCCGGCACCTCGCCGTCGTGCTCGTCGACGATGCGCTCGCAGGCGCCCTGGATGTACCCCGCCTTGTTGTTGTAGTAGGTGACGGAGTCGATGTCACTCGCCAGTTCGTCCTGGTCGGCGGCAGCGTAGTCGGCGGGGCCGTCGTACGTCTCGAACAGATTGGCGGTGACGGAGTTCACGCGCTGGTCGGTACACTGCGCGGAGAGGATCACGGCGATCAGCAGTTCGAGTCGGGTGGAGAACTCCAGGTCGATCGTCGTGTCGGGGTACTCCTCGCGGAGGCGGTCTATCACGACCGCCACTTGCTCGTCGTCGGCGCGTGGACTGCCCATGTGTCCGGGTGCGAGACGACGCTCTTGGGCGTTTCGTCGGCGAGGTCGAGACGAGTGCGGGCGGCGGCGAGGGTCAGACGCCCGCGCCCTTCGAGAGCAGGCGGACGGCGATAACGGCGAGTAAGACGAGCACCGCGGTCTCGACGGCGGCCGACGGGAGTCGCTTCCGGAGCCACTCGCCGACGGCGACGCCGGCGAGGCCGGGCACGCTGGCCGCGACCGACACCGCGAGCAGGCCGCCACCCTCGTACAGGCCGAGGCCGGCGGCGGCGCCGACCCGGACGACCGACAGCCCGACGAGCACCATCGACAGCACGCCGACGAACGTCGACCGGTCGAGGTCGAGCGCGTCGAGGTACGCGACGACCTGCACGCCGACGTTCGACCCGCCGAAGACGAGCCCCGAGACCAGACCGACGCCCACCTCGGCCGTGCGCCCACGGACGAGACAGCGGTCACGGAGCCACGTCTCGCCAGGGACCGTGACGCGGTCCTGTTTCAGGACGACGTAGCCGAGCGTGAACAGGCCGAGACCGACCGCCAGCGGGCGGGCGGGCACCTGTTCGAGGAGGGCCATCCCGACGAGTGTGCCGACCCCGGCGGCGAGAATAAACGGCGCGAACCGTCGGGCACACGTCGAGAGTTCCTCCCGGTCGAGTTCCCGCACCAGCGCGAGGTTGGCGGCCATCGTCGGGACGATCATCACCGTCACCGCCACGGCGGGCGAGAGAAGCGTCGCAAGCACCGCGGTCGAGGCGATCGCGTAACCAAAGCCGACCAGGCCCTTCACCAAGCCGCCGACGGCGACGACCCCGAACACGAGGACCACGGTGACGAGCACCAGCCCACCGACCTCCGCTGGCAGCGCCTGCACCACGACGGCCGGGGGTGGCGAGAGGGTCACGTCACGACACAGTGGCGGCGGCGACGTAAGTCACCCGGCAAAGGCCGAGACGCGACCCGCTCAGACCGTCGACGTCTCGCCACCGGAAGCGTCGTCGGTCGCCTCGCCGACGTCGTCGGCCGTGCGAAGGTCGCCCGCGGCCGTCGCGTACAGGTCCGTCGAGAGGTAGCGCTCGCCGGTGTCCGGAAGAACGGCTACGGTCGTCTCCGCCGGACCGTCGGTCGCCTCCTTGACGCCGGCACGCAGCGCGGCGCCGGCGGAGACCCCCGCGACGAGTCCGGTCTCGCTCGCCAGTTCGCGGGCGGTCTCCTTTGCCACCTCGCTCGCGACCGTCCGCACATCGTTCAGAACGGCCCTGTCGAGTGTCCCGGGGACGAAGTCGGGACCGATCCCCTGGATGTCGTGGTCGCCGGACTCGCCGGCCGACAGCAGCGGCGACTCGGCAGGTTCGACCGCCACGACCCGCACGTCGGCGCCGCGGTCGCGCTCGAAGTGATGACCGACGCCGGTGACAGTCCCGCCCGTGCCGACGCCGGCGACGACGGCGTCGACCGCGCCGTCGGTGGCCCGCCATATCTCCGGACCGGTCGTGCGTCGGTGGGCGGCGGGGTTTGCCGCGGTCTCGAACTGGCGCGGGCGAAAGACGTCGTCGCAGCGCTGTGCGAGTGCGTCGGCGTGTTCGATTGCGCCGGCCATGCCGTTCTCGGCGGGGGTCAACACCACGTCGGCACCCAGCGCCCGGAGCAGTCGCCGCCGCTCCTCACTCATCGAGGCGGGCATCGTCAGCACGCAGTCGTACCCTCGCGCCGCGCAGACGAACGCAAGCCCAATCCCCGTGTTGCCGCTGGTGGCCTCAACGACGGTCGTCGCCGGCGTGAGGGCGTCGGCCTCCTCGCCGTGAGCGATCATCTCGCGGGCGATGCGGTCTTTCACCGAGTAGGGGTTCCAGGCCTCGACCTTGCCGTACAGTCCCGGCGCGAACGCCGAGAGGTCAAGCAGTGGTGTCTCCCCGATCAGGTCCGTCGGGTCCTCGGTAGCGTTCACGTCCGGGCTACGCGGGCGAGACCGTTGTGTCACCGGCCTCAGCATCGGGGGACCGACCGACGACCGGAAGGCACTTTCCCGCCGCGGGTGAGCGCCGGACATGGACCTGACCGACCGGGACGTACTCGTGACCGGCGGCGCGGGCCTCGTCGGGTCGGCGCTGACCGAGCGACTCGCCGCCGACAACGACGTCCGCGTCGTGGACGACCTCTCGTACGGCAAGCGCGAGCGCGTCCCCGACGACGCCGACTTCGTCGAGGGCGACGTGACCGACTCCGCGGTGGTGGAGGAGGTGCTCACTCCCGAGACGGATATCGTCTTGCACCTCGCGGCCATCTCGGACGTCGACTACCCGGACGACCGCGAACTCGTCGAGCGCAACACCGCGATGACGTACACGCTGTTGGAGCGCGCCGAGGCGGTCGACCTCGACGGGTTCCTGTTCACCTCCTCGTCGACGGTCTACGGCGAGGCGCCACGGCCGACGCCGGAGGACTACGCCCCCCTCGAACCGATAAGCGAGTACGGCGTCGCGAAACTCGCCGACGAGGGGCTGGTGTCGACGTACGCCCACTCCTACGACGTGCAGTCGTGGGTCGTGCGCTTTGCCAACATCGTCGGGCCCGGCCAGCGGGGCAACGTCGTCCCCGACTTCGTCGAGAAACTGCTCGACGACCCGGAGCGTCTGACGATCCTCGGAAACGGCCGCCAGGAGAAGTCCTACATGCACGTCACCGACTGTGTGGCCGCCATCGAACACGTCGTCGAACACGCCGACGGGCAGTACAACCTGTACAACCTCGGCACGCACACGACGACCTCGGTGGACCGCATCGCCGACATCGTCGCCGAGGAGATGGACGTCGACCCGGAACGGGAGTACACCGGCGGCGACCGCGGCTGGGTCGGCGACGTGCCGAAGATGCGGTTGTCGATCGAGAAACTGTCCGGACTGGGCTTCGATCTGGAACTGGAGAGCGACGGGGCGGTCCGCAGGGGTGCCAGGGAACTGATCCCCGAGTTGCGGGCGGAACACGGTCTGGCCTGACCAGACCTGACCTGGGCGTCTGCCCTGTCGGTCCCCGCGCCCGCTCAGACGGTGAACGAGGCGTCCGCGTCGCAGGATGCGGTGGTCGCGGTCAGGGTACCGTGGGCGTGGTACTGGCCGGGGTCGGGGTCGTCCCAGGTGGCCTCGTAGCGCTCGGTTTCGCCCGGGTCGAGGGTCTCCTGTTGGAGCATCTGTGCGAACATCATGCCGTGTGAGAAGCGCCACACCTCGTCGCCGGTGTCGGCGTCCTCGACGGCCACGTCGAACGTCTGGGCGTCCGGGAACTGCATGTCGACGGCGTCGTCGCCGGCGTTGTGCACGGCGAACTCGAAGTTGACGCAGTCGGTCACGGTCACGTCGAGAGTGCCTTCGAGGCTCATACGGCCGTGTTCGGTGGCGGGGTTCTTGAGGGTACGTGTTCGTCCACGGTCACGAGAAGTCGCCAGGGGTGACAGTCAACAGGTGCCGGTGCCGTCGTCGTCGGAGTCGAGGCCGACGGCGGCGGCGGCGTCGAGCAGGCCGGCGCCGGACTCGGGGTCGTCGAGGCCGATGTCCTCGGCGGTCTCGCCCAGCGTCTCGCGGGCGGTCTCGCCCGTGGTGTCCTCGGCGGCGAGCAACGCACCGACACCGGAGACGTGTGGGCAGGCCATCGAGGTGCCGGACTTCTTGCCGTGACTGCCCGGGGTCGTCGAGTAGACGCTCTCGCCGGGGGCGGCGATCTCCACCTCCGGACCGGTCGAGGAGAACCGCGCCAGGGAGTCGTCGTCGCTGGTCGCGGAGACGGCGACGACCTCGTCCTCGGCGGCGGGGTAGCCCACGCAGTCCGAGCAGGGGCCGTAGTTGCCTGCGGCGGCGACGACGAGCACGCCCTCGTTCGCGGCGTAGGAACACGCCTCCGCGATAACGCGAGCACGTCGCCGCGACCCGAGCGACA
>CAZQHW010000074.1:0-12480 GCA_964593395.1 uncultured Halobacteriales archaeon
AAGGTGACGAAGTTGGCGATGCCGACGACGTCGACGCCGGCGGCCCACAGGTCGGGGTACTCGGTGAGACAGGCGAGCACCATGAACCCGCCGTAGGAGCCGCCCATCGCGGCGATCCGGTCGGGGTCGACTGCGTCACGGTCGTGCAGCCACTCCACGGCCGCCTCGATGTCGGCCACCGAGTCCATTCGCTTTTCGACGTCGTCGAGGTGGGTGTACTCCCGGCCGTAGCCCGAGGAGCCGCGGACGTTCGGCTCGAAGACGGCGTAGCCACGGTCGAGCAGGTACTGCTTCACCGACCGGAACCCGGGCCGGCGCTGGCTCTCCGGGCCGCCGTGGATGTCGACGACCACGGGCGTCTCGCCCTCGGGGGCGTCGTCGGGCAGGGTGAAGAAGGCGGGCACCTCCAGTCCGTCGAAGCTCTCGAAGTGGACGAGGTCGGGCGCCTGGAACGTCTCCGGGGGGATGCCGGCAGTGGAGGCGTGGGTCCACTGCTCGCTCTCGCCGGTCTCGACGTCGACGAGGTACACGTTCGGGTTCTCGGTCGCGCCGTGAGCGGTGATCGCGAACTGCTCTGCGTCCGGGCCGAAAGAGACGCCGCCGGCGAGGGCGCCCGGCAGGTCCGGCGCCGGGTGCGTGGCGACCGACAGCGGCCCGTCGAGTTCGCCGACGGTGAGGTCGGTGTAGCCGTCGACGTTGCGCGAGTACGCCAGTCGGCCCGAGTCGTGGTCCAGCGAGACGCCGTCGACGTTCCAGTCGCCGCCCGCCGCCACGGTCTGGAGGTCCCCGGTGTCGGCGTCCAGACGGGCGAGGTAGGTGGTGTCGGCGTCCTCGTCGCTCACGCAGTAGATAGCCTCGCCGTCGGGCCCCCACTCGGGGCTGCCGTAGCGCACCCGGCCCTCGTGGGGGGTGAGGTGGTCGAGCGTGCCCGTCTCCAGGTCGAGAACGTACACGTCCTGGTCGAAACTGGAGTGTGCCTGGACGACGATCAGGCGGTCGCCGTCAGGCGAGAAGCCCGCCGGACTGTACCAACCGTCGCTCTCGTACACCAGTTCGGCGTCGGTGCCGGTCGCGTCGCGGTCCTGCACGTAGATGTCGAACACGCCCTCGTCGCGGCGGTTCGAGGAGAAGGCAAAGCGCTCACCGTCCGGCCCCCACCCGCCCCACTGGTGTTTGGCCTCGGGGTGGCCGGTGAGGTCCGTCACCTGGCCGCCGTCGGCCGGCAGGCGGTAGAACTGGGCGCGCTCGTTGCCACCCTCGTCCATGCCGAAGACGAGTTCGGGTCGCTCCGGCGAGAACGAGACGAAGGTGACACGCTCGTCGTAGAAGGTGCGTTGCTCGGGCCACCCGCCGGCTTCGTCCAGCGTCCACACCTGGTTGGTGCCCGTGGTGTCCATCAGAAAGGCCAGGCGGTCGCCGTCGGGCCCGAGGGAGGCGCCGCCGGCACTCCTGATGTTCAGGTAGCGTTCGATGTCGTGAGCCATGCCCCCCCTGTGAGGACGCCCGGCAAACCGCTTTCGATGCCGGCACTCAGGCGCCAACAACCGCCGGCCCGCGGCGTCGACTCACACGCCCCACGAGACGCGGTGCCAGAGCCGCTCGTGGGTGTAGTACGTCACCGTCTTCACCCCGTTCGAGACGAAACCGATCCCGAGGGCGTCCCCGCCGTCGCCTGTGACGGCGAAGGCGACGACGACCGTGATCACGATCATCAGCGTCCGGTACGGCAGCGTCTTGACGGCGCCCGCGAGACGCGCTGGTGTGGCGTCCTGTCGAGCGGCGACCGGACCGACGACACGAGCCTGGAGAGCAGTGACATCCGCAGTAGTGTGGTCTCTGGCCCAAAAGGATCTGACGCGAGTGGGCCCGCCGACGGGGTCGGACCCGTCGCACTTATTGCCCGCCCGCGAACGGTCCGATCCGTGCACGTCGCCCTGGTCGCCCCGGAGACGACCCACCACCGTGAGCCGCCGATGCACCCGGGGCGCGAGCGGTTCGAGACGGTCGCTCGCCTGCTGGTCGAGCGGGGTCACCGGGTGACGGTGCTGACGACCCCTTGGTGGGAGTCAGACCTCGACTCGTTCGAGACCGACGGCGTCACCTACCACGTCGTCGCCGACTCGCCGGGCCGGGGCTACCGGATGCGACTCCCCCTCGCGGTTCGCGGAGTGGGCGCCGACGTCGTCCACGTCGACGGCGGCTTCCCCGGGTCGGTCGGCCCGGCGCGGTACGGCGCCCGTCTCGCTCGCGTTCCGGTCGTCGGGGAGTTCTACGACCTCGCGTTCGAGGGCGACGCCGTCACCGGCGTCGACCGCCTGGTCGCCCCCGCCGAGACCGTCCGGACGCGACTACGCGAGGCCGGCGCGACCGCCGACGACATCGGCGTCGTTCCCGACCCGATCGACGTCGAAACCGTCGCGACGACCCCACCGGACGAGGAGTACGAGGACGACATCGTGTTCGCGAACCGGCTGGACCGCGACGGCAACCTACAGAACCTGCTGCTGGCGCTGGCGGAGTTGCGCGGGTACGACTGGTCGGCGACGGTGGTCGGCACGGGGCCACTCGCCGAGGAGTACCGCCAGCAGGCCCGCGACCTGCGGATCGACGACCGGGTGCGGTTCGTCGGCGACCTCGACCGCGAGACACGGGTCGGCGTCTACCGGGCGGCGCGGGCGTTCGTCCAGACCGCCACCCGCTGTGTGTTCGCCACGGAACTGCTGTGGGCACTGGCCTGTGGGTGTGTCGGCGTCGTCGAGTACCACGCCGACTCGAGCGCCCACGAACTCGTCGAGCGCCGCGACCGCGGCGTTCGCACGACCGCCGACACGGAACTGGTCGACGCGCTGCGCTCGCTCGGGGAGTACGACCGCCGGGACAGCGACGAGGCGTTCGACGAGTTCGACCGCGACGTCGTCGCCGAGCGGATCGAGGAGTGCTACCGCGCCGCCGGCGCCGACGGCTGAGCGCCGCCCGCGGCAGTACCGGATCGAGCAGTTGATGCCGCGAGTTCACCAAGCGTGAACGTGACTCTTGCCGCGGAGTGGCCGGGAAACGGCGCCAGGGCCGTGGCGGTCGCCCTCCTGCTCGTGACCGCCGGGTGTTCGGGGTTCGGCCTCGGCGGGGAGGAGCGCGAGCGCCCCGCGTTCGACGTGCCGCCGACCGCCGAGGAGCCCGAGACAGACCCCGAGCCCGACCCGTTCCCGTACGGCGTGAACGAGAGCGGGCTCACCTCGTCGTTCGCGCTCCTCCAGTCTCACGTCGGGCTGCTCAGGCTGGAGTCGTTCCGGGTGGTCCGCGAGCGCACCGTCAGTACCCGGAACCTCACCGTTCTCGACTCGACCCGGGTGGACGCCCGCATCGGTACCGACCGGTTGCGGTACCGGATCGAGACCGACCGCGGACCGCCGGACGCCAGCCGACAGTCCGTGTACGCACCCACGGAGGCGACCGTCGACGGCGGTCGCACCCAGGGGGCGGTGCTCGCGGTCGCTCTCGCCGAGGGTGAGGTGCAGTCGGCCACCGGGGTCGACCCGGTGTTCGGCGAGTCCGTCTCGCCGCGACGGGTGCTGTCGGAGCCGCCGAGTTACCGCAACCGGCTCTACCGCTACCTCAACGCGGTCGAGACCGCGCGGGTCGAGCGTCTCGACGGCGGGAACGAGAGCGCGGGCGTCCGGATCACGGCGACGGAGACGACAAACGAGAACAGGGTGGTTCCGGGCGCCGGGACCGTCTCGAACCTCTCGGTCGCCGTCAGCGTCGACAGCGAGGGAGTGATCACCGAGGCGATGGCGACGTACGCCCTCACCCGAAACGGTTCGACGGTCCGTGTCACCGAACAGATCGCCTACTCGGCGGTGGGCGAGGTGTCGATCACGCCGCCGGAGTGGTACGACGGCGTTCGGGGGCGGGTCACGGCGTCGCGAACGCCGGAGGCGGGCCTGTTCGACGTCGGGAACCGGACCTCGGGGTGACCGGGTGGGTCAGTCGGCGTCTAACGTCGGCGTCGACCGGTCGAGACGCATCGTGACGGCGGTTCCGTCGTCGTCGGCGTCGAACTGGACCGTGCCGCCGGAGTAGTCGAGCACCCGGTCGATGATCCACAGGCCGACGCCGCTAGAGTGGCTGAGACTCGTCTCCTGGCCGGCCCGCAGCGGTTCGAGTTCGTGTCGCGGGATGCCCGGGCCGTCGTCGACGACGCGGATCTCCACGTTGTCGGTCGTCTCGCGGGCCTGGACGGTGACCTCCGGGGAGTCGCTGCCGTGGACGATGCCGTTCTCGATGGCGTGGGCGAGCGCCCGGTCGAGGTCCGGGTGCGCCCTGACCGTCGCGTCGAGGTCGCCCTCGACGGTGACGTCGGCGTCGGCGTTCGACCCCAGAGCGTCCTCGACCGCGCTCTCGACGGTGGCGGCGACGGGGACGGTCGTCTGTTCTTCCCGGCGGTCGACGATCTCGCGGATCTCGCGGGCGTACTCGGCGGTGGAGACGAGTTCGTCGCTGGCGGCGACGATCTCCTCGGCCTGCGGGGCACAGTTCGGGCAGCGCTCGGCGACGAGCTCCGCCAACCCGCGGATCGCGTTGAGGTCGTTGCGGATGTTGTGTCGCAGGACGCGGGCGAGCACCTGGTCGAGCACCTGGAGTTCGGTGCGCTGTTCGACGATCTGCACCGCAGAGGCCGCCCCGGCCGCGAGGGTGTGCAGCGCCGCCCTGTCGCCCGGCGAGAAGTCCTCGGTCACTGTCGACCCGGCCGCGACCACGCCCAGGTCGCCGATCGGGGCGATCACCTCGGAGCCGAGCGTGCTGTCTTGATTGTAGGCGTCCACGTCGGCGGCGATGTCGGTGACGATCCGTGGCTCGCCGGTCTCGTACACGTCCCAGGCGACGCTGCTGCCGGGACCGAACGTCGGGGGGCGACCGACGACCTCGTCGGCCGTCTCGGACCACGCGGCCGGCCGCAGGGCCCGGTCGGCCTCGTCGTACTCCCAGACGGCCACGATCGGGAAGTCGAAGGTCTCGGTGGAACGCTGGACCAGCGTCTCACACATCTCCTGGACGTTTCCCGCGGTCGCCATCTCGCTGGTCGCCCGCTGGGCCGACCGCAGTGCCGCCTCCCGGCGGACGCGGTCGAGTTCCGTCTCCAGCATCCGCGCGAGCAGTTGCCCGAAGTACCGGTCGGAGTCCTCGAACGCACCGGGCTCGGCGGAGGTGGTCACGAACACGCCGTGTTCGCCCAGCGGTAGCACCATCGCGCTGCGGTCGCGGTCGGGCGACCACCCGTCGGGGAACCGGCCCTCGTGCTCTGTCACGTCGTCGACGACGACGGCCTCGCCCGAGCGGTACACCTCCCAGACGACGGTGTCGTGGTCGGTGTAGGTCGTCGGTTCGCGATCGGACCCGGTCTGTGTGTCGACCGACACCACCGGCGTCAGGGCGGCCGACGCGCGGTCGTAGTGGTGTATCTCCGTGACGGTGAACTCGAGTGCCCCGGCGGCGGCCCGTACCGCCCGCTCGTACACTGCCTTGGCGTCCGTGCCCTCCGAGAAGTCCTGTGCCGCGCGGTACAACTGCTCCAAGGTGCGTTCGCGCTCGCGACGGTCGGTCACGTCGACGTACACCCCGAGTCGCTCGTCGGCGCCGTCGACGGCGGCAGAATGCAACGAGAACGTGCCCACGCCGTCGGTGGCCCGTCGCCGGAGGTCCTCGAACGCCGTCCGCTGGCCGTCGAGGTCGTCGGTCGCGCCCTCGATCGCCGCCGCCGGCTCCTCGAGGTCGGGCACGAGGAGGTCCGCGAGCGCCTCCCCACGGGCGTCGCTCTCGTCGTGACCGAACGTCGACTCGAAGGCGTCGTTCACCGTCTTGACCACCGGGCGCTCGTCGTCCTCGCCGGCGTCCGGTGCGACGACGTCGACGATCGCTCCCGGGGCCGCCTCGAACGCCGCGTCAAGCCGGGCCGTCTCGCGCTCGGCCCGGTGCTCGGCCCGCGCGGCCCGGCAGGCGTCGGCCACGTGGTGGGCGACCGGCGACAGGTCCGGTCCCGTCGCCGACGGCGGGTCGGGACCGACGAGCACGAGAACGCCGAACCCCGGCAGCGCGAGCAGGGTGGCGTGGGCCCCGTCAGCCGAGAGCGAGCGCGGCAGGGCCTCGGCGTCGGGGTCGTCCGCGAGAACGTCGAGCGCCGCCTGGTACGCCGCGCCGGACGGCGACGACGGGACGGCAACGACCCGCTCGTAGTCGTCCCGGCGAGCGTCGGTGCCGGCGTCGGCGGCCGCCGGAGACCCCGTGCTGTTCTGTTCGGCGCGGGCGAACACCGCCCCCGCGGAACAATCCAGGTGGGTCACGACCGTCGACAGCGCCGCCCGCGCGGTGTCGGCGAGGCCGGTCGCTCCCGCCATCGCCCGGGCGACGGCCCCGTGGAGGTCGTCGTCTCCCTCGGTCATGGGTCGGAGACGGTCGTTCGGGAAGACAAAAGAGACACGCGGCAGGTCTGGCAGGCGTGTAGCCGACGACTCACGGCGGATCGACGACTCATCGACTGCCCGTTGTGGCCGGTGGGTTTTCACTCCATCGGCGGAAACACTATCCTGTTCGTCAGCCTGAATTATCCGTGTGTCGCCCACGAGAGGAGGCGACAGACACCGACCGACAGGGGTACAAGAACTCGGGATCGTCCACGCCGAGTGCACCGTCGAATCCCCGAGTCGGCGTGGGTCGGAGCACTCTCACGGACCCGCCCCGACGCGAGGTTCCGCGTGCTGTCGGCCTTTGCCGACGACGACAGCGGTTACGGCCTGCTCGAGGTGACCGGCACTCCGGACGCCGTCGAGGAGGGGCTCGACGCGATGCACGCCGAGGAGGCCGTGCGGTCAGTGGAGACCCTACGCCGGACCGAGGGCCGTGCCGTCGTCCAGTTCGAGACCACCGAACTGCCGCTACTGTTGACGGTGCGGCGGGCACAGGTCCCGCTCGAGTTCCCCATCGAACTCGTCGACGGGCGGGTGGCAATGGAACTGACCGCCCCCAGAAACCGCGTCTCGGCGCTGGCCGACCAGTTCGAGCGCTGGGCGTCTCGTACACGCTCGAACGGATCGACCGCGAGGTGGGCGACGGACTGCTGACCGAACACCAGCGCGACCTGCTCGCGGCCGCGATCGAGCGCGGCTACTACCACACGCCCCGCGAGATAACCCTGACCGACCTCGCCGACGTTGTCGACGCCGCCCCGTCGACGGTGAGCGAGACGCTCCCCCGGGTCGAGGGCGTGATACTGGCGGGATACGCAGCCGAGAACTTCGACAGCGACAACTCAACACGGGTTCCCTGTCGGACCCGGACCATCGGGCCGGGCACCTGGCCGTCGAAGGTGAGAGAACGGAACGTCTTGGCCTCGTCAATCTGGGCGACGACCTCCTGAACCTCCAACTCCGCCTCGACCGTCTCGGAGTGATCGCGGTCGATCGGGGCGGGCAGGTCCGTCGGGTCCCCTGCCACCGAGTCAGTCGCGCGTCGGGTCGCCGACTCCGGTACGCGTCCTGTAGCTCCGTCGCCACAGGCTTCGTGGACCCCACACAACCGGCCACGCTGGCCGCGCCGCCCAGTCAGAGCGCCTGCATCAGTCGCCGTCGGGATGTGTCGAACATTGGTGAGTGCGCCTGCACCACCGACGTGCTCCACCGGCCTGTGTCACCACGACGATTCCCCGACGGCGAGAACGTCGGGTGAACGTGTTCGGGTCGTTGTTTAACAGAGCGCGGCCTCTGTAGCCACGGGGGCCTACCGGTGGTCGTCGACTGGCCCGGGGCGTCGTCCGCTCACTCGTCGTAGCGGTGGGTGGCGTCCGTGTCCTCGCGGCCGGCGGCGGTCGTCGCCGCGGTACGCAAGGCGGCGACGTTCTCCGGGGCGTCGTGTACCCGGACGATGTCGGCACCGCGGTCGACGGCGATGGCGGTGGCGGCGGCCGTCGGCACCCGGCGTTCGTCCGGGCCGTACCCCGCCAGCCCGAACATCGACTTGTGGGAGTGGCCAACGAGCACCGGGCAGCCAAGCGCCCGGTACTCGCCCACGCGGTCGAGCAGACGGAAGTCCTCGGCACTCGTCTTCCCGAACCCCAGGCCCGGGTCGACGACGACCCGCTCGCGGTCGACGCCGACGCGCTCGGCGAACAGCACCCGCTCGCGCAGCCACCCGGCCACCTCGCGGACCACGTCGTCGTACTCCGCCTCGTGGTCGAGGTCGACCGGCGCGTCGAGGCTGTGCATCACGACGAGACCGGCGTCGTACTCCGCGGCGACGCGGGGCAGGTCGGGGTCCTCCAGGCCGCTCACGTCGTTGACGATGTCCGCTCCCGCCTCCAGAGCCGCGCGGGCGACCGGCGCCTTCCGGGTGTCGACCGACACCGGGAGGTCGATCCCCGCCTCGCGGATCCCCGCGATCACCGGACGGACGCGCTCTATCTCCCGCTGCACCGCCACGGGGTCCGCTCCCGGTCGCGTCGACTCGCCGCCCACGTCCAGGATGCCCGCGCCGGCGTCGGCCATCTCCCGGGCCCGCTCGACCGCTGCCTCGACCGCGTTGTACTCCCCGCCGTCGTGGAAACTGTCCGGCGTGACGTTGACGATCCCCATGACAGTGGGCGTCTCACCCGTCAGCCACGGAAGACGGTCGTCGCTCACCGCGTCGCCGCCGCCCTCCACGTCAACTGGCGTCCGGTACACCGCCGTCCCGTCGCCGTCGACCGACCCGGGCAGCGACGGCGGGCCGAGCGGGGCCCTCGTGTCGCTCGTCGGTCCCGTCCCGTCGTCGCTCGGCTGGTCGCCCAGCGCCCGCCGGAGGCGGTCCGCCGTCGCCGGGTCCTCGTCCGCGAGGTCGTCGGCCAGGGTCCGCAGGAGGGCAACGGACCCCGACAACAGCACCTCGCGGGGCTCCTCGTCGTCGTGGTCGGCGACCCGACAGGCCACGCCAGGTGGCGTCGCCCGCCGCAGGCGCTCGGCCGACCCGGGACCGAGGCGCAACCGGAGGGTTCGCGACAGCGTCTCGGCCGCCGCCGTATTGTCGGCGCCGACGTCGGCGTCCCTGACCGCGCGCTCGGCGTCGGCAGGCGTCTCGACCCGGGGCCGGCGGTCGAGCGCCCCGTACCGGCGGCGGGCCTCCCGGACGACGTACTGGGACCCCGTGACGAGCACGCAGTCGTCGGGGTCGGCGGCCGACAGCGCACGGTCGAGCGCCGGGGCGACCTCCCCGACCGCCTCGACGGTGTGCGGTCGCTCTGCGGTCCCGTCGCCGGCGTGACGCTCCACGACGCCGGCGAGGGCGGCGGCGTCCTCGCCGCGGTCGACCGGGGGGGTGCAGGTGGACACCGTCGCTGGGTCGGGCAGCGCCCGCAGCATCTCGTCGTGGTCCTTGTCCACCAGAGCGCCGAACACGAGGTGGACGTCGTCGTGGTCGTACTCCGCGAGGGTGGCGGCGAGGCGCTCGCAGGCGCCGGGGTTGTGGGCGCCGTCGAGAACGACCAGCGGGGCGGTCGCGAGTGTCTCGAACCGGCCGGGCCAACGCGCCCGTCGCAGACCCCGCTCGGCGACCAGCGCCGGCACCGTCCCCGGCGTGACCGCCAGGTCGAAGTCCGGATCCAGCGCGAGTTCGACGCGGTCGTCGGCGAACACCGCCCGGGCCAGCGCCGTCGCGACGCCGGCGTTCTCCGCCTGGTGGGCACCCGGTGTCGGGAGTCGGGTCTCGACCCGCCAGTCGGCCCCGAGCAGGTCGTCGTCGGCGTCGCCCGGCGGTCGTGTGCCACCTGCCTGTGTCGACCCGCTCTCGACGGTCACTGCCGCCTCTATGTGGTCCACCCGGCCGCCGTAGGTGACCCGGACGTCCGGGTCGTCGGCACCGCTCTCGCCGTCGCCGACCCGGCCGACGGTCACCACGTCGTCGGCGACCCCGCGAACGGCGGTCAGCGCCTCGCCGTCGGTCGCGGTGACCAGCGGGCCGTCGACGGGGGCGACGTGGGCCTTGTCGCGAGCGATCTCGGTGACGGTGTCGCCGAGCACGTCGGTGTGCTCTAGAGCGACACTCGTCACGGCGCCCGCGACCGGGTCGACGACGCTCGTGGCGTCGTACCGGCCGCCGATACCCACCTCGAGCACCGCGACGTCGACCCCGCGGCGCTCGAACTCCCACAGCGCCAGGGCGGTCATCGCCTCGAAGAACGTCGGCGCCTCGGCGCTGCGACCACGCAGGCGCCCCTCGGCCGCCTTGACGAACGCCGTCACCGCGCTCTTTGCGACCGGCCGACCGTCCACCCGGACCCGCTCGCGGACGTCCTCGAGATGTGGGGAGGTGTACAGGCCGACGGTCGCCCCCGCCTCCCGGAGCACCCGCTCGCACATCCGGGCGGTGGTGCCCTTTCCGTTCGAGCCGGCAATCTGCACGCACCGCAGGGTCTCCTGGGGGTCTCCGAGGGCGGCCAACAGGTCGGCAGTCGCCGCCGTCCCCGGTCGCGGCGGGTAGCGCCGCAGGCCGAACAACACCCCCGCGGCCTCGGTGTAGTCCATGTTCACCGGAGCCTCCCCGGCGTCTTAAATCACTCTCGACGCGACCGCCATCATCTCGAGTGTCGGCGGCCGACGACCACCCTGTGAGACGGTGCCGGGCCACCGAACGGTATAAGCCGGGGACGGGCATCGCCGGAAACATGGACCCGCTGGACCTCTCTGACATGTACGACTACCGCACCGCCTCCCAGCCGGTCGTCTCGCCGTCCGGCGACCGGGTGGCGTACGTCGTCGACGAGTTCGACCCCGACGCCGACGAGCGCCACAACTCGCTGTTTGTCGCCCCAACGGACGGCAGCCGCGAGCCACACCGACTCACCCGCGTCTCCGACGCCTCGAGTCCGAAGTGGAGTCCCGACGGGACCCGCCTCGCCTTTGTCGCTGCGCGCGAGGAGGACCTCGCCCGGCAGGTGGGCCGTGACGGGGACGACGAAGACGACGAGACGGGGGAGGCGGACGCCGAGGGCGAGGAGAGCGAGGCGGACGACGAGAGCGAGGACGAACCGGCGGGCGGTGGCGACGACGGGCCGAAGCCCCAAGTCTGGGCGTTCGACCTCGACCTCGGCGGTGACGCCCGGCAGGTGACTGACTTCGAGGAGGGTGTACGGGAGTTCGACTGGGGGCCAGCGGGCGAGCGTGTCGTGGCCGCCGCCCGCGACCCGACCGACGAGCAACGGGAGTACCTGGACGAACTGGAAGAGGGCGGCCCTATCGAGGTCGAGCGCCTGCAACACAAGGCAAACGGCGTCGGCTTTCTGGACGAGGTGACGACGTACCTGTTCGTCGTCGACGTCGAGACCGGGGAGAGCGAGCGCCTGGACGACGCCTACGGCCAGGGTGCCCGCGAGCCGATAATGGGCCTGCAGCCGGCGTGGGGCGCGAGCGACCGCATCGCCTTCGCCTCCAACCGCACCGAGCGCCCGGACGACTCCGAGGCGGTCTGCCTGTACACGATCGACCCCGACGGCGAGAACCTCCGGCAGGTGACCGACGAGGACCTGCGGGCGCTTGGCTACGAGTGGTCGCCCGACGGCGAGCGGGTGGCGTTTATCGGGGGTGAACCGGAGAACTGGTACGTTCCGAACGAGGTCCACGTCGGGGTCGACGAGTTCGACACCCACGAGTCGGTGTCGGCGTCGCTGGACCGCTCGGTGTTCCTGCCGCCGCGGTGGGTCGGCGGTGAGTTGGTGGCTGGCGCCGCCGACGAGGGACTCACGCGACTTGTGCGACTCGACGCCGAGCGCGACGCGCCCGAGCGCATCTTCCCCGCCCAGGGTCGGGATCGTGAACTCGTCGACTTCGACGCCGACGGCGGCACAGTCGTCGCGCTGTTCAACGACCCCCGACGGGGCCACGAACTGTACGCGTTCGACACCGACGCGCTCGACGACCCCGACGCCGACCTGACCCTGGTGGACGCCGTCTCGGCGGACCTCCTCGCGGAGCGGGCGGTACCCCACCACGAGCGGATCACCTTCGAGAACGACGACGGCGTCGTGGTGGCGGCCGACCTCTACCGCCCATCGGCCGAGGGCCGGGGCGAGGCGCCCGCCGAGCCACCCGCAGAGGGGTTCCCGCTGGTGGCAGCGATCCACGGCGGACCGATGAGTTACGACGCGCCCACGTTCCGGTTCGGCCGCGGGTACTGGACCGGGCAGGGGTACGCCGTCGTCCGGCCGAACTACCGCGGGTCGGTGTCGTACGGCCGCGAGTTCGCCGAGCGGTTAAAGGGCACCCGCGGGGACCTGGAGACCGACGACGTGACCAGCGCCGTCGACGCCGTCGTCGAGCGGGGGATCGCCGACCCCGAACGGACGTTCGTCACCGGGTTCTCCTACGGCGGGATCACCACGGCAAACGTCGTCGTCCGGACCGGCGAGTTCACTGCCGCCGCCGCCGAACACGGAATCTACGACAACCGCTCGACGTTCGGCAC
>CAZQHW010000075.1:0-4194 GCA_964593395.1 uncultured Halobacteriales archaeon
GCGTCGCGGTCGCTCACCCGCTCGGCCTCCTCGTCCATCACGATCATCGGCATGCCGCCGCGCTGCATTCGCTGTCCCATGTTCGTACTGTGATTGAAAGGCCTTCTATATAAACTTGTACGTCCAACTACGCCGGTCCGACAGAGCGGCGACGTGAAGAAAACCGCATCTGAGGACCCTCTGACGCCGGTGAACGACCTAAACTGTCACAAGTTACCACACGACAGAGGGTGACCGGAGACCGGTCTCTCGCCAGGGTTTATATTGTAACCACGCGCGGGTTCCTCCGCGATCCTTTTTTACTCCAGTTCGACTGAATGGTTGCATAATGGTAACAGGCAAAAATTTATTTAATTAAGCCTCGTTACGAGTAGTTAACGATGAGTGAGACAGGGGGCGGAGACGGATCGATCAGAGACAAGATCCGGAGTCACTTCTTCAAGTGTACGAAATGCGAGGAGGGCGCGAAGGTGTGTCCCTGCCGGGACCGCCGAGAGTTCATGAAAAAGACCGCGGGCGCGGCAGGGGTCGTCGCCGCCCTGGGGAACCGCGAGTTGATCGAGACCGTCGAGGCGACCCAACAGGGCGAGGCGGCCGACGCCGGCAGTACCGGGGCCGCGGGTCTCTCGACGGACGAAGTGTTCCCGCAGTCGGTCGCCTCGGGCGGGCCGACCGAGGACGGCGTCATCCTGTGGACGCGCGTGTCGGACCGGGCGATAGGTGAAGCGCCCGACGCCGACCTACAACTGACCGTCGCCGACGACCCCAACTTCGACGTCGTCGTCTACGAGGGGACCGTCGAGCACGACGGCGTCACCGGCAACGACAACTGCGTGCGCTGTGACCTGGCCGGTGAACTCAACGCGAACGAGGAGTATTTTTATCACTTCGACTACGGTGGCGTCTCCAGCAACACCGGTCGGTGTCGGACCCTGCCGGGGGCAGACGGGTCGGTCGAGGAGTTGACCTTCGCCGTCGTCAACTGCAACCACTACCAGAACGGCTACTTCCACGCCTACGGGTACGCCGCCGAGCACGCCGCGGACTTCATGCTGCATCTGGGTGACTTTATTTACGAGAGCACCGGCGGCGTGTTCACTTCGGATCAGGTGATCGAACCGAACGCCGACGGCTACTACAGCGACGTGTCCTCTCCCGTCCGGGATCTCCCGGACGAGTACAAAGACGAGTTCCGGGGGGTTCCGGAGCGCCTGACGAACGGCAACGGCGACCGTCACGAGAAACTCGCCTGGCACGCCGACGACTACCGGGCGCTGTACAAGGCCTACAAGAGCAGGGAGAACACGAAGCGGGCGCTGGAGCAACACACTATGATTTACACGTGGGACGACCACGAGGTCGCCGACGACCGCTACTGGGACTACGACGCGAGCGGTCCCGAGTCGGACGGCGTCGGTGGGGCGTTCGTCACCTCGGAGCGGTACGCCAACGCGATCCAAGCGTGGCTCGAGCACATCCCCGCCAGAGTGGAAGCCGACCGCGAGAAGATCCAGACGGCGGCGAACGGCGAGGATATCTACGAGTACACCACGTACGGTCGTCAGTTCGAGACGAACCTACACAGCGTGTTCGACCTGTACGACCACCTCGAGTTCGGCGACCTTCTCGAGTTGTTCGTCACTGACGAGCGGTTCTACCGCGAGCAACCCCCCAGCGGACGCGGTCCGACGAGGACTCTCAAGCCGGTGAAGGACAACAACGGCTTCGTCGACCCCCTGAACACCACCCTGAAGAACACGCGCAACGGGAACGAGGAGACCTACGAGGAGACACACGACCACGGCAGGCACGACCACGACCCGCACGAGCACGAGCACCCATACGAGTTCGAAAGCGAAGAAGGGCCAAACGAGGGGGACCCACACCACGCCGACAGGACGATGCTGGGCGGCCAGCAGAAGCGGTGGATGGAGGACCGACTACGCGACTCGAACACCACTTGGACACTGTGGATGAACGAGGTGCTCGCCTCCCCGATGACCATCTCCGAACCCGGCAGCCTGCTCGCAAAGCACCTCGGCGGACTGGGGTTCCTTCCGGGTCCGGACGACCATCCCGAGGCCGTCGAGATCTACCACGACGCCTGGGACGGCTACATCTCCGAGCGGGAGGACATCCTCGGGGCGGCGAGAGAGGGGACGAACAACTTCGTCACGCTGACCGGGGACATGCACGCCTCGTTGGCGAGCAGACTGCTGACGGACTACGGTGGCGGAGACACCGCGGGCGTCGAGTTCATGGTCCCGGCGATGACCTCCGAGACGCCGTACGAGCAGATGAGCGAGGGTGGTGTGCCCGACGTCCGGAAAAAGCCCCCAGTGCTCACGAGTGACGACTCCGTCGACCGGCTGCAAACGGCGCTGACGATGATGAACACCCACGTAAAGGACGTGGACTTCCGGACCACGGGGTACGCTGTCGTCACCGTCACCGAGAACCACCTCGACTACAAGACCTTCGACGTGGTCCGCAGCCTCGAGAGCGGCGGGGTGGACGGCAGGGCTCCCGCGATGCACAAGCGAAAGCCAAACAACGACAACCTCTGGTGGGAGCGGGCGCGAGTGGACGAGACGCAGGCCACCGCCGCGGTGACGCTGTCCGATCAAAAGGTGTCCGTCGGCGAGTCGGTCGAGTTCGACGCCAGCAGTTCCGCTGCGGACTTCGGCTCGACGAGGGGCCGGGTGACCAAGCAACACGAGTGGGACTTCGGCGACGGTACCACCGAGACCGGCGGCCAGCAGGTCCAACACAGCTTCGACGAACCCGGAGCCTACGAGGTCGAACTGACGCTCGACGCCCGGCTCACCGGCCGGGGGGCCGGCAGGACTGACTCCGACACCGCGAGTGTCCGGGTGCTGGTCACCGAGGACAACGAGTCGCCGGTCGCCGAGATCGGAGTCAGCAACTACGACGGCCCGGACGACCGCATCGTCGTCGGCGACGCCGTCCGGTTCAGCTCCGGTCCCAGCGAGGACCCCGACGGCCACTTCGTGACGGAGGTAGACCACATCGAGTGGGACCTCGGCGACGGCACCACCGAGACCGGCGACCCGAGCAGTCGGGGGAACCCTGGTGCCACCGGCGTCACGCACACGTTCGACGAACCAGGCAATTACACCGTCGAACTCACCCTGACCGACAGGCACGGCGCCCGTGACACCGCGAGAGAGACCATCACCGTCGAGCGCGACAGGGTGGTGGCGGCGTTCGACTACGAGAGCCTCGACGGCGAGAGCGATGTGATCCTCGTCGACCAGGCCGTGGCCTTCGACGCCGAGGTCGACGCAAACGGCGAGGACGCCACCTACGAGTGGGCCTTCGGGGATGGCACGACCGCCAGTGGTGCGAGCGTCGAGCACTTCTTCGAGTCCGGCGGCACCTTCGAGATCGAACTGACCGTCACCGGGCCGGACGGTGACACGGCGACGCAGACTGAGCGGGTCACCGTCGACAACCAGGGACCGGAGGACGTGCCCGGCGACGCCGACTTTACTGGCCAGGCCGACTTCGGCGACCTCTGGACGACCACCTACACGGTCGAGGCGACGAGTTCTGCTCTCGAACTGCGGATGGAGGGTCCGCCGGGCAGCGACTTCGACCTGCTGGCGACTCGTGACGGGTCGACTCCCGAGAACGTCACCGAGTACGACTACGCCAGTCGGACCATCTTCCCGGCCGAGACCGTCCGCATCGACGACCAGTTCGAGCCGGGTGACAGCATCGGGATCGGCGTGTTCGCCGCGTTCGGCACCGGTCAGTTCGCCCTCAGCGTCACCGAGGTCACGCCCGAGCAGGACCGCAAGAACGGCAAGAAAGGCGAGACGGCACCGGAGACCCCCGGTGACGGCGAGGGCGAGGACGGCGAGAACGAGGGCGACGGCGAGGGCGGCAGTTGGTTCGACGACCTGATCGACGACGCCTTTGGCGGCTGGGACGACTCCGACGAAACTGGGTCCGAGTCCGACACCGGGGAGACAACCGGCGACGACGGGACCGGCGGCGACGGTGACGAGACCGGCGGCGGCTGGTTCGGCGACGACGGCGACGGGTTGCTCCCCGGCGACGACGGCCTGATCGACTGGGGTGACGACGATGACGACACCAGCGACGACAACGGCGGCACGGACGACGGCGGTGACGACGACGGCTGGTTCGACTGGGGCGGCGACGACA
>CAZQHW010000075.1:4294-7416 GCA_964593395.1 uncultured Halobacteriales archaeon
GACGACGACGGTGGAGACGCGAACGACGACGACGGCAGTGACGACAGTAACAGTGACGGCGGCGGTTGGGACCCCGTCGGCGGCTGGGAGAACAACTACGACCAGACCGGGGACTACGGTGGTAGTGGCGGGGACTCAGGCAGCGACGACAACGACGATGACAGTGACGACGGTGACGACGACAGCGGCGGCGGACTCCTCGGTGGTATCCAGGACACGGTCGACGAGGTGACCGACACGATCGGCGGGTTCTTCTGACCCGCGACGGGTGGTTTGAACTCCTGAGCGGCGTCGTCTGCCGTCGGTCAGTCGGCGGGTTCGATCAGCGATGGGTCGTCGTTCGCCGGGTCGCCGACCCGGGAGGAGACGGGGTAGGCGCGCATCCGGTCGGCGGGGTACGGCTCCAGCAGGTCGCCGGGGTCGTCGGCGGTGAGCCAGCGCTCCTCCTCGTCGGGCGGGAGGATCACTGCCATCCGGTGGTGAAGATCACTCACCAGGTCGTTCGGTTCCGTGGTGACGACGGTGAACGAGTCCACGCGACGGGTGCGGTCGCCGCCGGACCCGAAGTCACCCAGGCCGGTCTGGGCGGGTTCGCCCTTCCAGGTCTCCCAGAGGCCGGCCATCGCAAAGGGTTCGTCGTCCTCCAGGGCGACGCGGTAGGGGGTCTTGCCGCCGCTCTCAGACACCCACTCGTAGAAGCCGTCGGCGGGGACGAGACAACGCCGCTTGCGGTAGGCACCACGGAAGGTGGGCTTGTCGGCGACGGTCTCCGCGCGGGCGTTTATCGGCGCCGGCGACTCGTCGGGGTCGTCGGCCCACTCGGGCACCAGTCCCCACGAGCAGTGCGTGACGGCGTCGGGGTCGTCGTCACGGATCACGGGTAACTCCTGGCCGGGAGCGGCGTTGTACGTCGACTCCACGCCGTCGAAGTCGGCGTCGAACCGCCGTTCCAACTCCGAGGGCGGCGTGAACAGACTGTACCGACCGCACATACCTGTCGGGAGTTCACCGGGCAGCATAGGGGTGACGGTCCACACGCCCGAAGCGTTATTCGGGCGGGGGGTGTCTCGGTTCGTATGGCCCTTCGCGAGTACCGTCTCTCGGAGCCGCCCGCGTGGCCACTCCGGGGGCTGGCCGTCGCGGTCCTCGGGGTGGCGACGACGAGTTGGGTGGTCCTGCCGACGACCGTCTCCGGAGGGACGGCACCGCTGGTGCCGGCGCTCGTTCTGGAGGCGTTCTTTCTCGGCGCCGTCGCCGCCGCGCTGCGGGCCTCTGCCGCCGAGATCCAGGACGGCGTCGTCGCCGTCGTCGGCGTCGGTGCCGTCGTCGTCAGCCTCTACACCGCGACTCACTGGCTGGTCGGGGGCGACCCGACGCACCCGGCGAGTCGGGCGCTGTTGAGTTGTACGGTGGGCGTCGCCGCCGGACTGCTCGCCTCGGTCCCCGGCTTCGCCGTGCACTTCTTTCGGTCCGGTGACGAGGGACTGGGCGCCCTGGAGTGAGCGTGGCCGGAAGGTCGATTAGGCTGCTCCGTGTGAACCGAGTATGGCCTTTGGTCGGCGGTTCACGCTAGAGAACGCCTACATGGCCGCCTTGTTGGTCGCCCCCGCCGCCTTCTTTGTCGGCGCGGTCGCCGCGTACTCCGTTGGCAACCTGCAGGAGGCAGGTGGGTTCTTTGTGCTCGCGGTTATGATCGGCGTGTTGAGCCTGCACTTCTGGCGGGACATCTGAACAACGCGCTTATTCCGCCCGAGGGCAGTCGGTGAGACATGAGCAGTCCCGACGACGCGCTCGACGGTCTCGCGCCCGACGATGGGGGCGTACTGACCGTCGAACAGGTCAACGAGCGGGTCGCCACGGCCCTCGACGGCCCGGACCTGCAGGACGTGCGCGTCGTGGGCGAGGTGACCGACCCGAGCGAGACGGGGACCGCGCTGTACTTTACGCTCACCGACGGCGACGCCGAACTCGACTGCGTGCTCTGGCAGTCCCGCTACCGGTCGATGGACGCCGATATCGAGGCGGGCACTGAGGTCGTCGTGACCGGACGCGTGGACTACTGGGTCGAGGGCGGCCGCCTTACCCTCAAACCCTGGTCGGTGACCGTCGTCGGCGAGGGGTCGCGTGCCCGCCGCATCGCCCGGCTTCGTGCCGAACTCGACGAGCGGGGCTGGTTCGCCGACGAGCACAAGCGGACACCGCCGCGGTTTCCCGACCGCGTCGGCGTGGTCACCTCGCGCGACGGCGACGCGCGGCGGGACGTGGAGACCTCGATCCACGAGCGCAACCCGGCCGTGGACGTGGTGTTGCGCCACGCAAGCGTCCAGGGCGACCGCGCCGCGACCCAGGTCGCGGACGCCCTCCACCACCTCGACCGCCGCGCCAACGTGGACTGCATCGTCGTCGGCCGGGGCGGCGGCAGCGAGACGGACCTCGACGCCTTCGACACCGAGGCGGTCGCGGAGGCAGTTTTCACCGCGGAGACACCCGTCGTCGCCGCCGTCGGCCACACAGAGGACGACACTCTCGCCGGCGCCGTCGCCGACGTGGACGCCATCACGCCGACGGAGGCCGGCACGGTCGTCGCCGCCGTCGACGACGCGAGCGACCGGGTCGACAACCTCGAGTCCCGACTGGAGGCCGCCTACGAGCGTCGCGTCGACGGACGACTCGGGGCGCTGTCGGACGCCCTCGCGGACGCCGCTGACGACGCGGTCGAGTCGAGCGTCGAGACCCTCGACGCCGGCCTGGAGACGGCGTACGAGCGCCGGGTGACGACCGGAGTCCGGAACCTCGACGCCGCCGTCGAGCGGGCGTTCGGTCGCCTGGCCGCCGGACGCCTGAGTGACCTCGAGGCACGGCTGGTCGCGGGGTACGAGTCGGCGACGGCAGGCCGCGTGAACCGCCTGGACCGGCGTCTCGACGCCGCCTACGAGCGGCGCGTCGACCGGCGACTCGCGGGCCTGTCGGCCGACCTCGACGCCGCGACCGACGGCTACGAGCGGTCCCGGAACTACGAGCGGCGACTTCGCCGGCAGCGCCGCCGCTACCGCCTCCTTATCGCCGGGCTGACGACGCTTGTGCTCGCACTCACCCTGTGGGTGATCCTGACGTGAGCGACG
>CAZQHW010000075.1:7516-12307 GCA_964593395.1 uncultured Halobacteriales archaeon
CGACGACGAGACCGAGACGAGCGACACCACGAGGGACGTGGACGACGACGGGGACGGTGAGCCAGAAGACGGAGAGGAAGCGCCGCACGATGACCGGACGCCCGACGGCGAGTCCACGGTCGACCGCGGCGGAGAGAAGTCGGAGCCCACCGACGCGGACACCGGGGACGGGACGGGCGACGGTCACGGTGAGTCGATGGGGATCGAGGCGAAGGTCGAGCGCGTCGAGGCGATCGTTGAACGCCTGGAGTCCGGTGAGCCGGGACTCGCCGAGGCAAAGCGGCTGCGCGACGAGGGGAAGCGACTCGTCGCCGACCTCCGGGCGGACCTCGACGCCGACGGCGGCGACGTGGTCGAACTGGACGACGGTGGGGAGTGACCGCTGGGGCCTCCGGTCCGCGACCGACCGGCGGGCACGTCCGTCGGGTCCGTTCTCACCTGGCGCACGGTGGGTCGCCGCCGTACCGGTTCAGGTTCCAGACTACGGGCGTCCTCGTCGCGGGCGAGACGACCCCTGACGGGCTACTCGTCGTCTTCGTCGACGGTGCCGGCGACGTAGCCGGTGACGTTGCCGAGGTTCATCGCGACGGCGAGGGCGACGGCGATGGCGAGCACCACGAGCGTCGACACCGCGTTCAGCGTGAGCAGGTTGTCCGCCGACGCCTTCGTGATCTTGCCGAACATCCACTCGGTCAGCGGCGTGGTGTCGATGCCGCTGACGAACAGCGCCCGGATGTAGTCCTCGAACGACCGGACCCAGGCGAACAGGAATCCGGCCCCCACGGCGGGCGCGATGATCGGGAGCGTGACGTCGCGGAACGTGGTCAGGGGGTCGGCCCCGAGGTCCCGGGCGGCCTCCTCGAGTGACTCGTCGAACGTGTACAGGCGGGCGGTCACGATGAGCAGGACAAAGGGGAGTCCGTACAGCGAGTGCGTGAGTACGGTCGCGAAAAACGACGGGCCGATGTCGATGACCAACTGGAAGTAAAACCGCAAACCGACCCCGAGGATCACGCCGGGGACGATCATCGGCACGATCCCGAAGGTGCGGTACAGTTCCCGGAGTGGAAACCGGTAGCGGGTGATCGCGAAACTGGCGAGCACGCCGAGAACGGTCGCGATGACCGCCGACAGCGTGGCGATGCTGAAACTGGTCAGAACCGACGATCGGAGCGTCTCGTTTCCGGCGAGCCCCTGGTAGTTCTCGAGGGTGAACCCCTCGAACGGCAACAGCGTCGGCGACTCGACAAACGACAGAAAGCCGATAAACAGCAGCGGCACCCACAGGAACAACAGCATCAGTCCGGCGAAGCCGTACAGTCCGGCCTGTAACAACTGCTCGAACCGACGCCGGTCGATGTAGCCGCCGGCGAACCCCCGGGCTGGCTGTTCACCCTGTTCGGTCTCGGTCGCCATGTTAGACACCTCCCAACTCGTCGAGGCTCACGTACCGGAACACCAGGATCAGCGCGGCGACGATGGTGACCACGACTACCATCGACGCGGCGCTCGCGGTGGCCGGGTTGGTCGCCTCCCCGATGGCCCGGTTCTCGATGAGGATGCCGATCATCTGGACCTTTCCCTGTCCGAGGATCTGTGGCGTGATGAACGCCCCGACGCTCGGAACGAACACGAACACGCTCCCGCCGACGATACCCGGCATCGTGAGCGGAACGATGTGGTCTCTGACGACGTCGGTTCGCGAGGCGCCGAGGTCACGGGCGGCTTCGACCAGCGAGTAGTCCAACCCGTCGAGACTGGCGTACAGCGTCATCAGCATGTACGGAAAGTACGCGTGTGTCAGTCCGACGACGATCGCCGGTACACCGAACTCGAACGCCCCAACCGGTCCGAGACCGAAGACGCCGAGCACGTCGTTGAGGACGCCCGACCGACCGAACAGCAGCCGCCAGGAGTACGCCCGGACGAGGTACATCGTGAAAAACGGCAACAGGACCAGGTAGATCACGATCTTGAACGTCCGGTCGTCGAGTCGGGACATAACGTACGCTAGCGGGAACGCGAGCACCAGACAGAGCACGGTCACGACGGTGGCGATGGCGTACGACAGCAGGACCGCCTTCTCGAAGGCAGTCGCCTGGAACCCGACCGGTCCCAGTGAGTACTCCGTTGTCCCGCCGACGAACAGGTTGACGTAGTTTTCTAGCGTCGGCTCCCAGACGATCTGGTACGTGACGGGGTCGCGAGAGACGAAGCTGACCGCCGTCATAAAGGCAAGCGGCGCGACGAGCAACAAGGCGATCCACACGGCACCGGGACCGACCGTTACTGCAAGGGCGTTGCGCCGCCTGCTAAGCACCCTGACAAGGGTCGCCCGGAGCGGTTCCTCCCTGTCCGGCGCGGCCATCCTACGCCTTGACCTCTTCCCACGCGGAGTTGTACGCCTCCGACACGTCACTAGCGATGTCTTTGAACGGAATGAACTGTTCGATCCGCTGGGGGTCGATCCGGCCGTACAACTCCTGCTCGCTGCTGCTCAACTCGTCGGCGACGTTGGGGTTGCAACTGGGTGACTTGCCCTGGCGGGCCAACTCGGCGCCGGTCCCCGGGGCGATGTACTCGTTTATCACCTCGAAGGCAGTCTCGACGTTGTCGGAGTCACTGGAGACGACTGCCGTCTCGTACCACGCCATCGCGCCCTCCTGTGGCACGACGAACTCCACCGACTCGACGCCCTGATTCTCCTGCAACCGGACGATCTCGTTGCGCCCCGAGTGGCCGACCAGGAAGTTGCCCTCCTGGAACTGCTGGATGTACGTCGTGTCCGAGGAGATGTACCCCTCCAGGCGGGGTTTCTGGTCGATGAGGAGGTCGCGCATCTCGGTTATCTGCTCCTCCGTGAACGTCATCCGGTCGTTCTCGGTGAGCGCCTCCCGGTACGACGAGTCGCCGGTCGTCTCCGCCAGGTACAGCGCCGCCACCGGCATCGTCTTTGCGGCCTCGTCGTACATGATGATCTCGCCGTTGAGATCGGTGTCGACGTAGTCCTCCTCGAACATGATCTTGTAGCTCGGCTCGTGGTCCGGTACTTCGTCGGTGTTGTAGGCGTAGCCGTACCATCCCCACCGGATCGGGACGCCGTAGGCGCTGCCGTCCTGCGTGAACTGTTGGTCGACGAAGTCCCTGAACTTCTGGTAGATGTCACCGTAGTTGGTGACGGCGTCCATGTCGACGGGTTCGATCAGCCCCGCGTTGAGAAAGCGGGGAACGAGGTTGTTGTTCGGGACCGCGATGTCGAAATCGGAGCCCTGGTTCAACCGCTGGAACATCTCCGTCGACGAGGTCGAGGAGGTGATATCGACCTCGACGTCGAGGTTGTCCTCGACGCTGTTGACGACCGGGTCCTGCGCGAAGTCGTTCCAGGTGATGACGTTGATCGTCGTCGTCCCACCGCCGCCACCGAGACACCCCGCCGTCGCGGCCAGCCCCACGGCACCGGCCCCCGCGAGGTAACTCCGTCTGTCGATCGAGCGACGAGCAGAACGACCGCTTTCATTCTGGTCAGCTGTCATGCTCGTCATGTCAACGCGATATTTAATAAAACCCACGCCGAATAACGTTGGCCTCTGGAGCGGTAGGCTGATATAATCTCTCAATCAAAGACCCCACATGGCGACGACGCCCGACACACTCGTCGAACTCGACGAGGTGATGAAGCAGTTCGGCGACGTGGTCGCAGTAAAGGGCATCGACCTCGCCGTCGAGCGGGGGGAGTTCTTCACCCTGGTCGGGCCGTCGGGGTGTGGCAAGACGACGACCCTGCGGATGATCAGTGGCTTCGAGCGGCCGACCGACGGGACTGTCCGGATCGACGGCAGACCGATGAGAGACGTCCCGCCCGAGTCCCGGGACACGAACCTCGTCTTCCAGCACCTCTCGCTGTTCCCGCACATGAGCGTCGGGGACAACGTCGGCTACGGCCTCCAGAAGTCCGGCATGGAGGACGTTCCGGACGGGATGAGCGAGCGCGAGGCGCGGGAGCGACGCGTCAGCGAGTACCTCGACCTCGTCGATCTCGAGGGGTTCGAGGACCGCGACCCGACGGCCCTGTCCGGCGGCCAGCAACAGCGGGTGGCACTCGCACGGGCGCTGGTGAACGAGCCGTCCGTGTTGTTACTCGACGAACCGCTGTCCTCGCTCGACCGGAAACTCCGCAAGCAGATGCAGGTCGAACTCCGGCGCATCCACGAACAGACCCGGGGGTCGTTCTTCTACGTCACCCACGATCAAGAGGTCGCGATGTCGATGAGCGACCGGATCGCGGTGATGAACGACGGGCGTCTCGAGCAGGTCGGGCCGCCCGAGGAGATCTACCGGGAGCCCGCGAGCGAGTTCGTCGCCGACTTCATCGGCGACACGAACCTCCTCGAGGGCGAGGTCGTCGAGCGCGGCAGCCGGCGAGTCGTCGCCCTCGGCGGCGACGACGGCTTCGACATCCCGGCCAACGGTGCCGGTGGGAGAGTGACGGTCTCGATCCGGCCAGAGGACTTCGAGATCCGGCGCCCCGACGCCGCGGCGACGAACGGGGCAGTCCCGGGCGAGGTGGTCGAGCGGTTCTTCGAGGGCGACCAGACGAACTATCTCGTCGACCTCGACGCCGACGTCAGCCCCGTGCAGGTGGTCGTCCAGGGCCGTGAGGACGTGGTCGGCGTCGGCGAGCGGACGTCACTGGCCGTCGCCGACGGCGCCGCCGTGGTCCTCTGAGACGACTCCGGTGGAGGACACTCGTCGTCCCAGTTCGACAGAGACGCCAGGACTGGGATTTGAACC
>CAZQHW010000076.1:0-11947 GCA_964593395.1 uncultured Halobacteriales archaeon
CCGCGAGGTGGTCAGCGACGCGATGAACCACCCGCTGTTGGACGTGGACTACCGCGGCGCATCGGGCGGGTTGGTCCACATCACCGGCGGTCCCGACCTCACCCTAAAGGAGGCGGAGGGGATCGCCGACAACATCACCGAACGCCTCGACGCGAGCGCGAACGTCATCTGGGGCGCCCGCATCCAGGAGGAGTACAAGGGCAAGGTCCGTGTGATGGCCATCATGACTGGGGTGCAGTCCGCCCAGGTGCTCGGCCCGACCACCCAGAAGCAGGCCGACAAGTCACGGCAGAGCCTCCAAGAGGTCGAGGAGGCATCCTTCGACGCCAGCGAGAACGTCGAGACGGCGCCGCCGGGTGCGGCCGGCACACAGAGTGACGGCGGTCGCGACGAGGTCGAGACGGAGAACGGCCTGGACGTTATCCGCTGACGGCGGCTCTCCACTCGGACGACTCTTTTCGAGTTCACAAGCGATATGCTGGGACCGCCCGACGCGGTAGTATGAACGCTGACTCGCTACGCGTGGGGGCACACACATCAATTGCCGGCGGTATCTCGAACGCCGTCGACGAACAACTGGAGTACGGCGGCACCTGTGGCCAGATCTTCACTCACTCTCCGCAGGTGTGGCAGTCGCCAAACGTCGACGACGACGAGGCCAAGCAGTTCCGTTCGGTGAGCGACGAGGAGAACGTCGGCCCGTGGGTGATTCACTCCTCGTACCTCGTGAACCTCTGTACGCCGAAGTCGGACCTGCGCGAGAAGTCGATCCGGTCGATGCAGGAGGAGGTCGACGCCGCCGCTGCGCTGGGCGTGGACTACGTCAACGTCCACCTGGGCGCTCACACCGGCGCCGGCGTCGACACCGGCCTCGACAACGCCGCGAGTGCACTGGACGAACTCGACGTGCCCGACGGCGTGACCGTCCTCGTCGAGTCCGACGCCGGGTCGGGGACGAAACTCGGCGGCCAGTTCGAGCACCTCGCGACGGTACTCGAGCGCTCGGAGCAGGACCTGGGGGTGTGTGTCGACACCGCCCACGCCTTTGCGGCGGGCTACGACCTCTCCACCCCCGAGGGTGTCGAGGAGACGGTCGGGGAGTTCGACGACGTCGTCGGACTGGAGAGCCTCGCCTGCCTGCACCTCAACGACTCGAAACACGCCTGCGGGACGAACAAGGACGAACACGCACACCTCGGCGAAGGGGAGATCGGCGACAACGGGATGCGCGCCCTGCTCACCCACCCCGACCTGCGGGAGTTGCCGTTCGTTCTGGAGACGCCGACCGGGAACGGCCGTGGCTTCGAGTGGAACGTCGAGCGCGCACACGAACTGGCACAGGGCTGACCCCCTTTGCTGTCGTCTCCTGGCGAACCGTGTGTACCGGTACCTAGTCACACGTTAGTCGGTACCATATATCAGTAGAATTTTATGACCGTGCGGGACCAGCGGCGTGACATGGCGGATCCGTTCGGTCGCGCGATCCGTGACGAACACCGCGGCGAGCGCGAGCACCCGCTTGTCGACGTGGACGGCGACGACGTGCGCGAACACCCGATGGGGCTTTACTTTCGCGAGGTAGAGCGTGACGGCGACCTGCCGTGGGCGACCGAGCACCTGACGGGACCACTGCTAGAGGTGGGTGCCGGCGTCGGTCGGCACGCGCTGTACTTCCAGAAGCGTCACCGGACGGTGGCGACGGAGGTGAGCGACCACCTCGTGGGAGTGATGGAGGAACGCGGCGTCGAGGACGCCCGTCGGGTCGACATGTTCGACCTGCCCGAGTTCGAGACGAGGTTCCGGTCGGTGTTCGCCCGGGGGACGCAGGTCGGGCTCGCCGGGTCAGTCGCCGGACTGCGCGAGTTCCTCCGGGACCTCGCGCGGGCAACCGCACCGCGGGCGACCGTCGTACTCGACGCTCACGACCCGAAACACGAGCGGGCACCGGACCTGTTCGGCTACCGGCCGGACCCGACGCCCGGCCTGGCGTACCGCACCTTCCACGTCGAGTACCGCGGTACACCCGGTGAGACACTGCTCTTTCGGCTGTTCTCGCCCGAGCGCCTTCGCGAGGCGACACTCGACACACCCTGGCGCGTGACCGACCTGCGCCACTCCCGGGCGACCGCCGCTCACTACCAGGCCGCACTCACGAAGAACTGACCGGCATCGCTCGGCTTTTCAGACGCTCACCCCTCGACCGGGTATGTACGACTACCACGTCCACTCGACGTACTCGGACGGCAGTTTCCTCGGGTGGATGGTCGGTGCCGCCGCGGAGGCGGGCCTGGACGGCGTGGGGATCGCGGACCACCTCGTCGTCTCCGAGCGGGCCGAACAGCGCCACAGACGCCGCCGGGACGGCCTCAACCTCGACCGTACCCACGACCGCCGCCGGGCGGCCATCGAGACCGTCCGCGACGAGTACGACGTCGAGGTGTTCGACGCCGCCGAGGTGGACTACCACCCCGCGGACGAGGCCGCTGTCGAGTCCTTTCTCGCCGAGGCCGACTTCGACTACGCCGTCGGCTCCGTCCACCTGGTCGAGGGGGTGAACGTCCACGTCGCCGACCCGGACGACCCCGCCGCCTACGTCGACCGCTACGTCGAACTGGTCGAGGCGATGGTCGACTCCGAACTGTTCGCGGTCGCCGGCCACGTCGACCTGCCCGAGCGCAACCCCGCCCTGCGGGGCGCACTCGACGGCGACCACTACCGGCGACTGGCCGACGCCTTCACTCGCTCGCGCACCGTCCCGGAGATCAACGCCGGCCGCTCGAACCGCGACCTCGACCACCCCGCGGCGAGCGTCCCGGAGGGGTTCTTTCACCCGCTGCCCGACTTTCTCGCCGCGCTGCGTGAACGTGACGTGAGCGTCGTCGCCGGCACCGACGCACACGACCCGAACGACCTCGTCGAGCGCGTCGACCTACTCGAGGAGCGGTTCGCCGACGTCGGCGTCGAACCCGCGCGGGTCCACGACTGAGTCGGCGCAGGGGGACCGTGGCGCGACCCTCACTCGGTCGCCCGTGGCGCGACCCGCTTCCGGTCGCCCGTGGCGCGACCCGCTTCCGGTCGCCCGTGGCGCGACCCGCTTCCGGTCGCCCGTGGCGCGACCCTTTTCACCCGCTCACCCGTTCAGGAGGTGTGCGACGGTTCGACGCCGGGTACCTCCGGGCGACGCGACGCGGGATGTGGGCGGACCGCCGCGCCCTTTCGGACCTCGACCTGCCGAACCGCCGGCGGGTGCTCGACGTGGGGTGTGGAACGGGCGTTCTCTCGGCGGCGCTGCGGGCGGAGACCGACGCCTCCGTCGTCGGCGTCGACGCCGACCGGGACCTGCTGGCCGCCGCGCGCCGAGGACCCGACGGACACGCCCACGCTGACGGCGAAGATGGCGGGTCAGCGGCGGGTGCGCCGTTTCCGGTCGTCGGCGGCGACGCCCTCGCGCTGCCACTCTGTGACGGGGCCGTCGACCTGTCGGCCTGCCAGGCGCTGCTGATCAACCTCGCCGACCCCGCCGCGGGGATTGCGGAACTCGCGCGGGTGTCCTCGGACCTGGTGGCGGCGGTCGAACCGGACAACGCCGGCGTCACCGTGTCCTCGACCGTCGACCGGGAGCCGGGCCTCGAAAAACGGGCACGAGCGGCCTACCTCGCCGGGGTCGACACGGACGTCACACTCGGGGCGGTCGACGACCGTTTCCGCGACGCGGGCCTGTCGGTCGTCGGGACGCGCCGCTACGACCACGTTCGCGAGGTGACCCCACCGTACGACGAACACGCCCTGCGGGCGGCCCGGCGGAAGGCCACCGGCGCCGGCCTGGCGGGCGACCGCGCGACGATGCTCGCCGGAGGGCTCTCCGCCGAGGAGTACGACCAGTTGCGGGCGGAGTGGCGGGCGATGGGCCGGGCGGTCGTCGAGGCGATGGACCGCGAGGAGTACCGGCGCCGCGAGGTCGTTCCCTTCCACGTCACCGTCGGACGGGTGTGATCAGACGACGTCGCCGCGCACCGTGACGCCCTCGCGGTCCTCACGCCAGGCGTGGACCGCCTCTGCCGCCTCCGACGCCGCCTCGCTCTCCAGGCCGAGACTCTCGAAGGCGACCGACAGCGGCGGAAAGGCGAACTCCGAGTTCCGGAGTTTCTCGAAGGCGTCCTCGCTTCGTTGGCCGTCGATCCACAGCGCCACGCCCCGGGGGTCGATCGCCTCGCCGTAGTCGCCGCGGGCGCGGGCACCCTCCAGTCGCCGGGTGACGTTGTCGCGAAAGGGAGCGTTGCACACCTCCAGGTGGGCCGGGTCGTCGTCGAGGAGGTGGGCGGCGAGACACTTCTCGGGGGCGACGTAGCCGGCGTCGTCCGTGCGGACGAGGTCGGGGTGTTCACGGACCCACTCCGCGCGAACGACGGTGCCCACGCCCCGGACACCGTCGAGTGCCGCAGGGAGGTCGTCGGGTTCCTCACCGCCCATCAGCACCTCCTTCGTGACGTAGACGTCCAGGCGGTCGACCGGGTCGACGCCGAGCGCCACGTCGCCGTAGGCCCACACCTCCCGCACGGGCACCGGCAACGTGTCGCGCTCGACGGCGTCGACGATGGTCGCCAGTCGGTCGACGGCGTGGTCGCGGTCCATGCGCTCGCTGGGAGGCGAGCGGACAAGACGATTCGGGTCCACGTCGTCAGTTCTCGTCGCCCCAGTCACCCGTCGCCGTTGGCCGGTCGTCGACGCCCCAGTACTCGATCCCGTCGTCCTCGTCGTCGGCGCTGTCCCCGTCGGTCCCCCACTCCGACGTGTCGTCGGTCACGCGGGTGGTCGTCGCGTCGTCCGTCGACGACTCGGGAGCCGGCGACCGCGAGGCGGTCGGCGCCGAGGGCGAGGGCTGGTCGTCCGAGAACGACGACCCGTCGGTGCTCCACTCGACGCCGACGGCCTCACGCCCCTTCCACCCGAGGTACAGGCCCACGATGCCGATGATCGAGGTCAGCGACAGGACCGACAGCCCCATGTGGACGTACCAGGCGGCCCGCGACTCGTGCCGGAGTCCGTAGTAGATGAGAACGGGCACGCCGACAGCGAGTCCGAACGCGATGGCGACCTCGAACATCCTGGCGGCGGTCAGAAACGCCACCATGAGTCCCCACAGCCCCGCCTGTAACAGCCAGAGGTAGCCCGCGTACCGGAGGTACCGCTTCGGCGCTGACCCCCCCTGGTCGTCACCGGAGACGACCGTGGAACTCACGCCGCCACCCCCGTTCGAGACGGGCGACCGTGGCGTGTCTCGACGGAGCGCCCGCCGGAACGAGGCCGGACCGATCTGACTCGACCGCACATACAGGGTCGTAGCCGCCGCCCGGGTTTAGTAGCGTTGGCGGGCGGCGCGGTCGGCAACGGCCGGCAGCGCGCTTAGGCACAGAACGAACAGAACGAACGCGAGCAACGGGAGCACCGGCAGCGAGCCCAGTGCGACACCGACCCCGAGCAGGGCCGTCCCGGCGAGTGCCTGCAACAGCAGAAAGGGGAGCCGCTTGTCCGTCACACCACTCGACCGTCCGCCCGTCGCCGGTCCCGTCCGTGTCGCCACCCGCCCGCCCGTCCGTCGCCCCGAGACGGGGCCGGACCGCCTTCGACCCTTAGCCATGCCACCCGGTAACGGCTAAATATATTTATTTTCTTCGTAGTTAACGTAGTTATCCAACTCGATATGTAGTTACGAGTTTTTATCCAACGGCGAGATTCGAGAGCGCGTCGGGGACGAAACCGCTATGTCGTCACGCGGCGGAAAGCCGGCCGATGGCCGAGTGCGTCAAGTGTGACCGGGAGGCGGTGATCCACGCGGCGTACTCCGGGTCGCACCGCTGCGGGCGCCACCACATAGAGTCGGTCGAACGCCGGGTCAGGCGGCGGGTCCGCGAGGACGCCCTGCTGTCGCCGACGGCGACGGCCGAGAAGCCGGACCGCTGGCTCGTCGGACTCTCCGGCGGAAAGGACAGCGTCGTGCTCACACAGATTCTCGAAGAGACGTTCGCCGAGGACCCCCGCGTAGAGATCACGGCGTTGACCGTCCACGAGGGGATCGACGGCTACCGCGACGAGTCCCTCGCGGCGTGTCGTGCGTTGGTCGACGACCTCGGTATCGAACACGAGGTGGTCACCTACGCCGAGGAGTTCGACGTCCGGATGGACCGCGTGGTCGAGGACGACCCCGAGGACATGGCTCCCTGCGCGTACTGTGGGGTGTTCCGCCGGGACATCCTTGCCCGCCACGCCGACGGTCTCGACGCCGACCTCCTGTTGACCGGCCACAACCTCGACGACGAGGCACAGACCGCGCTGATGAACTTCTTGTCGGGCGATCTCGAACAGATCGCGAAACACTTCGACGCGAGCCTGGGACCGCTGGACGAACGCCCTAGCGTCGACCGTCCCGCACGCGGTGACGGCGCGAGCGTGCCGGCGTCGGGGTCAGTGTCGGACCAGACCTTCGTCCCGCGGGCGAAGCCCCTGCGTGACGTGCCCGAGCGGGAGGTCGGCCTGTACGCCCACCTGCGGGACCTGCCGGCCCACGTCGTCGAGTGTCCCCACGCGAGCGAGGCGTACCGCGGCGAGGTGCGGGACCTGTTGCTCGAACTGGAGGAGAACCACCCCGGGACGCGCCACTCCATTCTCGCGGGGTACGAGGAACTGGCGGCGATGGCCGCCGACCGCTACCGGCGCGACGGCCCTGAGACCGACGACTGCGTCGAGTGTGGCGCCCCCACCTCCGGGGGGCGCTGCCGGAAGTGTGCGCTTTTGGCGGCGCTATAGGTCCTCGACGCTCGGAAACGTCGCCCCGAGAACGAGCCCGTACACCAGGTGCCAGGCGACCGACGCTCGCGTGACGAACGGCACCTGTCCGGCGGGGTCGGCGGCGAACCCCACCAGGCTCAGCCAGACGGGCATCACGAAGCCGGCGGCGACGACGGCCAGCGCCAGCGCGTAGGCCACCCCTGCCAGGGTGGTCTTCCAGCGCCACCGCGTCAGGCGGTACAGTCCCGGGTCCGACAACACCGCCGCGAACAGCATCCCGAACAGCGTCCCGTGGACGAGGTGGGCGAGCCACCCGGCGACCAGCACCCCCTCGAACCCGTACAGGCCGGCGATCGCGGCCCGCAGCGTCCCGAGGTCCGTCACCGTGATCGCGACGCCCATCACCGCCGTCGCCAGAAAGCCCGCGACCGCACCCCCACGCCAGGCTATCGGCGCGGTGAACCGCGCCCGTGCCGTTCCCGCGGTGGACTCCTCAGTAGTCACTAAAATATACATTCAGTTCATGCAACAAAAGGTCGTCGCCGCGAGCGGAGAGATCGGGCGCTGTCGTGGGACCGTAACCGATAATACCGGGTCGGTCCGAGTCGTGGACGAGCCGAGGTAGCCTAGCCTGGCCAAGGCGGTTGCTTCGAGAGCAACTGTCCGAGAGGACACAGGAGTTCAAATCTCCTCCTCGGCGCTTTTGTCCGTAACTCCTGTGAGTCCCGCATAGCGGGGCGAGCAACCTCACGGGAAAGGGTCACGGGATTTGAACGAGACGACGAGCGACCGACGGGAGCGACGTCGGCGTGGTTCGAATCTCCTCCTCGGCGCTTTTGTCCGTAACGCCTGTGAGTCCCGCGTAGCGAGGCGAGTCCATTTGGGAGAGGGGCAGGCCCGAGCCGACGCGAGGGCTCTGTGGAGGGACTGGCGACGGCGTAGTGTATAAACGGGCGCACCGCAAGAGTCGGGTATGAGCGACGACGCCGAGACTCGCATCGCGGAACTGGAGGCGCGGATCGACGAACTCGAGACCGAGGTGGAGCGTCGCAAGCGGGACTTCGCCATGCTTGCGACCCAGCTCGACCTGGAGGAGGTCTCCGACCAGCCCTGTCCGTCGTGTGACGCGCCGGCGCTCACGAAGCGCTCGGGGTTCTCCTGGTCGAAGGCAGTCTGCACCGAGTGCGGCAACGAGTGGTACCTCCAGCGCTAGTACGTGTCGACGGCCGACTGACGGCCTTCGGGGGCCCTGTTCTCGCCGGCGGTCGGGCGCTCGCCGGGTCGAGTACGGCCCATCAGGTAGCCGTCGACGGTGTCGTCCCCCGGGTTCGCGGTCCGAACCCACACCGTCGGTTCGTCGGCGCTCAACGTCTCGGCCCACCGCTCGGCGGCCTCGCGGTCGGGGAACGCGTGGCGGGGGCCCTCGCTGTTGACCGTGTGGCCGACCGCCGCGTTCGTCCGGCGGGCGGAGGGCTTTATTTCGACGAGGTAGCCGTCGGTCACACCCACGGTTCGGACGCCAGGGGCTTCAATCACTCCACGACGAGGCGGTCTCCGGCCCCGACGCCGTCGGCGGCGCCGGCGGGCAACTCGACGAGGCGGTCGGCGGTCGCCCGTGCGAGGTCGGCCCAGGCACGCATCGTCTCGACGCGGACCACCTCCTCCTCGACGGTCCAGACCACGTCGATGGGTGCGGGCACGAGCAGCGTGTGCACCGTCCGCTGGCCGGCATCGTCGAACGGGAAGACGAGGGCGCCGTTCTCCGGGAGACGCCGCAGCATCAGGCCTCGGCCCTTTGTGAACAGCGTGTCGGCGACCTCGACCCGCGTGGCCAGCGTCCGGTGGTTGGCGTCAGGGTCGGCGTCGGCGACGTGGTGGCGGACTCGCACACCGACCGCTCGAACGGGCGCCTGAAACCGTTGGTGCCCGCGCCGACAGACACCCCGGACGCAAGCGTTTAGACCACCCCAGTCGTATCTCGGTCGATGACCGAGGGTGACCCCGAGGACGGTGGCGATCCGTACGTCCGGACCCGGACGGACCCGACCGCCTTCCAGCGACGCCTGGCCGGCGACGGTCGGGCGTCGGTCGCGGTGCTCGGCGGTGGCGTAGGCGGACTCAGCGCCGCCCAGGAACTCGCCGAGCGAGACTTCGACGTCGCCGTCTACGAGGCCAACCCGCGTTTCGGCGGAAAGGCTCGCTCGATGCCCGGCCCGGACCGCGGCGCTGGGCCGCCGCTGCCCGCCGAACACGGCTTTCGCTTCTTTCCCGGTTTCTACCGCCACCTCACCGACTCGATGGCCCGTATCCCCTACGGTGACGGTGCCGTCACGGACAATCTCGTGTCGGCGACGCAGATGCTGTCGGCGGTCGTCGACGGCGAGCCCCGTAGACTCGATATCGACACGCCGGACTCGCTGGGCGAGTGGCGCGAGAGTCTCGCCAGCGTGTTCGGGGACGACCAGGTGCCCGCAGACGAGACCGCTTTCTTCGTCAACCGACTGCTACAGGTGCTCACCTCCTGTCGTGCGCGCCGCGAGGACGAACTGGAGTCGACGACCTGGTGGGAGTTCATCGAGGCCGAACGGATGTCCCCCGCCTACCGGAAACTGCTGGGGTACGGACTGACCCAGTCGCTCGTGGCGATGCGCCCACAGGTGTCGAGCGCCCGCACCATCGCCCGCATCTACCTGCAGATATTCCGGGGACTGTTCGACTCCTCGATCGACGCCGACCGCGTGCTGAACGGCCCCTCGAACGAGGTGTGGATCGACCCCTGGGTGCGATACCTCGACTCGCTCGAGGTGGCACTGTACCCAAACTCGCCCGTCGAGGCAGTCCACGCGAACGGCCGCCGGGTCACCGGCGTCACCGTCGACGGCCACGACGTCGAGGCCGACTACTACGTTCTGGCGACGCCGGTGGAGGTGGCCAGTCGCCTGCGCACCCCTGAACTCGAGCGCACCGCCCCCTCGCTCGCCGAGTTGGACGGCCTGCGGACGGGGTGGATGAACGGCCTGCAGTTCTACCTCCGTGAGGACGTCCCGACGGTGCACGGCCACGGCACCTACTACGACGCGCCGTGGGCGCTGACCTCCGTCTCCCAGCGGCAGTTCTGGGAGGAGTTCGACCTCGCGGCGTGTGGCGACGGCGAGGTGGGCGGCGTGCTGTCGGTCATCGTCTCCGAGTGGACCGACCCCGGGATCGTGTACGACAAGCCAGCCCGGGACTGTACCCGCGAGGAGTTCGTCACCGAGGTGTGGGAGCAACTAAAGGCCCACCTCAACGGCGAGCACACTGTACTGGAGGACGACAACCTCGTGGAGACGTTCGTCGACCCCGCCCTCACGTTCGGTGAGAACGGCGTCGACAACGACGCGCCGTTGCTCGTGAACACCGTCGACACGCTGCAGTACCGCCCGACGGCGACGACCGAGGCGCCGAACCTGTTGCTCGCGAGCGACTACGTCCGCACCCACACCGACTTGGCGAGTATGGAGGCCGCGAACGAGGCCGCTCGCCGCGCGACGAACGCGATCCTCGAGCGGGAGGGGGTCCGCTCGGAGGACTGCGAGGTGTGGCCGCTGGAGGAGCCGACCGCGCTGGCACCGCTGAAGCGACTCGACCGCACACGCTACCGCCTCGGCCTGCCACACCCCGGCGAGGCCGCCACCCCGGCGTGGGACGCCTACAAGCGGGTCCAACGGGACGGGTTGGCGGGACTGCTCAAGTGATCCCGCAGTACCGACCGAGTGGTTCGTTACCGACCGTCGCCCGAACGAGACCATGCGAGTCAGAACGGACAGCGACGCCGTCGCCGCCGGCGCGGTCGCCGCGACGGTGAGCGTCGTCGTCGCGCTGTTCGTGTCTCCGGTCGTCCCGTCGTTCGGACCGCTCACCCTGCTGGTCGGCGTGGCCGCCGCGGGCTTTTTCAGCGCCGCCGCCGTCACCCGCTTGCTCGGCTGACCGGCGGTCGCGACCACCACAACGGTTACTGCGGTGGGTCCCCGACGAGGGTGTATGAGCGACCCGCGTGAGGCGTTCGACGACATGGAGACGCTGCCGGCGACCGTCGACGACGGCGCCGTCAGACGGATGCGCACCGTGGCGTTCGTCCTCGACGAGAGCGTCCCGATCCCGGGCACCGACCGACGGGTGGGTCTCGACCCGCTGCTTGGCACCGTGCCGGTCGTCGGCGACGCCGTCAGTGGAGCGATCTCGCTGTACATCGTTCTCGAGGCGGCCCGCCTGGGCGTCTCGTACGGCACCCTGTTGCGGATGATCGCCAACGTCTCCGTCGACGTGGCCGGCGGCGCGCTGCCGGTCGTCGGTGACCTGTTCGACGCCGTCTGGAAGGCCAACCGCCGCAACCTCCGGCTCGTTCTCGCGGACCTCACCGACGACGAGACCGCCGCCGTCGAGATCGAGGTCGAGTAGCGCCCCTCAGACCCGCGACGTGGGCCCACATCTGCGCGACCTCGGCGTGCGTCCCCAGTCTGCCGAGACGGTGCCGAGAGAGCTTTGGAATACTTGTTATACGTGTTTACGGCCGAAAAATTATAACCACGAAGACGAGTAATTACGCGTATGGTAGAGATCGTCCTGGGCGTCTGTCTGGTCGTCCTGGGACTCGCGGTCGCGCCGCTGGGGACGCGGGCGTACCACGGGGTGTACGCCCTGGGCGGGGCCCTGGGCTTTCTGACGGGGTGGCAGACGGGGGCGACGGCGCCGCTGTTCGCGGAGCCGCTGGGGGTGCCCCTGTTGCACGCGCTGTTCGGGACCGTGACCGCCGGGGCTATCCTCTCGCTGGGGGTGATCGCCGGACTGGTTGCCGTGCCGTTCCTGATCGGCGCACAGATCGGGCAGGGGCTGTTCGACAGTTGGGTGCTCACCGTCGGAATGGGGTCGTTGACCGTCGCCGTCACCGTTCTGGTCGTCGTCGTCGGTCTCTTCGTGTTCACGGCGTTCGCCGGGGGCGTGGTCGTCAGTGCCGGCGTCCAACTGCTGTTTGGCGTCGCGGACACCTCGGGGACGGTCGCCACGGACGTCGCACGACGCGTGCCAGAACCAGCAGGGGTGAACGTCGTCGAGCGGACGCTCCAGGCGATCGGCGCCGTCCCCGAGTCACCGCTGTTGATCGGGGTCGTCGTCGTCGTGGGGA
>CAZQHW010000077.1:0-11867 GCA_964593395.1 uncultured Halobacteriales archaeon
GCCGAACCTCAACGGCGACTACATCTCCGACGCCTGTGGCGCACAGATCGGCGGCCTGGGGATCGCTCCCGGCGCAAACATGGGCGACGGCCGTTTTCTCGCCGAACCCGTCCACGGCTCCGCGCCGAAGTACGCCGGCCAAGACAAGGTCAACCCCACTGCGATGATTCTCTCCGGGCGGATGCTGCTGCGACACCTCGGCTGGGAGGACGCCGCCGACCTCGTCCGTGACGCTCTCGAGGAACAGATCGCCGCCAAACGGGTCACCTACGACATCGAGCGCCAGATCGACGGCGGCGAGCGTCTCGCGACCAGTGAGTTCGCGAGCGAGGTCGTCGAGCGCATCGAGTCGATGGCCTGACAGCGGCCCGTCACCCGCTCTCTTTGTCGGTCTCGTGTCCGTCGTCCGACCGCGGTAACTCGACGGTCGCGGTTGTCCCGTCCGGGCCGGTGTCGAAGGAGAGGTCGGCGCCGATCCGCTCGACGCCCCACCGGGCGAGCCACAGGCCCAGGCCGGAGCCGTGGTCCAGCGCGGTCTCCTCGCCGCTGCGAACGACGGCGAGTTCACCCTCCGGCACTCCGGGCCCGTCGTCGGCTACCGTCACGAGCACCGCCGTCGGCGTGCGCTCGACGCCGACCCGGACCGGCGCCGGCACGCCCCCGTCTGCCGTCGTCTGTGCTCCTGTCCCGTTCTCGGTCCTACTCTCGCCCTCCTCGGGGACGGTGTGTTCGACGCTGTCGTCGGACCCCGTCCGACTGCCAGTCGAACCGTGTTCGACGCTGTCGTCGGACCCCGTCCGACTGCCAGTCGAACCGTGTTCGACACTGTTGTCGACGAGTTCGGTCACGACGGTCCGCAGCGTCTCGCGGTCGGTGGCGACGGTCGCGGGTTCGGTCGTCGCGGCCACCGTGTCGTCGTCCGTCACCTCCTCGACGACCTCGGTCGCCAGCGCGTCGACCTCGACCGGTTGTCGGCGTGGCGCGCCGGCCAGTGTGCGCTCGATGTCGCGGGCGGTCTGCCCGAGCGCGAGCAGGTTGTCGGTCTCGGCGAGGGCGGTGTCGAGCATCTCCGCGACTGCGGGGTCGTCGACCCGGTCGCGGGCGCTGCTTGTGAACCCGCGGACGACGCTCATGTCGTTGCGGAGGTTGTGCCGCAGGACGCGGTTGAGCACGGCCAGTCGCTGCTCGCGCCGCCGGGCGTCGGTGACGTCCTGCCAGACGAGCGTGTAGCCGACGCGGTCGTCGTCGACGGTCAGCGGCTTTGCGGTCACGGAGAAGGTACGCTGTGTGTCGTCCAGGACCGTCACCTCGCCGCCCTCGCGGTAGTCGAAGTCACCGTCGAGGTGGTCGGAGAGTGACTCCGTCAGCACCGCCTGGCCCTCGACGCCGAGAACGCTCTCGGCGGCGTCGTTCGTCGTGACGATCCGCCCTTGGTCGTCGACGATCACCACCGGGTTTCCGAGGTCGTCGATCGCCGCCCGCTCGCCCCGCCGTCGCGTGGCGGGGTGGAACTCGAACATGTCGCTGCCCAGAAAGGCGTAGGCGTCGAGCACGACGTGAAGCAGGAACAGCAACGGCGCGAAGTTCAACTCGGGCGTGGCGCCGACGCCGAACAGCCACACCACGAGCGCCGCGAGCGGCGGCACCGGACTCAGTCCCACGGCGACCGCCTCCCCGCGGTACAGCGACCCGTAACTGACGACCGTGTCGAAAAGCAGCAGGCTCCCGAGGACGACGACGCCGACGGCGGCGCCCCCGAGCACCTGCGTGACGAGTTCGAAGTCGTACTGGAGCCCCCAGACGCCGGCGGTCTGGACGACCCCCGGCGTCCCCGACCACAGCAGGCCGTGCATGCCGTTTGTCGCCGCCAGCACGAGCACCGCGACCGGCGCCAGCGCGACGGCGACGCCCGCCGGCCGGCCACGCAGCCGTCCCCGACCGGTGTACTCCAGGGCAAAGGCGACGAAGTAGGCCCCGAGCGCGGTCAACAGTGCCCCGCTGACGACGCCAAGCGCACGCCGCGGTCCAGGCGCTCCGGTTAGCAACGCGGCGGCGTACACAACCCCCCACAGCGCCTGGGCGACCAGTGCCGCCAGGAACCACCCCGCGCCGGGTTTGCTGCGGTACCGCCAGATCAGCACCACCAGCAGCGTCGTCCCCACGGCCGTCCCGACGGCGCTGGCGACCAGCAGCGGTCCGACCAGCATCGTGGTTCACTTCGACGGCGACCCTCTTGGCCGTTCCGGCGGCCCGCAGGACATAACTCTCGGGGCCTCGCTCGCTCCGTATGGACCGTCTGTTCGCCCCCTGGCGGATCGAGTGGGTTGAGCGCGACGACCCCGGGGAGTACGACTGCCCGTTCTGTGCGCTGCCGGCCGCCGACCCCGCCGAGGACCGCGAGAACAACGTCCTCGCCCGCGGCGAGCGTGCAGTCGTCATGCTGAACAACCGCCCGTACAACCCCGGCCACGCGATGGTGATCCCTCGCGAGCACACCGGCGACCTGCGCGCGTTGGACGACGAGACACTGCTCGAACGCGCCCGTCTCGTCCAGCGCACCGTCGACGCCCTGGAGACCGCGCTCGACCCCGACGCGTTCAACACCGGGATGAACCTCGGCGGCAGCGTCGCCGGCGGCTCTATCGACGACCACCTCCACACCCACGTCGTCCCGCGCTGGGACGGCGACACCTCCTTTATGCCGGTCGTCTCCGACACGACGGTGATCGTCGAGGCCGTCGCCGAGACGTACGACCGCCTCCACGAGGCCTTCGCCGACCAGGACGGCGTTACCGCCTCCGGGCCCGGCGCGGTCCGAGTCGACGCCGAGTGACGCCACGCGCTCACCCCGCTCGAACGCGCGTCGACACGGCTTTGGGCCGGCGCCCGCTACCGTCGGTCGATGGCCGGTGACGCCGACCGCCCGGGTCCGCCCGACGGCGAGCGGTCGCTGCGGTCGTGGCTGCCGCTTGTCCCCGACGAGGCCGCGTCCGTCGCGGCCGCCGGGAGCGAGGAGCGCGACCCGGCACTGAACCGGTCGAGCGTGCTCCGGCGGGCCGGTACCGTCGTGTTCCTGGTGAACTTCGCGCTGTTGGTCGCAAAGGCGGCGGTCTGGTGGGCCACCGGCAGCCTCGCGGTCGGCTCCGAGGCGGCGAACAGCCTCACCGACTCCGTCTACAGTCTGGTCGTTCTCGCGGGCCTGTACCTCACGACGAAGCCGCCCGACGTCGAACACCCCCACGGCCACGAGCGTATCGAGCCGTTCGTCTCGCTGTTCGTCGCACTCGGCGTGTTCGCCGCCGGCGGCCTCGTTCTCGCCGGCGCCGGCCGGTCGCTGCTCTCGGGGGCGTACGCCGAGGCGGCCGTCCCGGGTGTCGCTGCCCCGGCGGTGCTAGTCGTCGGTGCCCTCGCGAAGGTCGGCCTCTACCGCTACTGCCTGGCGATGGGCAAGCGCACCGGGTCGCCCGCGCTGGTCGCCACCGCCCTGGACACCCGCAACGACGTGCTCACCGCCCTCGCGGCGCTCGTGGGTGTCCTCGGCGCCGTGGCGGGGGTGCCGGTCGCGGACCCCGTCGCCGCCCTCCTTGTCGGCGCCGTGATCGTCTACGCCGGCGCCAGCATCGCCCGCGACAACCTCAACTACCTGCTTGGGACCGCCCCACCGGAGTCGCTGCGTACCGAGATCCGCGACCGGGCGCTGGCCCACGACGACGTGCGTGGCGTCCACGACGTGGTCGCTCACTACGTCGGCCCCGAGGTCGACGTCTCATTGCACGTCGAGGTCGAGGGCGACATGACGCTGCTTGACGCCCACGACGTGGAGACGCAGGTGACCGAGTCGATCCGGGCACTGCCCGCCGTCGACGACGTGTTCGTCCACCTCGACCCCCGCGAACTCGACGAGTGGAAGCCCACTCGCGCCACGACGGACGACACCAGCACGGACGCCGGCGACGGTCCGACCGACGACGGCGACCACGACCACGACCACGACGACGAGTAAACTCCGGACGGCTGACCGCAACGGGTTCTCGTCCTGCGGTCTCGTGATAATGTAGGACTCGCTACACAAACTGCGATCCGGAACCAGTTATACGGCGGCGACCCGGAGTGTCGCGCGATGAACGAACCACCGACGGTCGCCGCCGTCGTCGGGAGTCTCCGGACACGGAGTACCACACGGGTCGCCGTCGAGCGCGCCCTCGCCGCCGCCGAGGTCGCTGGCGCTCACCCCGAGTTACTCGACCTGCGCGAGTACGACCTGCCGCTGTACGACGCCGACGACCGCGACGCCGGCGACGCGCCCGAACTGCGGCGGCGCGTGCGCGAGGCTGACGCCGTGATCCTCGGTTCGCCCATCTACCACGGCACCATCGCCTCGCCGCTGAAGACCGCCCTCGATTACTGTGGCTTCGACGAGTTCGAGGACACCCTCGCCGGGATCGTCGTCACTGCCGGCGGCCAGTTCCCCACGCCGGCGGTCCTCCACCTTCGAACGGCCGTCCGGTGGGTCCGGGGCTGGGTGCTCCCCACGCACGTCGGGATCCCCGACGCGAGCGACGCCATCCAGAACGGCGCCGTCGTCGACGAGAACATCGCAAACAGACTGGAGACGCTGGGCGAGGAGATGGTCGCCTACGCGGCGGTCGGACAGTTGCCCGAACTGGTCGAGGCGGTCGACGACGGGACGACGGACACCGAGACGGACGCCGAAGTCGTCTGCGACTGACCGCCCGACCGTCCCCGTCTCCGGCGGCGACTCAGACCGGTTCCCCGAACGCGTACATCGTGTTCTGGTCGGTGATCTCCACCCGGAGGAACTCTCCCGGTTCGACGCCGTGCTCGCTTGCCTCCTGGACGATCACCTGGCGGTAGGCGGGGTCACGACACTTCACCGACTCGCCGGTGCCGGGTTCGACGGCGAGCACCCTCTTGTGGCTGCCGACCATCGCCTCGTAGGCCTCGCCGACGATCTCTCGCTTCACCGCGCTCATCTCCTTCGAGCGCTCCTTCTTGACCGTGCCGCCCAGGCCCTTCATGTCGGCGGCGTCGGTGCCCGGCCGCTTCGAGAAGCGGGTGACGTTCATCTTCTCGGGGCGCACCTCTCGTAGTAGCGCCATCGACTGCTCGTGGTCGTGGTCGGTCTCGGTGGGGAAGCCGACGATGAAGTCCGTCGACAGCGTCCAGTGGTCGAGGTGGCGGTCGAAGGTGTCGACCACCTCGCGAAACTCCGAGACCTGATGCTGGCGGCGCATGTCCCCGAGCACGTCGTTCGACCCGGACTGCACCGGCGCGTGGATGAAGTTGTACACCTCCTCGTTCTCGGCGAACACCCTGGCAAGCTCCTCGCGGATGCCGTGGAGCCCCTTCGGGTTCGCCATGCCCACTCGCACCCGAAAGTCGCCGTCGATGGCACAGACGCGGTCGACGAGTTCGTGCAACTTTCGCTCGCCGTCGTCCCAGCCGTAGACGCCGGTGTCCTGGCCGGTGAGGCGGATCTCGCTCGCCCCGGCGTGGACCAGCGCCCGGGCCTTCTCGACGTTGTCGGCGACCGGCGGCGAATCGATCTTGCCGGTCGCGTGTTTCGTGATGCAGTACGAACAGTCGGACATACAGCCCCGCGCGATCGGGAGGATGCCGACCTCGCCGTTGACGATCGGCTCCGTGTCCGCCGCGGGCGTGGGACACTCGCCGTTCGTTATCGCGGTGGGCACGTCGTCCCAGTGGAGCACGTCGGCCTCGACGCCGGCGTCGCGGAACTGCTCGCCCTGGGCCAGCGCCATACACCCCGTTATCACGAGGTCGGCGGGCGTCTCCTCGTCCAACTCCTCCGCCCGGCGGAGCATGTTGCGCTCGGTTTTCTCGACGACCGTACAGGTGTTGAGAATGGCCACGTCGGCGGCATCGGGGCCGTCGACGGGGCGGTGTCCGGCGTCGCGCAGCCGCCGCTCTATCTGGCGGCTCTCCCCTCGGTTGGAACTGCACCCGTAGGTCTCGATGTGATACCGAGCCACGCTATCAGTACCGCTCGCGGAATCAAAAGCCCGACGATTGCGGCGGTGTCTCCCCCCGTCGAGCGGCCACGCGACCCGGCCGCTCCGGGGTCAGCGCGACCGACTCCGCCGGAAATCCTCGAGGATGTCGACGCCGGAGGAGGCGCCGATGCGGTCGGCCCCGGCGTCGAGCATCGCCCGTGCCGCCTCGTAGTCGCCGACCCCCCCGCTTGCCTTCACTGGAAGATACTCGGCCATCAACTCAACGTCGGGGACGGTCGCGCCGCCGTCGGCGAACCCCGTGGCGGTCTTGACCATGTCCGCGCCCGCCTGGCGAGCCACCGCACAGGCGTCACGCTTTTGAGCGTCGGTCAGGAGTGCCGTCTCGATGATCACCTTCACCGGCAGCGGAGTGGCGGCGACGACACCCTCGATCTCCTCGCGGACGGCGTCACCGTCGCCGGCCTGGAGTCGCCCAACGTTTATCACCACGTCGAGTTCCTCTGCGCCGGCCTCCCAGGCGTGTTCGGCCTCGTGACGCTTTATCTCGGGGTCGTGTTGGCCGTGTGGGAAGCCGATCACCGTCGCCAGCAACACGCTCGGCGCGTAGTCGGCCGCCAAGGACACGTAGCAGGGTGGAATACAGGCGTTCATGCCGTACTCTCTCGCCTCGTCAAGCACACGCCTGACGTTCTCTGGCGTCGTCGTCGGCCCGAGCACCGTGTGGTCGATGCGTGCGGCGAGGTCGGCAGCGTCCATACTCCCACGAGGTGTGGCCGGGAGCAAAAGTCGGTCGCCTCGATGCGTGCCCGGAGACGACACGTACCGGAACGGTTTTGATCGTCCGATCCCATCTTCGATCAGATGATCGGTGGGTCGGCGATCGGGGACGTGTCGTCGCTCGCGTGGTCGCTCCAGGTGTCGATCCCCGACCTGTTGCCGGCCGACTTCGGGTTCCCAGAGCCGATCTACTGGATCCCGACGGCGCTCGCCCTCGCGGCGACGCTGTTCGTTCTCTACTCCGTCGGGCCGACGGTCACCGACTGGACCGCCGCCGCGCTGGCCCCGTGGATCGGCGTCGGCGCCGTGTTGCACGTACTCTACCAGGAGCAGTCGTTTTTCGAGGCGGTCCGCCCGCTGTTTGGCAACCCGATGGTGTACCTTACGACGGCGACGGCGGTCGCCGTCGTGTGGACGGTCTCGGAGTTCATCGTCGACATGCGCCCGCCGGGCGCCTCGAACGACCGCCAACTCGGTGCCGTGGGCGGTGGCGTGTTGCTCGCCGTGCTCGCGTGGTCGATCTACATCGTCGCGGTCCGTCAGTTCGTCGAGGTGCGCCCGTTCTGGCCGACGATCGCCTTTGTCGGCGCTGCCCTGGTCACCGGCGTCGGTTGGGTCGTGGTCAGCGTCCTGTTCTCGTCGTCCGCCTCGGTCGCCGGTCGCACGGGACTGGTGGTGCTGTTCGGCCACACGCTCGACGGCGTCTCGACCGCGCTGGCTGTCGACGGTCCAGTTTCCGGGTTCACCGAGCGCACCCCCCTCTCGCGGTGGGTGCTCGAGGTCGGCGCCTCCCTGCCGACCGCCGAGGTGATCGGCACCGCCTGGCTGTTCGTGCTGGTGAAGATGGTACTCGCTGCCGTCGTGATCGTCGCCTTCCGGGAGACTCTACGGGACAGCCCCGCGCTCGGCCGGATGGTGCTCGTGTTCGTCGCCGCCGTCGGTCTCGGGCCCGGCCTCCACAACGTCGTCCTGTTCACCGTCCGGGAGTGGGTGACCGTCGTCGGCACGGTCTGACCCGACCCGACCCGACCTCGCCAGCGTTTAGCCACCCCCCGCCGAACGCCCGGTATGGCGAAACAGCCACACCTCCTCGTCGAGAACGGCGACCTGAACGACGTCGCGCTCGTACCGGGCGACCCCGGTCGCGTCGACCGCATCGCAAAGCAGTGCGAAAACGTCGTCGAGATCGCCCGTAACCGCGAGTACAAAGTGGTCAACGCCACCTACCGCGGGGCACCGCTGACGATCTGTTCGACCGGCATCGGTTGTCCCTCTGCGACGATCGCTCTCGAGGAACTGGCCGCCGTTGGCGTCGACACCGTGATCCGCGTCGGCACCACCGGCGCGCTCCAAGCTGGTATCGAGATCGGCGACATGGTCGTCGCGACCGGTGCCGCAAAGAACGAGGGTACCAGCGAGCGCTACGAACCCGTCGAGTACCCAGCCGTCCCCGAGTACGGTGTGCTCTCGGCGCTGGCCGACGCCGCCGCGACGGTCGAGGGCGACGAGGGCGGCGACGTCCACGTCGGCCCGATCGCCACCGACGACGCCTTTTATGCCGAGACCGACGCCGTCGTCGCGGACTGGGAGGCCGCCGGCCTGCTCGCGGTGGAGATGGAGGCTGCTGCCCTCTTTTCGGTGGCCCGCCGCAAGGGACTCGCTGCTGGTGCGATCTGCACCGTCGACGGCAATCTCGTGGCCGGCACCCAGAAGGGCGAGACCGAGGACGAGGAACTGCCGGCAAAGGCACGCGACAACGTCGAGCGAGCGATCCACATCTCTCTAGAGGCCGTGCGAGACCTGCACTAACTGTTGTCGCTCGCGTTGGGACGGTCCGTGGAGTGGCTGTCGACCGCCCGCAACTCGTCGCCGCGTGTCTCGACGAGTCGGCTGGCCACGTCCTCCGTGTCCTCGGCGCCCAGGGCGGACTCAACCAGCAGGTGGCCGCCGATCGCCGCCGGACTGATCACCGTGTCGGCCCCCGCCCGGCGGAGCTTCTCGACGTTCTCGCGCTCGGCGGCGGCGGCGACGATCCGGACGTCCGGGCGCAACTCGCGAGCGGTGAGAATGGAGAGGGCGTCCTGTGCGTCGTTGCTCGTGGCGACGACGACGGCTCGTGCCCGCTCGATCTGGGCCCGTTGGAGCGGCTCGTCGTCGCTCGGCTCGGCCACGATGACCATGTAGTCACGGTCGCTCAACTCCCCGGCCGTCGCGCTGTCCGGGGTGACGACGACGAACGGGGCGTCTTTCGTCTTCAACTCGCCCAGCACCGGCTCGGTGAGGTCGCCGTACCCCAGTACGAGCACGTGGCCCTCTAGCGCCTCGAGATCGGAGTCGGTCATCCCACCGAGTGCCCTCGTCAAGCGGGCTTCGATGGCCGGCCCCAAAAGGGCACCCAACGCGATCGCGAAACTGGCAGTCCCCAGTACGACCACGCTCGTGCCGAACAGTCGCGCGACCTGTGACTCCGGGATTGCGTCACCGTAGCCGACCGTGCTCGCGGTGACGATCGTGTAGTAGAAGGCGTCGGTCAGGGTGCTGATCCCCCCGAACTGCTCTCGGAGCGCGAACGTGCCGACGGTGCCGTACATCTGGACGCCGACGAGCGCCAGTCCCGCGGCGAGTTGTGCGGTCGTCAGCGACAACTCGCGGGTGAACCGGCGCCGGTTCAGCACCACGACCGGAAGCGTCACCAGCGACCCGACGACCAGCGGCAGCGACAGCACGCTCGACTGCACGACCCCCTGGGCGGCGGTCACCGGGAGTAGGAGCGCCGTCGAGTACCACGCCGAACGGAGGCCACGCCGCAGTCCGAAGGCGCTGGCGACGATCAGGAAGCCGGTCAGCGTACCGGTGAACCCCGCCGTCAACCGGACGGTGTCCGGAACGAGGTCCGCGAACAGCAGCGGTGACGTGGTCGAGCCGATGTTGGCGATACCCGTCGCCACCGACAACAGCGCGACCGCGAAGGTGAGCACCACCGTGATCCGGACGCCGATCCACCCCTGGGGAGCGGTCGGCTCGTCGCTAGCCATCCTCCGGACGTGTGACGCCCTCCGACAAATCTCCGACGGTCGCCGTCTCTGCCGGCCGAGACCGGCAGGTGGAGCGAGGCTAACAGGTGCCACGTGGACCGTGCGCGGAGCGGCGTGGCACACACCCACCCTGACCGCCCCGCGGCCGGTGTCAGGTCACGCCTCCGCCTGGTCGCCTCATCTCACTTCAACCTGCGCCCACCGAAGCATCCTTGTTCGCGTGTCGTCCGGATCGGACATGGAGTGGCGACTGTTTGCCGACCTCGCCGAGCGGGCCGGCGAGCGGCGCGTCGACGTGTCCGTCGACGGGGTGACGACCGCCCGGGCGGCGCTCGACGCCCTGGTCGACGCACACCCGGCGCTCACCGAGCGGGTGTACGAGGACCCCGACGTCCGCTCCGAGTTGCGTCCCTCTGTCACCGTCGTGGTGGACGGCGACCCCGTCGAGACGCTCGACACCCCCGTCTCCGAGGGTGCCGACCTGGCGCTGTTGCCTCCCGCCAGCGGCGGGTGACTCCCGTCGCGGTCCGGGGTGGGTCAGCGCCCGAGGTGCCCCCGGTCGCGGTAGTCGGCCGTGAGGTCGGCGCTCATCACGAAGTCCGGTTCGTCGGCGATGTCTACCTGGAGGTAGGCGGCGTCGCTCACTCGCCGGGCCGTCTCGGGGACGAGCACCCGCGTCCGGTCGACGCAAAGGGCGGCGGCGTCCCGGGCCACCGCCGACAGCAGCGCTCGACCGCTCGCCAGATCCGCCCAGGTGCCGACGCCGTACTCCGCCCACTCGTTCGTGCCGTCCTCGCCATCGCGCTCGTAGGTCCGGGTGCGGTAGGTCATCGCCCTGGCTCCCTCCGGACCGCGGACGGCGATGACGCGGCCGACGCCGTCACTGTCGCTCCTCTCGCCCGCCCCGGTGTCGTCGTTCTCGGCCATCGCGTACAGTCGCTCGCGGCTCACCTCCGAGAGCGCCCACGTCTCCTCGGCCGAGAGCGTGAGTCCCTGGAGGTGGTGGTCGGCGTCGCTGCCCTGCCACGCCCGCCAGGCGACGTCGGGGTCGGTCGTCACCCGAAGGGCGTCGTCGGCGACGCCCGGACGCGCCTCGAGTCCTCCCGGGTCGGGGTCGGGGTGGACCCAGCGGAACTCCGTCGTCGGGTCGTAGCCCGCCGCGCGGGCGGCGCCCAGGCCGGCGCGGTTCCAGGAGAACACCATGATCCGCATCGCGGTCGCGCCCTTGTCGCGGGCCCAGTCGAACCCAGCGTGGGTCAACTGGCGACTCACGCCTCGCCCCCGGTAGCGGGGGTTCACGCGCATCCCCTGACCCCACGCCTCGCCGTCGTCGAGGACGACTGCCTGCACGACGCCGGCGACCCCCGTCTCCGGTTCGTCGCGGCCCGCAACGTCGGCGACGAAAGTGCGCTGGCGGGGACCGTCGCTGTCGACCCACTCCGCGAACACACCCGGGAGGTAGTCGCCCGTCTCCCGCTCGTCCCAGGTGTCCTGGGTGAACGCCACGACGGAGGCCTCGTCCGCTGGACGGGCCTGCCGGACCGTGATCGTCGGGCCCGCCTCGCTTCTCGCGTCGTCCGGCGGGCCGGTCTCGCCGTCTCCGACGGTGCCGTCCGCCCCGGCGTCGGCCTCGGTGTCGGTGTCTCCGCCCATCAGACCCAGGGCACCGACCGGTCGGTGATCTCGCCGGCGACCGACCGGCGCATCGCCGTCTCGGGGTCGTCGGCGTTCGCCAGCGCCCACATCAGTTTGACCGTCGCCGTCCCGGGGAGCATGTCCTCGCCCTCGATCACTCCGGCGTCGAGGAGGTCCCGACCGGTGTCGTACACGCGGTCACACACCCGCCCCTCGAGACACTGGCTGGTCATCACGACGGTCGTCCCGTTCTCGACCAGCGTCTCGATCCGGTCGATCAGGTCGGTGTGGACGTGGCCGAGACCGGTCCCCTCCACCACGACGCCCGCCTGGTCGGCCATCGCCGCCAGGCGCTCTGGGTCCATCCCGGGAGTGAACTTCAGCAGTTGGACGTCCTCCGCCAGGGTGGGCGCACACGAGAGGT
>CAZQHW010000078.1:0-11793 GCA_964593395.1 uncultured Halobacteriales archaeon
CCAACGAGAAGGTCACCCAGAACGAGGTCAGCCAAGTCGCCAACATCTCCGAGGTCACCATCCGCAACCGCTACCACGAACTGCTCGAGGCCGAGGAAGGCCTCGGCGCCGCCTGACCCCCGTCTCGCTTTTCGACGCGTTCAAATCCGGCACGCTCACGAAACGTGCATGGAACTCACCCGGCACTTCACCGCCACCTGTTACGTCGTCTGTGACGGTGCCACCGCCCTGCACGACCACAAGCGACTGGACATGTGGCTCCCGCCCGGCGGCCACCTCGACCGCGACGAACTGCCCCACCGCAGCGCACTCCGTGAGACCCGCGAGGAGACCGGCCTCGACCCCGAACTCGTCGCCGACCCGGAGTCGATCACCTCGCCGACGGTGCGCTCGCTCCCGCAGCCACGGCACGTCCAACTCGCCGACATCAACCGTCACGACGGCGCGGTCGGCCACCAACACGTCGACCTCGTTTACTACGCCCGGGCCGACAGTCGCGAGATAGACCCTGCAGAGGGCGAGGTGCCCGCCGAGGACTGGCGCTGGTTCTCGCGTTCGGACCTGCACGCGGCTGACCACCTCGAACCCGACACCGTCGAGATCGGTCTCCAGGCAATCGAGACCGTCGATGGCTGACCCGGGTCGCCCCGTGCCCGTCCCGCCCGAGACTGTGGTTGAAGTGCGATAGCGCGACCACCCTGCCGCGTGGCCTGACGAGCGACGCGGGGTCGGTCGAGGCGAGAGCGCGGCGCGCCGCCCCGCAAGCGAGACGCCACGGGTCTCGAAAGGGAGACGCCACGGGTCTCGAAACGGAGCGCCGCCTGTTCGCTACTCGAGGAGAGACTCGACGTACTGGTCGACGTGGTCGTCCATGCGGCGCTTGAAGCCGTTCTGGCGCGCCAGGCGGTCGAGTTCCCGAGAGACGTAACTGCCGTACTGGACAGCCTTCTTGTCCCGCTCGGCGACCGACTCTGAGACGAACGACCGGGCAGCCCCCCGCAGCGCCACCTTTCGTCGGTCGTCGTCCACGAGGGCGTCGCCGGGCAGGTGCAGTGCCGCCCGGACCGTCCTGTCGTCGAGAAACGGTGCGACGGGTTCGACGCCTGCCGCCCGCAAAAGCGGCACGTCTCGGGCCAGTTGGTCCGGGAGCGACTGCACTACCTCACGTGTAGCACCCCTGACGGTGTCGGCCTCCACCCGTGGGTCCTCCGGCGCCTTCGCCACCTTTGCGTAGCCGCCGAACAGTTCGTCGGCGCCCTGGCCGACGGCGAGGCGGTCGTGGCCGTCCTCGGCGGCGCGCTCGGCGGCGAGCAACAGCGGGACGGCGATACTCACGTCCATCGCGTTCGTTCGGCCGGTCGCCTCGACGACCCGTGGCACCGCCTCGCGAAGACGCTCGTGGGTCAGTTCCACGGCCCGGAGGTCCCGGTCTATCGCCGCCGCCGCCTCCCGGGCAGCCTCGCGGTCGTGACTCCCGGGGAACCCGACGACGTACAGGGGGCCGTCGGTCATCGCCGCCACGACGCCGGAGTCGACGCCACCGGAGAAGGCCACCGGACAGTTCTCCGGCACCTCCTCGGCAACGGCCGACAGCGCCGCTGCGACCCGCTCGACCCCGGTCTCGACTCGCCCGACGGGGTCCGGGTCGGGCAGTGCGAGCACCGCACGAGCGCGCTCCAGACGGTCGACGCCGGTCAGCGCGTCACGGTCCAGGGCGTGTCCGGCGGGGAGCGTCACGGGGTCTGCGAGCGCAGAGGGGTCGAACGCCCACCCGTCCGACTCCTGGTCCAGAAACAGCGGTTCGCGGCCGAGCGTGTCGCGGACGAGTCGACCGTCGACCAGTCCCGCGAAGCCGCCCGGGCCCGACAGCGGTGTCCCGCTCTCGACCGCCTCGCGGACCGCCGTTGGCGACGCACCGCGGAGTCGCTCGTCACTCATCGCAGAAAGCCGGCGATCCGGTTCCGGACCCGGCGCTTCGCCCCGCCGGCGGCCTGCCGGAAGGAGATGTACCACGGCGTGCGTCGTCCCTCGACGCTCGTCCGGCCGTTTCGGACCGCCGAGAGGATCGCCTCCGGCGTGGGGTCGTCGTCGCCGACGTCGACGGTGGTGACGGCCCGTCCCACCATCTCGGCGATGTGGGCGTCGCTCCCGGCGGTCATCGGCAGGCCACGCTCGCGAGCGAACCGCTCGGCCTTGCGGTTACCCCGCCCGGTCAGCAGGCGGGAGTTGAACACCTCGATGGCGTCGGCCGCGGCCAGTTGGTCGCGGGTGATGTTCGCCATCACGCCGCTGCGCGAGCGGTGGAACGGGTGGGGGACGATGGCGGTTCCCCCGAGTGCGTGGATGCGGTCGAGCGTGTCCTCGAACGAGTGGCCCGCCGGGACCGCCTCGCGAACCCCGAGCGCGAGCACGTGACCGGCGGTAGTGGTCACCTCCATCCCCGGGATGCCGACGAGGTCGTACTCGGGAGCCGTCTCGACGGCGTCGAGACTGGCCTCGATCTCGTCGTGGTCGGTGACGGCGACGGCGTCGAGACCGACCTCGGCGGCGCGCGCTAAGAGTGCGTCGACGGGGTCACGCCCGTCGTAGGAGAGCGCCGAGTGGCAGTGCAACTCGACCGACAGCACGCTCTTAGGTTGACGGCCAGCGTAAAAAAGGGCGCCGGTCGCGGCGGGGCGACGGCGACCAACTGGTGGGTCCTGTCGCTCTCACCGGGGGCGGGCATGGAAACACACTTGTCCCGGGACCGGGTGGGACCACCCGATGACCCTCCGCGAGGGTGACCGACGGCGGATCGAGGGGGAACTGGGACGAGCGCCGACACGGGCGGAGGCGGCGCTGTTCGAGAACCTCTGGAGCGAGCACTGTGCGTACCGCTCCTCGCAGGCGCTGCTGTCGGCCTTCGACAGCGACGGCGAGCGCGTGGTCCTCGGCCCAGGCGACGACGCCGGTGTGGTGGCGGTGCCGGCGCCCGACGACCTGTCGATCGCGGACGACGGCGGCGACGACGCTGACACTGGTCCGACACCCGACGACGGGGACACCTACCTCGCGGTCGGGGTCGAGAGTCACAACCACCCGTCGTACGTGGACCCATACGACGGGGCGGCGACGGGCGTCGGCGGGATCGTCCGCGACGTGCTCTCGATGGGCGCGTATCCCGTGGCACTGGTCGACGCTCTCCACGTTGGACCGCTCGACCGGGAGCGCTCCCGATACCTACTGGAGGGGATCGTCGAGGGGATCGCCGACTACGGCAACGCCATCGGTGTGCCGACCGTCGGTGGCAGCGTCGACACTCACGAGTCATACGAGGGGAACCCGCTGGTGAACGTCGGCTGTGTGGGACTGTTGCCCGCCGACCGACTGGTCACGGCGCGGGCCCGCGAGCCTGGCAACCGGCTGGTGCTCGTCGGCAACGCCACCGGCCGAGACGGACTCGGCGGCGCCGCCTTCGCCAGCGAGGACCTCGACGAGGACAGCGAGACGGAGGACCGCCCGGCGGTCCAGGTGGGCGACCCGTACACGGAGAAACTGCTGATCGAGGCCAACGAGGCGCTGCTCGCCGAGGACCTGGTGGTCGCCGCCCGTGACCTGGGGGCGGCGGGACTGGGCGGCGCGAGCAGCGAGATGGTCGCAAAGGGAGCTCTCGGCGCCGAGATCGACCTCGCGTCGGTCCACCAGCGCGAACCGGGAATGAGCGCCGTCGAGATACTGCTCTCGGAGTCCCAGGAGCGACTGTGCTACGAGGTCCGTCCGGAGAACGTAAAGCGGGTGCAGTCGGTCGCCGACCGGTTCGACGTGGGCTGTTCGGTCGTCGGTCGAGTTACCGACGACGGCCAGTACGTCTGCCGGTTCGAGGACGAGACGGTCGTTGACGCGCCGGCGACCTTTCTGGCCGACGGCGCTCCGCTGGACGACCACGAGCGACGTGTCCCGCCCGACCCGACGGTGGACAGACCGGACCCGGACCTCGAGACGGCGTTCGAGGCGGTGCTCTCGAACCCGTCGACGGCGAGCAAGCGCTGGGTGTACCGCCAGTACGACCACGAGGTCGGACTCCGGACGGCGGGCCGCCCCGGCGGAGACGCCGCCGTTCTCGCGGTGCGGGAGACCGCAGACGGCGTGACCGATGGGACCGGTCTCGCGCTGTCGACCGGCGCGGCGCCGGACTGGACGACGGCGGCACCCCACGACGGAGCGCGGGCGGTGGCCGTCGAGAACGCGACGAACCTCGCCGCCGTCGGGGCGCGTCCGCTGGCCGCGGTCGACTGTCTCAACGGCGGCAATCCCGAGAATCCCGACACCTACGGCGGGTTCGCTGCGGCCGTCGAGGGACTGGCGACGGCCTGCGAGGCGCTTGACGTGCCCGTTGTCGGCGGGAACGTCTCCCTGTACAACGACTCCGAGAGCGGGCCGGTCGTGCCGACGCCGACCGTGTTCATGCTCGGGGCTCGTGACGGGTGGGCGACACCGAGAATCGGCGCCGTTCCGGACGTGACCCTGCTACTGGTCGGCGACCCCGGGGGTGCCCTCGGCGGGTCGACGTACCTCGCGGAGTGTGGCGGGTCGGACCGCTTCCCCGACCTGCCGGCCGATCCGGGAGCCAGAGTCGACGCCCTGGCGAGCGTCGCCGACCTGCCCTCGACGCGGTTCGTCCACGACGTGAGCCAGGGGGGGTTGGCGACGGCGCTCGCGGAGGTCGTCACCGCTGGCGACGCCGGTGTCACGGCCACGCTGCCCGGGGGAGATCCCGCGAGCGCGCTGTTCTGTGAGGCTCCCGGCCGGGCGGTCGTCGGAACGACCGACCCCGACGCGGTCAGAGAGGCGGTCGGCGAGACGGCGGTGACCAGTCTCGGCGAGACGACCGACGAGGCGGTGCTCGACGTGAACACAAGCGGCCAGCGGCTCCGGTACGACCGGGCGGCGCTCGACACGCTCCGGGCGACGATCGACCGGGCGATGGAGGGCGACCCCGACGCCGGGAGCGTGCGAGGAGACGACTGAGGCCGACGCCGGCCACCGGTGTTGGACCGCTCGCGGGCGTCATCGTCGTCATATTGATGTGTCTGGGGGTAAACTCGTCCGGTAATGGTGCTCGTAGGAGGTGGCCGCGGGTGAGTGGGTCTCCGCCTTCCCCGTCGTCGTCGGTCGAGGGTTCGACGCCGACGGTGCTCATCGTCGAGGACGAACCCGACCTCGCCGACCTGTATGCCGCCTGGCTCGACGAGCACTGCGCGGTTCGCGTGGCGTACGACGGCGAGGCCGCCCTCGAACAGATCGACCCCGACGTGGACATCGTCCTCCTCGACCGGCGGATGCCGGGGCTTTCTGGCGACGAGGTGCTCGACACCATCCGCGAGCGGTCGCTCGACAGTCGCGTCGCGATGGTCACCGCCGTCGAACCGGACTTCGACATCGTCGAGATGGGCTTCGACGACTACCTCGTCAAGCCGGTTTCGGGCGACGAACTGCTCGACATCGTCGACCAACTGCTGTTGCGGTCGACCTACGACGAGCAGGTCCAGGAGCTGTTCGCACTCGCCTCGAAGAAGGCGCTGTTGCGCTCACAGAAGACCGAGGCCGAACTGCGGGCCAGCGAGGAGTACGCCCGTCTGGAGGACCGCGTCGCCGTTCTCCGGGCGCAGATAGACGACACCGTCGCGGAACTGGTCGACCAGGACGCCTACGAACAGGTCTGCCAGGACCTCTCTATCGAGTCGCCCTGATCACTCCGACAGTTCCAGGGTCGTCATCTCCCCGAGTTCGAAGCAGTTCTGATCGTCTTTGACCTCGGCCTCCAGCGTCCACCCGTGAGCGATGGCAATCTCCCCGGCGACGGCCAACCCCAGGCCGGCACGGCCCTCGACGCTCTCGGCACCCGAGAGGTCGAACGCCGTCTCGCGCTTCTCCGGCGGGATCTGGGGGGCGTCGTCGAGGACCCTGACAACTCCGGGGTCGTCGGCGACGACGCGGACAGTGACGGGTCCGCCCCCGTCGCTCGCTGCCGGTTCGTCCGTCTCATCGGGCGTTGACCCGATGCCGTCGACGAACCGGCGCCGGGCGTCGACGAACAGCGTCTCGAACAGGTGTAACAGGCGCTCGCGGTCGGCCCGGAGCCAGCCGCCCTGTTCGACCGCGACGGTGACGCCCTCGACACGCTCGGCGGCCGCCGTGGCTATTTCGCCGGCCTCGACCGGCGCACGCGGCCGTACCGTGAGGTCACCGTGGGCGAGTTCGACGGCGTCACCCGTGAGTCGCCGGGCGCGGGCGAGCGGCCCTTGGACACCGTCGGCGTCGGTCGCCTCGGCGCGACCGACGGCCGTCGCGAGTTCCTCGTCGACCGCGTCCGCGAGCACCCGCTCGACGACCTCCAGACGCTCGGTCTGTCGCTCCAGACTGTCCCGCGAGCGACGCAACTGCTGGTCGCGCTCGGTGCGGTCGAGCGCCGCCTCCGTGTTCTTTCCGAGGATCGTCGCGAGTTCGAGATCGGTCTCGTCAAAGGCGTCGGTCGTCGTCTCGCCGGCCATCAGCACGCCGTGGTCGCCGACCGGGACGACGATCTGGCTGTACAGGCGGGCGTTCTCGTGGCCCTCGCACTCGCGAACGTCGTCGTACATCGCCGGTTCGCCCTCGCGAAAGGCCCGCCAGACGACCCCTTCGCCGCGCGGGAAGTGCGGTAGGCCGCCGAGTTCCTCGTGGGCACCCGCGGTGGCGGCGACGGGGTCGAGACGGTTGCGCTCGTCGTCGATCATCCAGACGCCGGACACCCGCAGGTCGAGCACCTCGCCCGCCGCGTGGACGGCGACCGAGGCGACCTCCAGGTGGCCGTCGGCCTCAAGCAGTTCCGGTGTCACGGAGTGCAGGGAGGTGACCACGCGCCTGAACCGCCGGGAGTCGGTCACGTCACGGACCACGCCGGCGACGCGCTCCTCGTCCAGCAACACGAGCTGGAGTTCGGCGACCCGGTCGGCGCCGCTCGGGTGGGTGTACGACACCTCGAACCGGCGGTCGTCGGCATCGCCGCGGCGAAGTTGGTCCAGGGCGTGGCCGATCTCCGCGGCGTCGTCGGCGCCGACGGCGGCGGCCTCGAACAGGCACTCGACGTGGGCTCCGACGAGGTCCGCGGGGGCACTGCCGACGGCGGTCGCCAGGGCACTGTTGACGAAGCCGATCCGGTCGTCGGCCTCGACGGCGACGACGCCGTCGTTTATTTGCTCGACGACCGTCTGGTACCGCAGTAAGTCGCGCTCGCGCTCCTTGCGGTCGGTGACGTCCCGCAGCGACACGGTGAGCCCGCTGCCGGAGGGGTACGCCCGCGCCTCGTAGTAGGTCCTCAGGGGCTTGTGGTAGAACTCGAACGACACCGGCTCCTGTGTCTCCATCGCCCGGTGGAACCCCCGGGGGAACTGTGTCTCGACGGTCTCGGGAAACTCGTCCCAGAACACCCGACCAAGCAGTTCGTCACGGGAACGCTCAAGCATGTCCTCCGCGCGGTCGTTGAGGTACGTGAACCGCCACTCCCGGTCCAGCGCAAAGAAGGCGTCGCCCATCCTGGCGACCACCTCCTCGATGGACACCGCGGGTTCGGCGTCGCTCACCGACGCCACCTCCCGATCCTCGCTCCCCCCACCGTCGGCGGCTCGACGCGGCGACCGCCCCACCGTGCGGCGGCCGCGCCGGTCCCCCGGAGGCGTACGCTCATCCTCGTCACTCCGATCGGCCGCCGCCGTCATATATTTCGTGGCCCCGCCGCGGCTCAGAGTTCGACCACGGTCCCGACGCCCGCCGAGCGAGCACGACCGAGCAGGTGCTCGGCCGCCGCGGCGTCCATCACCGCCGACCCGACGCTCTTGACGACGGTCACGTCATCCGTCTCGCTCCCCCCGCCAGCGTCGTCCACGCCACCCGCCGCGGGGTCGGGCGGCCACCCCTCGCCGTCGAACAGGTCCGCGACCGGTGCCACGGCGTCCACGTCGACACCTGGCGCCGCGAGGTCGCCGACCGTGACCGCCTCGTCCGGGACGTCGGCGAACAACCGGCCCCGCGCTCGCTCGACGGTCCGGGCGTCGAGTTCCCGCGTCGCCGGCGTGTACGCACCGACGGCCACCACCAGCGTCCCCGGGGCGAGAGCGTCGCCAGGGAACACGGGGTCGGTCGCCGTCGTCGCCGTGACCACCGCGTCGCAGTTCTCGACCGCCGCCCGGGGCGTCTCGACCGCCCGGGCGTCGACCCCCCGGTCGCGGAGGTCGGCCACACAGTCGTGCCGGGAGCCACTCGGTGAGTAAACGCGGACCTCCTGAACGTCGGTCGCCGCGGCGACCGCCCGGACCTGCCAGCGGGCCTGGCGACCGGCGCCGATCACTCCCACCTCGACCGGTGTCGGCAGTCGCTCGACGCAACACCCGCCCACGCAACCAGTGCGGGCGTTCGTCACCCGGGTGCCGGCCAGGTACGCCGCCGGGCGGCCCGTCCGGGCCTCCGTTACCGCGATCTGTGCCTGCACCGTCTCCAGGTCGCGCTCGTCGTTGTTCTCGTGGACGCTGACGAGTTTCGTCGCGTAGTGGTCGGCGCCGTGGACGGACGCCGGCATGGTCAGGGCGGTCCCGGCGGGGTCGGTTGTCCCGTCACCGTCTCCGCCGGCCTCACCCCGTCCAACCGGAAAGTGCGGGCGCTCGGGACGCTCGACACGCCCGTCGCGCTGGGCCCGCAGGGCGTCGGCCACGACCGGCAACAGCGCCTCTACGTCGAGTACCGCGGCGACGTCGTCGTCCGAGAGCACGCGCACCTCGGGCATCGTCTCTCACCTCGCCCTCGACGGGTATCAATCCACCCGTCAGTCGAGACGGTCGGTGAGGTCCGCGGCCTGGAACTCCCGGCCGCAGCCCCCACAGCGGTAACGACCCACCCCGACCTTGCGTACCGCGTCGCGGTCACCGCAGTCCGGACAGCGGATCTCGACGACGGCGGTCATTACCGTCTGTTGTGGCTACGGGCACCTCAGTCCGTCGGATCGCCGTCTCGCGTCGGGTCGGAGGGTCTCGTGACGCTCCGGCGCCAGCACCGCGCGGCGTCTCTCAGCGGTGGTGCTGGAACAACAGTGCCCGGACGTCGTCCTTTGTCTGGACCTGTTCGGTGTCGCCGTCGGGCAGGTCGACCTCGTAACCGCTGTCGGCCTCCCGCCAGACGTTCTCGTGGTCGTCGAGCAGGCTCATCATCTCCGAGACTTTGTCGCTACTGGACCCGAGCGGACCGGCAGCCCCGTCGCCCTCGTCGTCGGTGTCGGCGTCAGTGTCGGTGTCGGCACCTGCCGCGGCGGTCACGGACTGTCCCCCGTCGGCGGCCGCGTCCTCGGGGTCCACGTCGAGGTCGGCGTCGACCTCGACATCGAGGTCGCCGTCCTCACGGTGGTGGTCGATGAGGTACTGGACGGCATCCTCCAGGCGGACGGTGCCGTAGGTGACCTCCTCGGCGAGTTCGTCCCGGAGTGCCTCGACGTACGCGTACTGCTCTCGCGAGAGGTCGATTTCGGTCATCGGTCGGAACTCGCCGCCGACGCTCTTAAGCGTGACCCGGTGACGACAGATTCAACGTCCGCGCCGTCGGACGCTCGACATGCGCGAGTTCGTCGTCGTCGGCCACGACGCCCCCGTCGTCCCCGAGTTCGCCCTGGACGGTCTTCCAGGCGCCGGCCGCCTGGACGTGCTGTGTCGCTGCGTGACCGGCGCTCTCCTGCGGTCACACGGTGTCCGCAGCGACACCCGGGTCCACCTCGTACTCGCCGACGAGTTCACGGTGCGCTTCGACGGTGACAGCGTGCGGCGACTGAACCCGGACGAGCGCTCGACCGCCGCCCTCGTCCGTGGCGCCCTCGAGGACCGAGAGAAGGCAGTCGGCGCGATGCCAGTCGAGGTGCATCCCGGCATCGAACTACGACGCCGCGGCGTCGCCGGCACCGTCGAGGCGGTCGCCGACCGCACCACGCTCGTCACGCTCCACGAGGACGGCACGCCGGTCACGGACTGGGGCCTCTTCGATGCCACAGAGGCGGGGCCGGAGAAAGCGGCGACCGACGCGGACTCGAACGTGGACCTGGACGTGGGCTTTGTTCTCTCGGACCACGACGACTTCACGGACGACGAGCGGACGCTGTTGTCGGAGACGGCGGACCGGCGCCTGCGTCTCGGGCCCGTGCCGCTGCATGCGGACCAGGCAATCGTCGTCGCCCACCACTTTCTGGACACGGCGGGATACCGCAGCGTGTGACCGCCGCCGCTTCGGAACGTTTTTGACCGAACCCGGCAGAAGTACAGACGCTTGGGCCGGTGGGGTAGCTTGGTATCCTTCGGCCTTCGGGTGGCCGTAACCACGATTCAAATTCGTGCCGGCCCACTTCTCCCACACCTGATAAGGATTGACCAGACGACGGTATACCGCTTTCAACTCAAAAAAGCTGGACTCGTCCCTGATGAGAGCGGTACTGGGAATCTTGTCAGGATGGTACTGAACAGAAGAAGTAAACGGTACCTGCAAATATACTCTCAGACAGAATGGCTAAGCCGGTTCTGAAGTGGGCAGGAGGGAAGCGCCAGTTGTTGGACGAAATATACACGCGCTTCCCCGAAGACTACGACGCCTTTCACGAACCGATGTTCGGAGGAGGTGCTCTCTTTTTCGATTTAGAACCGGACAATGGGAGTATAAACGACACTAACCCCCGGCTGGTCAATTTCTACAGACAGGTCCGAGACAGTCCGGAGGACCTCATCGAACTACTGCGGTCGTACGAGGATCCGGAGTCTGATCCAGACCCGGATCGTGAACACTGTGACGCCAAGAACTACTACTACCAGCAACGAGAGCTGTTCAACCGCCGCCCCCGAGACGAGGAGTTTGACGAACTCGAGGAAGCAGCGCTTCTTTTGTACCTGAACCGGACGGGGTTCAATGGACTCTATCGGGAGAACAGTAGTGGCGAATTTAACGTCCCTATCGGACGGTACGAAAATCCTGACTGGGTACAGGCTGACCGGATCCGGGCGGCCAGCCGTGTTCTCGAAGCGGTGGAAATCTCGAACCGCGACTTCCAATACATTCTTGAAGCCGCGTCGGAGGATGATTTGGTCTACTTCGATCCCCCCTATGAGCCAATGAGTCCGACGGCGAACTTCACGGATTACAGTGCCGAGGGGTTCGGGAAAGAGGATCAAGAGCGCCTGCTTGACACGGTTGAGGAACTTGACGACCGAGGTGTGAACGTTATCCTCAGCAACAGCGGTGTGATGTTCGAGATGTACGACGAGGCAGGTTTCCTTGTCGAGCGGGAGGGTGCGACTCGGGCGATCAACAGTGACGCAGACAATCGAGGTGCGGTGGATGAAGTGATCGTGACGAACGTTCCGCCTGACGAGCGGCGAGAAGCAGGCCAGCAGACAATAACCGACTTCTGATCCGTTCAGAGGGTCGTCTGGGTCGAATCTGTTGCCGTCTCGATTTTGTGGATCCAGTCCAGGTACAGGTTCGGAATGTAGTCGTCGAAGGTGCTGGTGAAGCCGGGCGGTGAGAAGATATACAGGGCAACTTTCTCTGCTCGTTCACCGAGCCGGTTGTCGATCCACTCGGCGTATCGCTTCATCTGAACTGCCGCGCTCTTACCAGCCGGAGTGGTCCCACGGCTCTTGTATTTCAGTTCGATAATCGTGTTCGGAAGTGTCCCGTCATTGATTCTCTTATCAGTATAGTAGCAAATGTCTGCTTTGTCCATATGCTGAGGAGGTTTGTACGGACAGACGG
>CAZQHW010000079.1:0-11663 GCA_964593395.1 uncultured Halobacteriales archaeon
CGCCGGCGCCGTGGCGGTTTCCAGGGTCTCCTCGACCTGCGTGTACACGAGGCCGAGACCGACGACGCCGAGTCCGGCGGCGACGGCGAACGGGACGACGAAGCCAAAGCCGACGAGCAGTCCCGACAACAGCGGTCCCACGGCGGTGCCGAACCCGAAGCCGGTGGTGAGCACCGACAGCGTCGAGCCGGACTCGCCCTCGTTGGCGAGGTCACCGGCGAGCGCGAGCGACGGGGCGAACACCAGCGCCACGCCGAACCCCTGGAGGAACCGCGCCAGTATCATCAACAGGGAGTCAAGCGCCCCGGGCGCCCCGGTTATCAGCCCCTGGGCGAGCGTACTCGGCACGATTATAATGAACCCGACGACGATGAACGGTCGCCGACCGTAGCGGTCACTCAGGCGGCCGATCGGCACCTGGAACACGACGTTCGCGATCACGGTGGCAGCGAACTGCACGCCGAACAGGAACCCGCCCTGGCCCAGGCGCTCGTTGACGACGTTTGCAAGCGTCGCGAACAGCGCCAGTCCCAGTGCCATCAGCACCGTCGCCACGCCGAGGGCGAACACCGGGTCCAGCCCACCATCTGGGTCCCGAATCCGGAAGGTCATGTCGTCGGCCGCGCCCGCGGTGAGTTTCTCGGGGTCCCGGACAAAGGCGGTGACCAGCCCGAAACTGACCGCCGCGCCGACGACGGCGACACCGAAGGCCGCGTCGAACCCCGACAGCTCGCCGACGCCGGGCAGGTCGTACGGGCCGGCGGCGACGACCGCCCCCGCGACCAGCGGGCCGAACCCAAAGCCCACCAGCCGGAAGGTGTTGAACACGCCGAAGTTGCCGCCGCGACTCTCCGCGGTGCCGAGTTCGCTCACGAGCGCCACCGTCGCCGGTATCACGAGCGCCCCGCCGAACCCCTGGACCGCGCGGATCAGAAGCACTGCCCAATACTCCTCGACGAGCGAGTACGCTGCGCTGGAGACCGCGAGAATCGCCAGTCCGGCGAGAATGTACACCCGCCGGCGACCCGTACGGTCGGAGAGCCGGCCGGTGAACGGCTGGGAGAAACTGCTGACGAAGCCAAACAGCGAGAGCACCACGCCGATCAGCAACTCGGCCGTGACCGGGATCCCCACGACAGGCACTCGACCGCCGGTCAGCGGGGTGACGTCGACGGGCCCGGTCGCGCCGAGGTACAGCGGCAGGACGACGATCAGAAACGAGTTCGCGACGGCGTCGACCATTCGCGCCAGCGCGAGCACCAGCACTCGTCGGTCGACTCCAAACACCGTGCGTGAGGAGACGATCTTAGTGTATCAGAGTTTCCATCCGCTGGCCCGGACCACGCAAGGCTTAATTCGGGCGGGTGTCACCGGCGGGCATGGAGTTCTGCGATGAGTGCGGCTCGATGATGCAGACCGACGAGAGCGGCGAGTTGTGGGTGTGCCAGAGCTGCGACAACAGGCAGCCAAAAGACCCCGACGCGAGTTTCGTCGTCACCGAGGGCCAGGAGGCCTCGGAGATCATCGACGTGACCGACGCGGAGAACCGGGGCCTGCCCACCACCGACGCGCGTTGTCCGGACTGTGAGAACGACACCGCCTACTGGTACATGCAGCAGATTCGCGCCGCCGACGAGAGCGAGACCCGCTTTTTTGTCTGCACCGACTGCGAACACAAGTGGCGCGAGGACGACCACTGACCGCGCGGCCTACAACAGTCGCCGGAGCGCACCGAGCAGCGTCCCTCGCAGACTGACCGACGCCTCGGGCGCGCCGACCAGACCCGCGAGACGGCGGTACCGCGGGGTCACGCCGGGCCCGAGCGTGGCGACGGTCGCCCGTCGGACCCGCACCCGCACCCCGAGTCCGGCGGCGTCGAGTCCGTCGTCGATCCGGTCGGGAGCGACCGGCAGCGCGTCGAGCCCCGACAGCAGCGAGCGGGCCGCCCGGAACGACGGACAGTCGACGGTGACAGTCTGGTCGTCGCTCCAGACCTCCACCGAGTCAGGCGTCTCGCCCGCGAGGGCGTCGAGCGGGCCGCTCGGCGTCACCTCGACGGTGAGGTCGGCGTCCACGCGCAGCGGGGCGGGCCCCCCGCTCGTGCCGTCCCCGGACACGTCAGTCCTCGTGCTCGCGAGTGGTGATGCGGACGGTGCCGTCAACCTGCCAGTGGGCGTGTTCGGCGTCCTCCCCGACCTTCGAGGGCACCTGCACCTGCATCTCCTCGAACTCGTACTCGATCTCCGCACCACGGCCGGTGAGCCTGTCGTACAGGCCGATGGCCAGTTCCGGCCAGGTCTTTGTCTCGTCGACGCGCTCCGCGATCTCGGACTCGACGTCGTCAGTACTCATGCGCCATTGCTTACGAGAGCGACTGTCTTTACGTGTTCGATCGGGCAGCGGTACGGTACGGGTCAGGTCTCGAACTGCCGGGCGACCACCAGGTAGCCCGTGTGTCCCACTCCGGCGGTCGACGGCCGGGAGCCGCGCTCGTCGAAGTCCATCTCGCGCTGGATCGTCTCGCGGGTCTCGACACGTAACCCGGCCCCGCGGGCGGCGGTCTCGACCTCGCGTGCTCGCTCGACAAAGGGGCAGTACGCCACCGCGAACCCACCGTCGGCGAGCAGTGACGGCGCCCGCTCCAGAACGGCGGCGGCGTCCTCCGTGTCGAGTGTCAACAGGTCGAACGTGTCGAGGTCGGCGACGTGGTCGAGCAGGTCTCCCTCGCGGACCTCGACGCGGTCGCCGACGCCGGCCCGGGCGACGTTCTCGCGGGCGACGGCGGCGAACTCCGGGTCGCGTTCGTACGTCACGAGGTCGACACCGACGTTGCCGAGGTACACCGCCAGTACGCCGGTGCCCGTGCCGGCGTCGAGGGCGCGGTCACCGGCGCCGGCACCGGTCAACCCGAGCACGAGCCCGATGTCCCGGGGCATCATCGGTGCGCCCGTTCGCTCCAGATGGTCGAACAGGTCCGGTCCCCGCAGCGCCCGCACGGCAAACGGCTCCCCGAGGTGTGTCTCCAGTCGGTCGCCTGCCGTCACGTCTCCCGGCACCTCCAGGACGCCCAGGTCCGTCTCCAAGCGGTCGCCCGGACGCCGGAGGTACTCCCGGTCGTGGTCGAGGGCGACCAACAGGTACGCCCGTGCGGTCGTCTCGTCCTCGGGAGTGTCCGCCGACCGGTCGTCAGCCCCGGGGTCGTCGTTCACGCTACTCCAGGCGGTCGACGGCAGCGGCGAGGTCGCCGTCGACGGCCTCGAGCGCCTCGCGGGCGGTCGCCTCGTCGACGCTCGCTCGCATGGCGACGATCTCGACGTCGGCGTCGGGAATCTCGCTCGCACCACCCGCACTGCCCGTGTCGTCTTCGCCGTCTGCGTCCGCCGTGTCTCCCTCGACGGCGCTCGGGGCACGCTCGACCGCGTCCCCGACGATCTGGTAGGTCTCTTGACCGCGGGCGTCCATCAACGTCACGTCCGGATCGTCGAACACCAACTCGCCCTCGTCGGTCTTTATAACGACCTCGCTCGCGTCGAGTTCCTCGACGTCGATGCCCATCTGCTCCATCATCTGCTTCATCTTGCGGGGGTTCAGGCCGCCGCCGCCTCCTCCGAACATACCGGTATACTCCCGACCCGCGGGCAAAAGACTGACGAACGGGCCGGTCAGGCAGTCGTCACCTACCGCTTGCCGGCGCCGTGACGGACCTCGACGGCCACGCCGACGTCGAACGCTCGCATCGCCGCGGGCCACAGCACCGCACGCCCCACCCCGACCACACGGTTCTCGACCACGACCACCGCCTCGTCGCCCGGGCGTACTCCGTCACCGACCGCGTGGACGAACTTCGCAAAGGCGTTGCGCCCCTCCCGGACGTAGGGCTCGCTCTCGTCGCCGACCACGACCCGCGGCGCTAGGTCGGCCCCAGCGAGCCGTCGCCCCCCGGCCACGCCCAGTGTGAGCAACCCGTCGGTGCCGTACGACACCACTCGCCTCTGGTCACCGTCCGCGAGCACCTGCCGCGGCCGGCCCGAGGCGCTGGTGCGCACCGTGAGCGACTCCGCGGGCGGGAACAGCGCGCGGCCGGCACCGGCCCCGAACTGGTAGTCCGCCACTGACCGCAGCGACGACAGCCTCTCGGCGTTCCCGCCCGCCGACGTTGCGCCACCCTCGTCGTCCATGGACTGCGCTGGCGGCGCGGCCGGATTAAGTGTGCCGTCCCCGAGAACGTCTGCGGGTGATTCACACACTCCAGCCCGATCGGAAAGGACTATGTACGACTCTCGACTAGAGACAGTAACGAATGGACGTGACGAAAGTCGGACTCGGCGTGCTTTTCTTGCTGGTCAGCGTCGTCGTCAGCCTGTCCTACGGTCTCGTTGGCGTCTGATCACAGCAGGAACACCTCCTCGCGCTCGCTCATGTCGACAAAGGAGTCCGCCGCATCGACGAGTTGGTCGGCGGTTGACTCCTCGAAGCCGATCACCTCCACTCGCACCCCGTCGTGGCGCAGGTGCGAGCAGAGCCGCGAGAAGTCGCCGTCGCCCGTGCACAACACGATCGTGTCGACGTGGGGCGCGAGCGTGATGGCGTCGAGGCTCATGCCGATGTCCCAGTCGGCCTTCTGTGAGCCGTCCGCGAACGTGCGGATCGCCTTTATTTTCGTCTCGAAGCCGATGTCGACCAGCGCCTCGAAAAAGGACTCCTCGTCGTCGGCGTTGGCCCGGATGACGTAGGCGATCGCGCGGGTGAGTTCGCGCTCCTGGACCGCCTTCTCCAACAGCGAGGAGTAGTCGATGTTGCGACTGTACACGCTCTGTGCGGTGTGATAGAGGTTCTGGGCGTCCGCCAGCACCGCCACCCGCTGGTTGGGGTGGATCTCGACCATACCCGGGCGTGCGGTCCCCCCGCGCTTATGTGTTCGTACACCGCTCGCCGCTCACCCCCCGTCGAGGTCGTCGACCATCTCGCTCGCCAGGCCGGTGTACCCCTCCGGGGTGAGCGCACGCAGTTCCTCCCGGACCGCGGGGTCCACGTCGAGGTCGTCGATCGCCTCCCGCAGTGCCGCGAGCGAGAGCCGGCGACCGCGACTGACCTCCTTTACACGCTCGTAGGCGTCGGCGTGGCCCTCGCGCCGGAGGACAGTCTGGACCGCCTCGGTGAGCACCTCGGGGTTGGCGCGGAGGTCCTCGTGCATCGCCTCGGCGTCGGGGGCCACGCTCTCGAGTCCCGAGTTGGCCTTCCGGTAGCCAAGGTAGGCGTGGCCCAGGGCGACGCCGATGGTCCGCTTGACCGTCGAGTCCGAGAGGTCACGCTGGAGTCGCGAGGTGGGCAGGCGGTCGGCCAGGAGGTCGAGATGGGCGGCGGCGACGGCGAGGTTGCCCTCGCTGTTCTCGAAGTCGATCGGGTTGACCTTGTGTGGCATCGTCGAGGAACCGGTCTCGCCGTCGGCGGCCGCCTGGCGCAGGTACCCCTTCGAGACGTACAGCCAGGCGTCACGGTCGAGGTCGGTGAGCACCCCGTTGACGCCGTCGAGGGCGTCGAACAGGGCGGCGAGGTCGTCCGAGGGATTCACCTGCGTGGTCAGCGGTTCGTACCGCAGGTCGAGGTCGGCGACGAACTCGCGGGCGACCCTGCGCCAGTCCACGTCGGGGTAAGCGGCGTGGTGGGCGGCGAGCGTGCCGGTGGCGCCGCCGAACTTGCCCGCCAGGTCCTCGACCGCCCGCTCGACGCGGGTGATCCCCCGCCCGAGGCGGGCCGCGTAGACGGCCATCTCCTTGCCGAACGTGGTGGGGGTCGCCGGTTGGCCGTGCGTGCGGGCGAGCATCGGCGTCGACCGGTGCTCCCGCGCGAGGGCGCCGAGTTCGTCACGCACCGCCCGCAGTTCGGGCACGAGCACGTCACGGACGGCACCCCGGACGAGCAGGCGGTAGGCGAGGTTGGTGACGTCCTCGCTTGTGAGTCCGAAGTGGATCCACTGCGGGGGAACGGTGGTCTTCTCGCGCAGAAAGTACTCGACGGCCTTGACGTCGTGGTTGGTCGCCGGGCGCCCGGCGTACCCCTCGGTCTCGATTTGCTTGACGAGGCGGGCGTCGTCAGCGTCGAACTCGTCGACGACGGCCCGCACGGCGGCCCGTTCGTCGGCGTCGAGCGACAACTCGACGGCGTCGACGTCGGCGAGGGTGATCAGGTACGCCACCTCGACGCGGACCCGGGCCCGGATCAGGGCGTGTTCGCTCGCGTACTCCCGGAGCGGGTCGAGACGGTCGGCGTACCGACCGTCGAGCGGCGACACCGCACGGAGGGGCTCTGGCACAGGCGGGGCGTCGGGCGGGCCTGCAATATGCCTGTCGTCGTCTGCCCGGCCTACGCGACACGGGTCGCGGGACGCACCACAAAGGTTAGTCCGGTCGCCGACGTCGTGGGCACATGCGATTGGCAGGACTCGCCGGCCAGGGGGGTGAGGCACTGTTCGAGGCGGTCGACCGCTCGGGGGCCGACCTCGCGAGGGTTGTCGTCACGGACGAGGCGACGCCGGCGGCCCAGACGGCGCGCGGCCGGGGCGTCGACGTGGCCGTGGTCGACGATGTCGACGGGGTCGCACAGGCCCTCGACGGTCTCGACGATCTCGACCTGGTGCTGGTGGACCGTTACCAGGGGTCGTACCCCCCGGAGGGACCGCTAGCGCTGACCGTCGAGCGGTCGCTGCGTCCAGGCACGGTCGACGACGACCCCGCCGACGTGATCGAGAGCGGCTACAAGGTGACCGGAGCGACGGTCCGGCCCGTGCCCGAGACGGTCGGTCCGCCCGACGCGGCGCCGCCCGTACTCACCCAGGAGCCGGTGCTCGTCTACGCCGACGACGACCGCGTCTCGCTGGCTGGCCGACTCGACCGTGCCGGCGGGATCGCGTTCGCCCGCGCTGTGAGTGCCGTCGTCGAGGGGCGGGCGAACCCTCTCCAGGGGACGATCCAGGGCGACGTGGGCGGGTCGTTGCCCGCGCGGTGGCTGGGCACCGCCGACCACGAGCGCGACCTGCGGTACGGGGAGAACCCCCATCAGGACGCCGCCGTCTACGCCCGCCACGGTCGGGCGGCGTCGGTGGTCGACGCCGACCAACTGAACGAGGGTGCCCGTGCCCTCTCGTACAACAACTACAACGACGCCGACGCCGCGCTGTCGCTCGTGCGGGACTTCGACCGTCCCGCCGCCGCCGTGATCAAGCACACGAACCCGGCGGGGTGTGCGACGGCCGACACGGTCGCCGAGGCGTACGACCGGGCGCTGTCGACGGACCCGATGAGCGCCTACGGCGGGATCGTCGCCCTGAACCGTCCCTGTGACGAGGCCACGGCGGCGGCGGTGACGGAGTCGTTCAAGGAGGTCGTCGTCGCCCCGGAGTACACCGACGCGGCGCTCGCCGTGCTCCGCGCGGAGGACTCCCTGCGGGTGCTGTCGGTCGGCGAGGTGCTGTCGCCGGCCGAGCGCCCGCCCGCCGTCGTCGAGCGACCGATCACCGGCGGGCGCCTGTTGCAGGAGCGGGACGACCAGCGTCTCGCGCCCGACGACCTGGAGGTCGTCACCGAGCGCGAGCCCACGGACGGCCAGGTGGAGACGATGCTGTTCGCCTGGCAGGTGGTCAAACACGTCAAGTCGAACGCGATCGTTCTCGCGACGGACACGGAGACCGTCGGGGTCGGTGCCGGGCAGATGTCACGGGTCGACGCCGTCCGGATCGCCGCGATGAAGGCCACCGAACACGCCGAGAACAAGTCCGCCGAGGGGACCGTACTCGCCTCGGACGCCTTCTTTCCGTTCCCCGACGGGATCGAGCGGGCGGCCGAGGCCGGGATCGAGGCGGTCGTCCAGCCCGGCGGGTCGGTGAACGACGACGACGTGACCGAGGCGGCCGACGATCTCGGCCTGACGATGGCGATGACCGGTCAACGGGCGTTTCGCCACGACTGACTTACCCGACGCCGAGCGCCTCGAGCACGTCGACGGAGACACCCAGGTGTTCGACCAGTTTGAAGCCGGCGTAGATACCCACGATACCCATCAGCCCAGGGAGTTCCGGCGGCGCGGGGATGGGGATCTCGAGGAACTTGAACACCCCGCCGGTCACCACGCCGGTGAGTGTCGCCAACGCGGTGATCGTCCAGTCGACCATACCGACGACAGCGTGACTCGAGAAAAACCGGTTGCGATCTGGCCCCGGCGACCCCCGACCTCCCGGGCCACACGCCGCTGGCCCGGGGTCAGTCCCCTGGAGTGGGTGTCGGGGTGGCGGGTGCCGACTCGACCTCGAACAGGACGGCGAAGATCCCGGCGGCGACCAGCAGGAAGCCGGCGGCGGTCCAGAAGGCGCCGAACACGCTGGTGGCGTCCCAGATGGCGCCAACGGCCACGGGACCGGACACCTGGCCGACCTTCCAGGCGATAGAGCGCAACGACATGGCGCCGGCGACGGCGTCGAAGTGCTCGCCCTCCTCGACGAACAGCGCCATGCTCGCGGGCAGTCGCAGCGAGTCAGCCACCCCGAGCACCGCGTAGGCGCTGAACAGCGCGAAAAAGGCGGGTGGTAACACCTCGCTCGCCCCGAAGACGGCGACGGTCACCGACGGGAACACCAGTCCGGCGAACTCCGCCAGCGGGATCAGCGCGGTGCCGACGGCGTACAGCGCCGCGCCCCCGAGAATAAACGGGAACCGTCCGTGGGTGTCGGTGAGGTCACCGACGTACCCCTGGGTGAGCGACTTCGTCAACTTGCCGCCGGCCAGGATACCGCCGATCGCGAGCGGATTGATGCCGAACTCCGTGCGGGCGTAGATGGGCAGAAAGATGATCACGGCCATCTTGCCGACGGAGAAGGCGAGCCTGAAGACGACGAGTGCCCGGATCGCGGTGCGTCCGAGCAGGTCCCGCAGCGTCTCTACGCCCGCGGACTCCTCGGGATCGGCGTGCCCGCCGGGGTCGTCACGGAGGTACAGAAACACCATCACCGTCGCCGCCGCCGTGACGGCGATCAACACCGCGTACGTCACCTGGAAGCCGTACAGGTACAGCAAGAGCCCGCCGAACACGTCACCCGCCAGACTAGACACCGCGCCCACCTGGTTGTAGCTCCCGAGCCACAGCCCCCGGGAGTCGTCGGGGCTTATCTCGCCGACGACCGCCGACCCGGTGAGCCACAGCAGTGACGCCCCGACGCCCTGGATCACCCGCACTATCAGCACGTCGGTAACGCTGCCGACCAGCGCGAAGCCGACGAAGACGACGATGTTGAGCACGAGCCCGGCGAGCAGGTACCGCTTTGCGTTCCCGATGTCGACCAGTCGCCCGAGCGGGAGTACGATCACCAACTGGGCGACGGCGAAGGCGGTGCCGAACAGCCCCTCGACGGTGCCCGTCGTCTGGAACAGGTCCGCGTACAGCGCCAACGCGATGAGAATCGTCGAGTACGCCTGGCTGCGGGCGAACGCCGTCCCCGCCAGCGCGAGGAACTCCTTGTTCCGCAGCAGTCCGACCGAACTCCGCCCCACTGTTACGTATCGAAATAGTCCTCGTGGGACTAAAGGGATCGGAATCGACGACGCCTCTCGTGCCGTTCTCCGGCGGTTGTTGCCGTCTTCGCGTAGAAATCAAAGGGTCCGGCACATCGCGGTCGCGGTCGCGGGACACAGCGAGGCGAACTGGGTCGTCTCCCGGACCCGCTCGGGAACGGCAGTACGGTCCACCTGTTCGTACCCCCGGTCGGTAAAGAACCCCTCCGCGGAGGTCGTGAGCAGGTACAGTCGCTCGACGCCCCGGTCCGCCGCCCGTGTCGCCAGGGCGTCACAGACGGCGGTGCCGACGCCCTCGCCGCGGGCGTGCTCCGAGACGACGACTGACCGGAGGAGTGCGTCGGTCCCGAGGACCTCCAGGCCCCCGACGCCGACCGGTCTCCCGTCACGACGGGCGAGGTGGAAGCAGTCTGGCTTCTCGCGCACGTCGTCGGTCGGCAGGTTCTCGCTCGCGAGGAGGCGCTCGACGGCGTCGAGACGGTCGCCCGCGGGCCGGAGGTCGAGTGCGGTCACAGTTCGATGCGTTCGAGCAGTTGGTCCTCGTCCTCGGCGTCGACGTTGACTGCGACGATGCGAACGTGGTCCTCCAACCGGGACTGGTGGAGTTTGTGTTTCAGCAGTTCGTCGACCTGGTAGACGCCGGCGGCGTTGACCATCTCGATCTCGACGAGAACGGGCACGCCGTCGCCGGGCCGGAGTGAGACGGTGCGGATGGCGCGACTGGAGACGGTGTCGATGCCGCGGCCGCCCTGTTCGTAGGGCATCCGCGAGCGGCCCCGCTCCATGTCCAGGGCGTCGGCGACCCGGACGACGCCTGCCTCGGTCGTCAGTGGCTGTTCGGCGGTGTGGTGACAGAGGATGGCGTGCAGCACCTCTCCCTTCAACCGGACCCGTTCCTCGGCGCCGTAGGGACCCCACTCGGCGAGCACTCGGTCGATGAGGTCCGCCGCCAGCGGGATAGAGTAGTAGACGTGGCGGTCCCGGTGGACGACGTGGCCGATGTCGTGCAGCGTGGCGGCCAGCGCGACGATCACCGGTTCGTCGGCCTCCGCAAGACCCTGTTCGGCGGCGCCATTGAACGCGACGCCGCCGCGCTTGAGCAGACCGTACAGGCACAGCGCCCGGTTACGGACGATGGAGATGTGTTCCTCGCCGTGGTCGTTGTACCGCTTGCGCGTGACTGGGTTGACGTTCTGTGCGCGGAGGTAGGCGTTTATCTCGGGGTCGTCACGGATCACCCCCAGGAGGTCGTTCAGTCGCTCGTCGGGAAAGGCGTGGTCGTCGGTCGGATCGTACACCCGGCCGTCGCCGCTGGCCCGGAGGTAGCGGTCGGGGGCGTCGGGCCGCGGCGGCTCCTCTCTGTTGCTCATGCAACAATGTGGGCCCAGTCGGGCAAAAGCCTGCCCACCCATTTTACCCGGCCGCCTCGGCACCGCCCACGTCCGCCGCCTCGATCACCGCGTCAGGGTCCAGTCCTCCCGAAGTCGTCGCGCACGCCGCAGGAGTCACCCGTCTCTCGCCGTCGGTCACCGGGGCGACGACGGCGGCGTCTCGGCACGCTCATCAGTCACACGTCCTCCCTGTTGCAGTCGTGTCCATCACTCGTCGTGTGTACGCGAGCGATACACGATCGTTACGTAATCGGGGGCTGTCACCCGGGAGCGACCCGTTCCCTACCGCACCGGAGTTAAAATACCATAGTTTCGACCCGAATTGAATTTCGTTTAGGGTGTCGGATTGGGAAAAGATTATAAGCACAGGCGGGTTGGGTGGGTGTGTAATGTTCAACGTACTGTTCGTCGGGGGGATCCCCGGCGGTCCCGAACTGCTCATCGTGCTGGCGCTCGCGGTGTTGCTGTTCGGTGCCAGCAAGCTTCCGAAACTGGCTCGGGCGAGTGGTGAGGCGATCGGCGAGTTCCAGAAGGGTCGCGCGGAGTTGGAGAACGAACTGGACGAGATTCGCGATCCGACGGCCGACAGTGCGGTCGACACGGAGCCGGCGACCGACTCCGACTGACTGAAGTTTCGGGCGCGCCCACTCGCTTCTGGGGCGTGTGGCCTAGTGGACAGGGCGAGAGGTTCCTAACCTCTCGATCGCGGGTT
>CAZQHW010000080.1:0-11601 GCA_964593395.1 uncultured Halobacteriales archaeon
CGTGCGTTCACTTTTCGGAGTAAACGTATGGATAGAAAACTGGCCTCGGCACTCATAGGGCTCGTCGTCCCCGGGTGCCGAGTCCGGGTCGGGTGAGTGCCCTCGTCATCGGCCAGCGAGCGGTACGTGACCCGCGGGCTTACCGCTGACGCACTGGTGAGCACGTGACCGGAAGGCGGCGGCCGGGGACTACTCGCTGGGTTCGGCGGGCGGGCGGAGGTCGTCGTCGTCGGACACGCGGACCTGGCTCTGTGGCACGGCCATCTCGAAGCCTTCCTCCTCGAAGGCGGCCCTGACCGCCCGGTTGACCTCGTCTTTCACCGCCATCCACCGCTCGCGGGCGTCGATGTGGTAGTCCAGCCTGATCTCGACCCCGTGGTCGGTGTAGTCCCAGAACAGCGCCCTCGTCTGCTCGGGGTCGACGCCGTCGACGGCGGCGGTCGTCTCCGCTGCCAGGTCGAGTGCCCCCTCGACATCCGCCGCCGAGGTGTCGTACGCCAGTCCGATGTAGGTCTTGATCCGTCTGGTCGGCTCGCTGGTGACGTTTTTGACCCGTGCGCTCGCGATGGTCGAGTTCGGCAGCGTCACCAGTCGGCCGTCGAAGTCCCTGATCCGGGTGGTGCGAAGGCCGATCTCCTCGACGGTGCCCGTCGTGTCGCCGATCTCCACGAGGTCGTCGACGAGAAACGGCTTCGTGGCGAGAATGTGCGTCCCGCCGAAGATGTCGGCCATCGTCTTACGGGAGGCAAAGGCGATCGCGACCCCACCGATACCCAGCGACGCTATCACGGCGGTCACGTCGTACCCAAAGGAGTCGAGCATCACCACGCCGGCGATCGTGACGATGGCGATGTTGGTGATCCGGCTGACGATCGGTACCAGTTCGTCGTCGAGTTTGGAATCGGTGGTCTCGGCGTACTCCATCACGTAGGCGCTGACGAGGCCGTCGGTCAGTCGCACCGCCATCCAGGCGACGGCGACAATAACGGGAATCTCGATCGATGCGTTCAGCACCCCCGAGAGCGGCTCCGTCGGCGTGAGCACCCGCCGACCGACCAGTGCAGCGAGCACCACGCCGAGCAGCGCCACCGGCCCGCCCAGCGAGCGAGCGATGATGTCGTCGATCTCGGTCTCGGTCGCCTCTACCTTCCGCTCGATACGCTTCCGGTACAGAAACCCCAGCGACCGCCCCGCGACCGCGCCGACGGTTACGACCGCAAAAAACAGCAGGTACTGGGCGATCGTACTTCCCAAGTACGTCTCCGAGAACAGCCACTCGAAGGCCATTCCCTACGAGGTGTTTTGCAAGTGATATAATTCTTGTGCACCACACGCCAACCGTCGCCCGCACGGGAGTCGGTGTGTTAGTCGTCCCCGTCGGGAGTCCCGCCGTCCCCGAGCGCCGGCGGGGGAGACGACCCCGCTCGTGGCCCCTGGTCGTCCGCGGAGTCGAGGGTGAACGCCGACAGTCTGTCCGTGAGTCGGCGCACCTGGTCCGCGGTTTCGGCGGTGCCCTCGTTCACCTCGCTCACCGTGGCCATCTGTTGTTCGGCCGCGGCGGCGGCCGCCTGGGCCTTTGCCGCCGACTCCTCGCTTATTATCTCGACGTCGTCGAGCATCGAGACGACTGCCTCGCTCGTGGTCGCCTGGTCGTCGGCCGTCGTGCTGATCTCCTGGATGCCGTCGTCCGTTTCCTGGGCGTTGGCCGCCACCTCGGTGAACGCCTCCACAACCTCGTCGACGGCCTCTATCTCCCGCGCTATCAGTTCGCTCGCTCGCTCGACCTGCGAGACGGTGTCGGTCGTCTGTCGCTGTGCGCGCTCGATCCGCTCTTGGATGTCGGCGGCGGACTCGCGGGTCTCCTCGGCGAGTCCTTTCACCTCGTCGGCGACGACGGCAAAGCCCTCGCTGTCGCCGTCGCCGTCACCGTCACCGGCGCGGGCGGCCTCGATGTTGGCGTTCAACGCCAGCATGTTCGTCTGCTCGGCGACGTCGCCGATCAGGTCGGTTATTTCCGCTATCTCGGCCATCTGTGTCTCCAGGTCGGCGACGGTGTCGGTAGTCTCGGCGATCGCCTCGCGGACCTGTTCGGCGTCGGTCCGCATCTCATCGGCGAGTTCCTGCCCATCGGCGGCGACGGCGGCCGTCTCGTCGGAGGTGTCGGCCACGGTCTGTGCCGAGGCGGCCACCTCCTCGATCGTCGCCGAGAGGTTCGACATCTCGCGGGCCACGTCCTCGAGCATCGCCTGCTGTTCGTCGGTGCCGTCCGCGATTTCTTGGACGGCGTCGCTCACCTCCTCGCTCGCGGTCGTCACCTCCTGCATCCCGTCGTCGGCCCGTCGCGTCCGGGCGGCAACGTCCTCGCTGAAGGAGGCGATCTCCCCGACGAGGGCCTCGATCTGGTCCATCATCTCGTTGTACGCCGCGCCCACGTCGGCCATCGGCTCGCTCTGGCTCTCGGGGTCGACCCGTGCGGTCAGGTCGCCGTCTGCCGCCCGTCGCATCGTGTCGCCGTATGCGGTCGCCTTCTCCTGCAGGTGAGCGTTCAGGTTCTCGACCTCGGCGCGTTGCTTGTCGGCTTCGGCTTTCAGTTGCTCGGCTTTCTCTTTTTGTTGCTCGATCTCGGCCTTTTGTTGCTCGATCTCGTCTTTCTGTCGCTCGATCTCGGCCTGGCGCTGTTCGAGGTCGTCGATCCGGTTGGCGCGTTCCTCGGCCTCGGCGAGGCGGTTCTGTGCCGACCGCCGGGACTTCTCGATACCGATCAGGTGTGCGGTCAGCGCCGTCGCGAGCATCGCGACGAACCCGCCGTGGATCAGCCCCCACACCCACGGGTGGACCTGCGCCGCGGTGTGGTTGTACACGAGCGAGGGGGAGATCATCCCGAACACGCCGTGGGTGACGACGACGTACGCGATGCCGATACCGAACGGGAGCCAGTCCTCGTACAGCGCGTACATGCCCGTCGCGACAAAGAAGTGAAAGTGTGCCTCGATGTACCCGCCGGTGACGAGCACGAGCGACCCCGAGGTGAACGCGAGCGCGGTCACCGCAAACACCGTCCGGAGCCGGCGCGGGAACCGACCAACGGCCGCCGCACCGGCGAAGGCCGTTGTCAGTCCGAGGTTCAGTCCCAACCGCCACAGGGGCGTCGACGGCAGTGTGATGCCGGTGACTGCCGTCTCGGTCCCCTCGAGTAACCCCAGCGCGAGCAGTACCGGAACGTGTGCGAGCACGCTCACGAGAAACCACTTGTGACGCGCTCGCCACGTCTCCCCGGGGATCGTCGACCCGTCCGGGAGGTACTCGAGCGTCCCACCGAACAGGCCGTCGGTGCGCTGTGCTCGGCCGTTGCCGGTCGCCGACGACGCCATGCCTGCCCGGCTGCCTTGGATGTCAAAGTGAGTATCGGCGATTATCACCGGTGAGAACCGGCGAACGGGCCGTTCTCACGATCGATTCGGGGCCGAACTCCCCTCACGCCGCCGGGAGAACCACGGCGGGCCCGCTCACGCCGGGGTGAGGCGCTCAGGGAGTCTCGAACACACCGAGTGTCTGTCTGGTGGCGCCGTCGGGGGCGACCCAGACGACGGCCACCGTGGCGTCGTCGCCGGCCTGGACCGAGACGGAGTCACCGGCGGTCGCCGGCAACGACCACACCGCTTGTGGCTGGCCGTCGACGGTGACCTGCAGTTGCCCGGTGTTCTGTTGGGTGACCGTGTCGCCGCCGGCGTGGGTGACCGTCACCTCGCCGCCGCTGGCGTCGTACGAGAAGTCGAACTGGACCTGCGGGGCGCGACCGGCAGGACCGCCGGTGCCGCCGCCGACGCCGCCGCCACCGAACCCGAGGACGAACGCCCCGAGGACGGCGACACCGGGCGCGACGAGGAGGGCGGCCTCGGGGGCCACCGGTGTCCCTGGCGTGTCGCTCTGAAACAGGCCCTCGGTGTCGCGGCTGACGCTCACCGTGAGCGTACGCCCGTCGACGCTCGGCTCCATGTCCTGGATGAGTTGCTGGATCGACGCGCCGTCGCCGCCGACGGGCGCCTGGTCGGCCGCCGCGGCCGCCGCCAGGTCCAGAAGTGTCTGGGCGTCGTCCTCCGTGGGAGCCTCGCTCTCCTCGTAGACACCGACGACCTCGCGCTCGACGGTGTCTTGGCCGAGCGTCATCGCGGTGCCAGCGGCGGTCAACCCGGTGACGACCGCCTGCAGGCTCTCGCCGCCGGGTTCGCCCTCGAAGTCCTCGGAGGCGAACTCGCCGGGGTCGAACTCCGCGCCGACGACCGTCGTCGGGGTACCTAAGGCGTCGATCAGTCGCTGGGCACTGTCACTGCTGGCGTAGTAGCCGGCGTCCGACGAGGACAGCATCGCCCGCACGGCGTCCTCGCCGGTGGCGTCGACGCTCGTGGCGCCGCCGACGAACACCGACTCGTCGCTGACCGCCAGCGAACTGCTGCCCTGGTCGGTCGCGTCCTGGACCGTGTACAGGTCGTGTCCGTTCGCGCTGCCGGCGGACTCGAGCGAGGCGGACCCCTCGGACTGGGCCCGCAGTTGTTCGACCACCGCGTCAGAGTCGAACGACCCGCTGACCATCACCGACCCGGCACCCTGGCTCTGTCCCGTCTGAATCGCCTGGGGGTCGTCGCCGACGACCCCGAAGCCGGTCATCCGGTCCAGGTCCGGGACGGAGACGGCGTCGGTCACCATGTCCGCCTGCTCGAGTTGTTGAGTGAGGGAGTCGGGGTACAGACTGCGGCGCTCGTACAGCGTCGCGAGGTCGTACGAGGCGAACAACCGCGTCGGGAGGTCAGCCACCTCGCTCGGGTCGTACAGCGGACTGGCGTACCCCGGGGCGTTCCCCGAACCACCACCGTCACCGCCGTCGCCGCCGTCGCCGCCCAGCCCCGGCACCGACCCGAGACAACCGGCCGTGGCACCGACACCGAGGACGCCTGCGCTCGCCGCCACTCGTTCGAGAAACGACCGTCTGGATTGCATACGTCCCTGACCGTCGCGGGAGTGCAATAAATACCTGTTCCCCGTCTCAGCGCCAGAGTCGGGAGATCAGAGTCCGGTCGGGTGGTCGAGGACCGTCGTCTCCGGACCCCACTCCGAGAGCAGGTCGCCCAGACGGGACACGCCGAACGTCTCCGTCGCGTAGTGCCCGCCGAGCACCACGTCGACACCCGCCTCCCGTGCCTCGTGGTACACCTTCCCCTTTCTCTCGCCGGTGACGAGAGCGTCGACGCCGGCGGCGACCGCGTCGTCCAGAAAGTCCGTCCCGCTGCCGGTGACGACGGCCACCCGACTCACACGGTCGGGACCGAACGCCAGGGTCCGCACCCGCCCGTCGCCGGTGTCGAGGGTGTCGGCCAAGTCGGCGCGCAACGCTTCTACGGGCCGGGGGTCCGCGAGCCGACCACACAGTCCGACCGGCGTCTCGCCGTCGACGAACGGCTCGCGGTCGACGACGTCCAACAGGTCGGCGACGCCGGCGGCGTTGCCCAACTCGGGGTGGCCGTCGAGCGGGAGGTGCGAGACGTACAGCGGGAGACCGCGCTCGACGAACGCCGCGACCCGGCGGTGCTGGCGACCCGTGACGCGGTCCAGTCCGTCCCACACGAGTCCGTGGTGGGTGACGAGCAGGTCGGCGCCGACCTCGGCCGCGCGCTCGGCGGTGGCCACCGCGGCGTCGACCGCCAGTGCGACGTGGTCGACCTCGCTGCCGGCTTTGGGCGCCACTCCGGGGCCGGGTCGCCCGACCTGGAGCCCGTTGGCACTGGCGTCGACGCCGGCGTACGCCCCGGTGTGCAACTCCTCGTCCAGTCGGTCACACAGCGTCGGGAGGTCCATACCCGGGGCCGGTGCGCCGGGAGTAAGTGTGTCTCGCTCTCCGTGGATTGGCGCCGACTCCAGACCGTGGTCGCGGCTACGTCCGGTACAGGCGCTCGCCGTCCTCGCTCTCGTCGAGAACGCCGTGTTCGACGAGGGCGTCGAGCGTGGCGTCGCAGTTGCGGCGACTGAGCCCGTAGGCGCTGGTCGCGACCGACACCACCGTGTCTCGCTCGACCGGGAACGAGCGGTTCTGTAAGAGCCGGACCACCTTGTTGTACGTCTGGCGGGGAACCGTCGCTACGTCGACGTCCGACGGGTCCGGCCCGCCCTCGTCCCCGTCGTCGGGGGCGGGAGTGGCACCGTCCGTGTCCGTACCCCCCGTCGACTCTCTCGGATCGTCTGGGGCAGAGTCGGCATCGGACGGGGACGACCGGCGGTCAGACCGTCGCTGTCGTGGGTCATGGCTCGTCTCGCGTCGGCCGCCGGCGGCCTGGCTGGTGTCGAACGACCGGTCCGCGTCGGCGTCGTCCTCGTCGGGGATGAGGGGACCATCGTCGGAGCGCTCGGCGGTGTCGTGGGGTGCCGGACGAGCGTCGTCCCCGGCGAGGTCAGCGCCGTCGGTGTGTTCGGGGTCGTCGACCGGCCCGCCCTTCGTCGGGTCGTGGCTGCCCGCGAGCCGGTCGCTGCCGGGCGAATCCTCGTCGTCGGTGAGAATCTGCGCGTCGTCGGGGATACCGGGCGCGTCGCCCACGTCGGTCGCCGCCGGCCCGTCGCCAGCGGACGACTCGCGTTCGTCGTCGACGTCGGCCACCTGGGCCGGGTCGGCAGTTGGCGGATCGGACGGCGACGCCTCGGTCGTCTCGGCACCCGACGGGGTGTCGGTCCTCGCGGCTCCGGACTCGGTCGCGGGGGACGCGTCGGCTCTTGTCCCACCGGCCTCCCCGTCGCCGGGCGACGCATCGCCCACCCTGACCGACAGGGCCGCGTCGGCGGCGCCCGCCAGGCGGTCGAGTTTGTCCGTACAGTCCCCACACAGCGTCACGGCCGCCGACTCGTCGCCGTCGACGCGCACCCTACCCAGGTCTCCGACCGTCGCCGCACCGCAGAAGTAACACGCCGAGAGTCGGTCCATACCCGCCACATGGAGCCACGTCTCTAAAAGACACCCCTCGGGTCGACGCCACCGGGCGGTGAAAACAACCGGCCAGCGCGGGTCACGCTGGCGTCGTCTCGGTGACGGTCCGCTCGCCGCTCAGACCGACGTGAACGACGCGAACCGTCTTCGGATACGCGTTGTCCAGGTCGACGGCCGCCTCGTAGGACACGCTACCGACGCACTCGACGCAGGCGCCGTCTTGCCGGCCGGCGGTCGTCACCGTCACGACGAGGGTCCCGCTCCGGCCGCCGTACTCCTCCGCCTCGACCAGTTCGACGCCGGACAGCGCCAGGTCGTAACACGGCACCGGGGTCCGCACCGTCCCCGAGACCCGCACCCGCTCGCCGTCGGTCGCGACCGACGCCCGGTCGGCGCCGCCACACGTCCCCTCGCCCTGGTCGAACCGGGTGTCGGCGATCTCGGGGCCGGGACACGCCACCAGCGTCGAAACTGTCGTCGAGTCCACCTCGCCGTCGTCATCGACCGTCACCTCGGTCGTAGAGCCGTTGCAGTCGAACAGCGCCCGGCGGACCCCGACGGTGTCGAGGAGACGGCCGTCGGCGCCGACCGCGACCTCGTAGTCTCCCGGTTCGTTCAGCGTCAGGGCCACCGCCCGGCCGGCCGGAACGTCGAAGCCACGGTCGAGTACCTGCTCGTCGTCACGGTTCAACACGATCCGGAGTTCACGGGGCTGGTCGGCGTCGTTCACCACGCTGACGCCGTGCGGGCCGTTGTTGTCCGGAAACGGTACGCCCTCGCGGTCACCGACCGGGACCGTCGCCACCGGTTCGTCGTTCGCCGCCGGGTCGCTCCCGGTCCCGTCACCGCCGTCGGTGCCGTCGCTGCCCGTGCCGCCGTCGGTGCCGTCGCCCTCGCGACCGGTCGGTTCGTCGTCGGGGTCCGGGTCGTCGTTCTCGACGCCGGCGCCGCGAGAGGTGTCGTAACCGACACACCCGGCGGCAAAGAGCGCGCCGGCGGAGCCGACCGTCGCGAGCAGGTCACGTCGCTTCATACCCGGTCGTTGGAACCGCCGGTATAAGTCGAGGCGGCAAGTTCAAACGGTCGTTTGAGCCGTCAGGCCTCGGCGGCGTGTTCGTAGACAAACGCTCGCAGCAGTTTGCCCGCGAGGGCGGCGGCCTGGCCCCCGTCGCGGTCGTTCACCTCCACGACGTCGAAGCCAACGGCGTGGGGGGCGACCGCCCGCACCAGGCGACGCATCTCGCGAGGGTGCAGTCCGAACGGCTCCATCGTGCCGGTGCCGGGCGCGAACCCCGGGTCCGCGGCGTCGATGTCGACCGAGAGGTACGTCGGGCCGAGGTCGTGGTCGAGGTCGTCGGGCGTCCACTCGGGCACGTCATCGGGTGGGACGACGGTCACGTCGGCCTCGGCGGCACGCTCGTACTCCTCGGGGCTGCCGGTGCGGGCGCCCAGCACCACGAGACGGTCTGCGGTCTCCGTCGCGCGGCGCATCGCGCAGGCGTGGCTGAGCGGGTTACCGTCGTACTCCTCGCGCAGGTCGAGGTGGGCGTCCAGGCAGACGACGGTGCGGGGCTCGACGGCCCGGACGCCGGCGACGCTCACCGTGTGCTCGCCGCCGACGGCAAGCGGCACGCGACCCTCGTCGACGGCGTCCCACAGCACGCCCCGCAGGTAGTCGAGGTACTCCCCGGCGTCGTCCCACGGGCGGACGTTCCCGTGGTCGTGGACGGAGAGCGCGGAAAAGTGACTGTCCGTGCGGCGGTCGTAGTCGTCGAAGGTGCGCGCAAAGCGACGCACCCGCTCGGGACCGAAGCGTGCCCCGGGCAGAAAGGAGGTGGAGACGTCTAGCGGGGCGCCGACGAGAACGTAGTCGGCGTCCACGCGGTCGGCGTTTGCGCCGGGGAACACGTTACACGACCTTGCGCTGGTCGTCCATCTCGAGGAACTCTATCTCGTCGTCGGGCGAGAAGTCCTCGTCCTCGGGGACCCGCATCGAGATTGTCTCGTAGGTGTCCAGGTCCATCACCTGGGCGACGTCGCCGTCGACGCTGACGACCTGGCCCTGCTTGCGCTGGATTATCGGCACCCATATCTTCGCGTCGACCGGTTGGGAGAGCGAGCGTTTCTTTCCGTCAAAGACGCCCTCGCCCTCGATACGGGCCTTCGCGCTGCCGTGTTTGCCGGGCTTTGCCGTGCTGTAGGAGGTGATCTGGCAGGGCGCGTCGTCCATCATCACGTACGTGCCCTCCTGAAGATCGCGGACCTCCTTCTGCTCTCTCGCCATGCGCAGACGTACTTGATCCCCCTTCATAAGCGGTGTGGAACTGGCGGGCGGCGCCCGGACGACGACGGACACGCGGCGACCCCGGCGTGACCGGTGCGCTTTTACTTCCGTGTGTCGTGTGGTAGTTCGAGTTGCGGTCGATCCCATGAGACGAGGACCACGCTTGCGTCGGACCGGGACGACACGTCGGACGGACCGTGGGGTCAGCGACGTCGTCGCCTTTGTGTTCACCTTCTCGATCATCATCACCTCCGTCGGCGTCGTCTCGGCGGTGGGGTTCTCGGTACTCGAGGACATCCAGGGCAACGAGCAGGCGCTGAACGCACAGCGCGGCTTTCAAGCCCTGAGTGACAACATCAACGACATCGACCGCCGACACGTTCCCGGGCGGTCCGGCGAGGTGACGCTGAACGACGGTCGACTGCTCGTCGAAAACGGGAGCAGTTCCTCGACACTCGGCGTGACGGTCGAGGACGGGAGCACCACCTTGTACGACGGGAGCACCGATGTCGGGTACCTAGAGTACACCGAACAGGAGGACGACACGCGGATCGTCCTCGAGTCCGGCGCGGTGATCCGCAAGGACAAGAACGCCGACCAGGGAATCGTCGTCCGGCGACCTAACTTCGCCTGCAAGACCTCGGGGGACAGTTACGCCGTCGTCTCGGTCGTCAAGATCGTCTCCTCGTCGAACACCAGGGGCGGGGACGGGACGGTCCAGATCGTCGCGCGGGAGCAGTCCTCGAAGTTGCTGTACAGTAGCACCGACGCAACGGACGTCACCGTCAACTACGGCGGCAGCGATTTCGCCGACGCCTGGGGGACTGACTTCGAGGGGGCGGGTGACTGGAGCACCTCGGGCACCAGCGCCACCTGCAACGTCGGCCCCAATGGCCACGTCATCGTCCGGCAGACCGTGATCGAGATCGCCCTGGTCGGGTGACGCCCTTGCCCCAGGTCAGTCCGCCGTCCGGGGAGTGAGCGCCTCGGGTGGACTCCCGGGCAGTCGGTCGCGGTCGTGGGCCGCCTCGAGGTCGAGGTCCGGTCCGACGGCGACCAGTCGCTTCGGGTTGATCGAGGTGTGACTGGCGTAGTAGTGCGTCTTGATCTGGTCGAGGTTGACAGTCTCGGCGATCCCCGGCGTCTGGTACACGTCGCGGGTGTGTCCCCAGAGGTGCTCGTAGTCCACCACGCGGGCACGGTTACACTTGAAGTGGGTGTGGTACACCGAGTCGAAACGCACCAGCGTGGCAAACAGCCGCAGGTCGGCGAGGGTGAGTTGGTCACCGACGAGGTACCGCTGGTCGGCGAGGTGGTCGTTCCACCGCTGTAGGGCGTCGAACAGCCCGGTGACGGCGTCCTCGTAGGCGGCCTGGGTGTCGGCGAAGCCAGCGCGGTAGACGCCGTTGTTGATCGGGTCGTAAATCTCGTCGACCACGCGGTCGACCGCCTCGCGGCGACCCTCGGGGTAGAGGTCGACGCCGTTGCCCACGTCGCCGAACGCCCGCGAGAGAAATCGCATGATCTCGATCGACTCGTTGTTGACGATAGTCTCCGTCTGGCGGTCCCACAGCACCGGGACGGTGACGCGACCGGTGTAGTCGGGGTCGGCGGCGACGTACACCTCCCGCAGGTAGTCGGCGCCGAGGATCGAGTCGGGCGTACAGCCCTCCTTCTCGGGGGCGAACTCCCAGCCGTCGTTCTCGCGAATCGGGTCGACCACGTCGATGGTGATCGCATCCTCCAGACCCAACAGCCGCCGGACCATCGCGGCGCCGTGCGCCCAGGGACAGGCCCGGGCGACGTACAGGTGGTACCGGCCTGCCTCGGGCTGGAAGCGAGCGTCCGGGTCGTCCCGGACCTGGTCGCGGAACGACGTGGTCGTCCGCTGGAACTCACCGTCCTCGTCGGTCATCTCTCTGGTGTCGGTGCGCCACTCGCCGTCGACGAGCATGTTCGAGGCCATTCAGTGTCAGTACGAGGGCGTCGACGCCTAAGTGGGCACCGCTCTCGGCGACGACCGCGGTCGCGACGGGCGACGACTGGCAGGCGACCGCCGTCGAGCGGGGCCGGGCCACCCGGGAGACGACCCGGTGCCGTTCGTCGCGAAACGGGCATTATTTTTCGATCAGTCGAGTAGATACCACGGCGTAGCCACAAACAATAAATAGAGACACCACGTACATGTTAGTATGAACCCACTCGGCGCGGCCAAGATGCTCATCGCAGTCGGGTTGCTGATAGTTCCGGTCGTCGCGATCATGTTCACGATGGCGTGACCGCGACCCGCCGATTGAGCGGCTGACTCCGTAAATTATACCCCGTCGAATTTGCAATTATGCGGTATGAA
>CAZQHW010000081.1:0-11508 GCA_964593395.1 uncultured Halobacteriales archaeon
GGCGGCGACGGTGGTGACGGCGGCGACGGTGGTGACGGCGGCGACGGTGGTGACGGCGGAGACAGCAGTGACGGCGACAGCAGCGGCGGAGTGCCCCTCGCGGTCGTCGCCGTGGTCGTCCTCGTGCTCGCGGTCCTCGTGGTGGCCGTCGTCGCGAGGCGTGGCGTCGGCGGCGTCGCCCCGGCGGCGGACGACACCACGAGCGACGACGGGGCCGCCACCGGGGCCACCGCCGTCGGGGGTGACGACGAAAACGAGGACGGGGACGGGGAAAGCGAGGACGACGCGAACGAGCCCCCGATAGACGACGAGCTGCTGAGCAACGAGGAGCGAGTCCTGCGACTGCTGGAGCGGCGCGGCGGCCGCATAAAACAACAGGAGGTCGTCGAGGCGCTTGACTGGACGGAGGCGAAGACGAGCCAGGTCGTCAGCGGGATGCGCGAGGAGGGGACGATCGAGGGGTTCCGCCTCGGCCGCGAGAACGTTCTCACCCTGCCCGACGAGGAGATTGCGACCGGCGACGACGACGAGGGCGATGAAAGATGACACATAACGGTTCCGCCGTTTCGACTCCAGTTCGTGGGGGGTGTCGGGGCGATCCCCGGACGGCTCCGGGTCAGACGACCCTTAATCCGAGTAAAGTGACGTTGATCGGGGTGGACGATCTGTGCTTTATATACGGAAGGGGGTCCAAATGAAGAGTACGATGAGACCGGGCCTCGCCGTCGTCGTGGTCGTCGCCGCCGTTCTGGGAGGTGTGGTGCTTCCCGCCGCGGCGACCGTCGGCGCGTTCGGACTGGACACGGTCGGCGAGTCGGTCGGCCCGTCCAGCGCCGCCGACGCCGGCGACGTGAGCGAGACGCTGCCGGCGTCCGGGACGGCAGAGTCGGGTGCCACACAACCGGCCTCGGACGACGGCAACGTCAGCCCCGGTGAGCGGTTGTCGGGCGTCGTCGGCGTCCAGGGGGCCGAACTCGACTCCGAGGTGAGCGAGCGACGGTTCGCACAGCGGATCGCGGCGGCGACCGACAACCGGAGCCGCGCGACGGTGGTCGCCGGGGAGGTCGAGGAACTCCGTGACCGCCTCGACCGCATCAACGCAGAACGTGAGCGGCTCCGCGAGGCGCTGCGCAACGGGTCGATCACACCCGGCGAGTACCGGGCGCGGGTGGCGGTTCTCGCCGCCAACGTCTCCAGCACGCAGCGGCTCCTGAACGACACCGCCGCGGCCGCGGCGACGCTGCCGTCGGAGACGCTGAACGACACCGGCGTCGACCCCGCGGCGATCGAGGAACTGCGGCGCAACGCCAGCGAACTCGGCGGACAGGAGGTCACCGAGATCGCTCGCAGTATCGGCGGCCCGGACACCGGCAAGCGCGTCGGTCCCCCGGAGGACCGCGGTCCGCCAGCGGGGATCCCGGACAACGGTCCGCCGGACGACGCCGGACCGCCGGGTGACGGCAACGAAACCGGCCCACCTGACGACCCCGGCCCACCCGAGGACAACGAAACCACCCCACCTGATGACTCGGGACCACCCGAGGACAACGAGACCGGGCCGCCGGGCGAACCGCCAGGCGGGGGAGAGGGACCACCTGACGACGGCGGCGACGGGAGTGACGGTGGTGACGGGTCACCTGGGGAGGGAGAGGGACCACCTGATGACGGCGGCAACGGGAGTGACGGGGATGACGGCGAATCGCCCGGCAGTGGTGACGGCGGCGACGGTGGCGACGGATCGCCCGGCAGTGGTGACGGCGGCGACGGCGGTGACGGAGCCGGGGGCGGCCCGCCCGGGTGAGACGACCGGCAGGTGACTTCGTCGGCGGCGGTCGCGAGACGTTCGGCAAGGCTGATACTGCCGCGGCTACGAACCGGGACAATGGCCGGGGACACTTTGACAGCGGCGGCCGGGGAGTTGGACGCCGAGGCGATCCTGACGGCGTTGGACGAGGGGCGTCGGGTCGTGATCACCACGGAGCGGTTCGGGTCGAGTCACGAGGTGACGCTGCGGCACGACGGCACGCAGTACTACTGTGACACGCCGACGACGCTGCACAGACACGAGAGCCGCGACGAGATGCGCCGCTGCATCACCGAACAGGGGTACATCGAGGAGATCGCCGGTGACGAGCGGGACGAGTCCTGAGACGGACACCGTGATTTTTTGATCGTCTAGTTCGTACCCGGTACCATGGCAGACGGAGGCGGTCCCGGTGGCGGGAACGGAGAGACGACCGGTCGGTCCCAGACACCCCCGGGGATGGCCGAACTCCTCGAGCGCTCGGACCCCGAGTTCGAGCAGGTGATGAGCTGTGTGTTCGGCATCCACGAACACGAGACCCGTACGTACCTCTCACTACTAGAGCGACCGAGCAGCACGGTCGAGGAACTCGCCGACGCTTTAGACCGGGACCGCAGCAACGTCAACCGCTCGCTGAGTACGCTGCTCGACACCGGCCTGGCGAGTCGCGAGCGCCGCCTGCTCGACCCCGGCGGCTACGTCTACCAGTACACCGCCACGCCGCTGCCCGAGGCGAAACAGACACTCCACGACGCCTTAGACACCTGGACCGAGCGCGTCCACGACGAGATAGACGCCTTCGGCGACGACACCGACGTGCCCGCGGGGTGAGTCAGAGTCGGGCCGGGCGACGCGCAGCGGCCACGGGCGACGGCTGACGCGACACCCAGCGGACGACGAGGCTTATGACCCCGGGGGTCGACCGACAGGTATGGACGGTTCGACGGGTGCGAGCGCACGCGAGCGCCGGGCGGCCCTGTCGCTGTCGGCAGCACGAGACCGCCCGGCAGCGCCGACGACGGCGACGGAGGGAACGTGGCTCACCTGCGTCGAGTGTGGCGAGACGTTTCCCCCGTTCGACGCCGTGCGCTACCGCTGTGACGACTGCGAGGGACTGCTGGAGGTGCGCTACGCCGACCCCGCGGGCTTTGCCGACTTCGAGGGCCGGGGCGTGTGGCGCTACCGCGGTGCCCTGCCGGTCGAGAACGGCGTGAGCCTGCCCGAGGGCGACACGCCGTTACACCGCGTGCCTCGCTTGCGGGCCGGGGTGAACGTCGAACACCTGCGGGTGAAACACGAGGGAATGAACCCGACCGGCTCGTTCAAGGACCGCGGCATGACCGTCGGCGTTCGCGTCGCCCAGCGGGTCGGCGTCGACCGCCTCGCCTGTGCCTCGACGGGCAACACAAGCGCCGCACTGGCCGCCTACGGCGCCCGCGGCGGTATGGAGACGCTGGTGCTCCTCCCCCAGGGAAAGGTCGCCGCCGGCAAGGTCGCTCAGGCGAGTCTCCACGGCGCCCGCATCCTCGAGGTCGACGGCAACTTCGACGACTGTCTCGACGTCGTGCAGGGACTCACCCAGCGCGGCGCTGCCTACCTGTTGAACTCGCTGAACCCGTTCCGCCTGGAGGGCCAGAAGACGATCGGCTACGAGATACTCGAGGGGTTCTACGACGACTACGGCGAGTACCCCGACCGGATCGTCCTGCCGGCGGGCAACGCCGGCAACACCGCCGCCCTCTACAAGGCCTTTCGCGAACTCGTCGCCGCCGGGGCGCTCACCACAGCGGAGGTGCCCGCCCTGACGCCGGTCCAGGCGGCCGGCGCCGCCCCGCTGGTCGAGGCGGTCGAGGAGGGCCGCGACGAGATCCGCCGGTGGGAGGAGGTCGAGACCCGGGCGACGGCGATCCGCATCGGCAACCCCGTTAACGCGCCGAAGGCCCTACCAGGGGTACGGGAGACGGGCGGGACCGCCGTCGCGGTGTCGGACGAGGCGATCACCGAGGCCCAGCGCGACCTGGCCGGCGAGGGTGTCGGCGTCGAACCCGCATCGGCGGCGTCGATCGCCGGCCTGCGGGAGTTGCGCGACCGGGGCGTCGTCGGCGCCGGGGAGTCGGTGGTCTGCCTGACGACGGGCCACCTCCTGAAAGACCCCGACGCCGCCGCCCGCGCGGGCACCGACCCGGACCCGGTGCCCGCCGACGTCGACGGCGTTCTCGACCACCTTGGCGAGGCGTCAGACGGCGAACCGCAGGATTGAGGCCGTCAGACGGCCGTCTGCCGGACATTTAGGTGTGTCGACGGGAGCGATCACGGTCGCGAGTGATGATCGAGAGCACGGACCACGGAGACGGGACCGACCGCGACGGCGAGGACGGCGAGGGGACCGCGAACAGGGCAGTGACGGCCTGGCACCTCGTGCCGACGGCGCCGGCCGGGACCGTCCCAGTGCGGTGGACGGACCTGAAGACGATGCGCCGACGGATCGACGAACTTGAGCGCGAGCGCGACCGCCTGGCGGCGCGACTCGAACAGTCACGGGAGCGCCGGCGTCGGACCGTCGGGCGCTACGAGCGGTTGCTCGGCCGCCGCCCGGGAACGGAGACGACGCGCCCGAGGGTGGCGACGACCGCCGACGGCGACGCCGGGGCCGGGGCCGGGCGGTGGCGTGTCGCGGGCGACGGGGCCGAGGGAGGCGATGAGTCGGCGCCGACGGTGGCGGCCGACGGCGGGTTCGAGGGGGGTCCGAACCGGGGCGCGGCGAGCGACAGCGCGGGCGAGGTGGGTCCGCTGTCGCGACTGGTCGGGACGGTCGTGGGGCTGTTCAGTCGAGAGTGATGTAGCGGACCTCGGTGATCCGGTCGTCGTCCAGCAGTCGCTCGCGGACGGACTCGGGCACCGGGTCGTCGAGCGAGTACAGCGTGAGCGCCTCGCCGCCGATCGTCTCGCGGCCGTTGAACATGCCGGCGATGTTGACGTCGTTGTCGCCCAGCACGGTGCCGACGAAGCCGATGACGCCGGGCACGTCGCGGTTGCGGGCGACGAGCATCTGCCCGCTGGGGACGGCGTCGACGCGGTAGCCGTCCACGCGGACGATCCGGGGGTCGTCGTCGGCGTACAGCGTGCCACAGACGGCCACCTCGCGGTCGCCGTCGCCGACGGTCACCGTGACGAGACTGCGGAAATCCTCAGACTGCCGGGACTTCGTCTCGGTCACCTCGACGCCGCGTGACTCGGCGACGCTGTGGGCGTTGACGGCGTTGACCTGCCACTGCGAGGGGGCGAACACGCCCTGCAGCGCCGAGGCGGTGACGAGTTCGACGTCCTCGGCGGCGATCTCCCCGCGGTAGGCGACCTCGACGCGCTCGACGCGGTCGTCGAGCAGTTGGGTGGCGACCCGGCCAGCGGTCTCTGCCACCTCTAGGTACGGCTCGATCCGGTCGAAGGCGCTCTCGTCGACGCTCGGGGCGTTCAGCGCGTTCGTCACGGGGGTGCCCCGGAGCGCGGCGAGGACCTGTTCGGCCGCGGAGGTGGCGACGTTCTCCTGGGCCTCGCTCGTACTCGCCCCGAGGTGGGGCGTGACGACGACGTTCTCCACCGCGAGGAGGGGGTTGTCCTCGGGAACCGGTTCCTCGGTGAACACGTCGACGGCGGCGCCGTCGAGAACGCCGTCGTCGACCGCCGCGGCGAGGGCGTCCTCGTCGACGACGCCGCCGCGGGCACAGTTGACGAGATACCCCCCGGACAGGTGGGCGAGTTCGGTCTCGCCGATCATGCCCTCGGTCTCGGGGGTGAGCGGCGTGTGGACGGAGACGACGTCCGCCCGCCGGAGACACGGCTCTAAGTCGACGAGGGCGGCGCCGACCTGGTCGGCACGCTCCTCGCTGATGTAGGGGTCGTAGGCGACGACGTCGCTGCCGAGAGCGTCGAACCGGCGGGCGACCTCCTGGCCGACGCGACCCAGGCCGACGAGGCCGACGGTCGCCTCGCCCACCTCGTGGCCGAGGTAGTCGCCCTTCGCCCAGTCGCCAGTCTTGAGTCGGGCGTGGGCCTGTGGGATCGACCGTGCGGTGGCGAAGGTCATCGCGACGGTGTGTTCGGCGGCGGCGCGGACGTTGCCGTCGGGGGCGTTCGCGACGACGACGCCGTGGTTCGTGGCCGCCTCGATGTCGATGTTGTCGACGCCGATGCCGGCCCGCGCGACGACGACGAGGTCGGGCGCCGCCTCGAACAGGGCGGCGTCGACCTCGGTACCCGACCGCACCACGAGCGCGTGGGCGTCGGCGACCGACTCGTGCAGCGACTCGCCGGCGATGTCGTACGCGGTCTCGACCTCGTGGCCGGCCTCACACAGCAGGTCGAGGCCGCGGTCGGCGATCGGGTCGGTGACCAACACTCGCATACCGGATCGAGCGGCCGGGTGGGATTAAACTGTGTCCACTCGGGACGGGGGGACTAAATGGGGGCAGGTGCCAGTTGGGGTGTGAGCGGAGCCGACGCCGACGCGGACCGCGACGGCGACGACGGGGGAGCCGCGCTGCCCTGGTTGGCCGAGACGTCGCCGGGCACGTCGCTGCTGGTCGCCGGGCCACCGATGACCCGCAAGCGTCGACTCATGTTGCGACTGCTGTCTGGCGTCGACGCGGACACCGCTCGGGCGCTCGTCACCACCCGGTTGGACGCCGACGGCATCGCCGAGGAGTACCGTGCGGTCCACCCCGGCGTGTCACCCGAACGGGTGGCCGTCGTCGACTGTGTGACCGAACAGCGTGGCAGCGGGTTCGACCCGGACCGGGCGGACAGCCCCACGCGGCGGTACGCGAACGACCCGGGTGACCTCACCGGCGTCGGGATCGGCGTCTCGGAGTTCCTGCGCCGGTACGAGGACCAGGGCCTGGACGTCGCAGTCGGCCTGCACACCCTGTCGACGATGCTGATGTACGCCGACCTCAACCGTGTCTACCGGTTCGTCCACGTGTTGACGAGTCGGGCGACGATAGCCGGCGCCCGCGGCGTGTACGTCCTCGACGACCCCGCCGACGACCCCGGGGTGATCGCCCAGCCGTTCGACGGCCTGGTGGCCGTTCGCGACGGCGAGACGGGGCCGGAGGTCCGCGTTCGCGGCGTCGACCCCGGACCGCGGCGGTGGACGCCGCTAGAGTCGCTGTAGCCGCGACGACCGTGTCAGTCGGCCAGGTGCTCCAGAACGCTGTCGACCGCCGAGGCGTCGGTCCGGTCGAGAACGACCATCACCCCGGCCCAGTCGTCGTCGGGCGCGTACACGCAGACCGCCTCCTCGAACCAGCGGACCGTCGCGTGTAACTCCCCGAGGTCGTGCAACGCTCCCTGTCGCGGCGGGTCGCCGAGTCCTTTCATCGTCAGCGTTTCGATGCGGCGCTCGAGTTCGGCGTCGGAGTACGCCTCGTCGACGTCGTCGCGGACGTGGACCACGTCACAGTCCTCACCCTCGTAGCGGAAGATGAGCCGAACGGCGTCGGCGGGCGTCGTTGCCTCACCCGCACGCAGCGCCTCGACCAACGACCGCACGCCCGGCCGCCGAACCGCCTCGACCGCCGACTCGTCCTGATCCATACGGCCAGCGACGAGCGCCGCCCTCAAAGCCGTTCGGGCACCGGAGACCGCCGGCCGGGTCACCACGACCGCTCACGACCCGAGAACGGCGTCGACGACCGCGACCGCGAGACCGGGCTCTAAGGGCTCGTTTGCGTTGCCACAGTGTGGCGACTGCACACAGGCCGGGCAGCCGTCGTCGCAGTCACAGCCGTCGACCAGGCTCCGGGTCTCACGGAGCAGCGTCTCGACCTCCTCGTAGCCAGACCGCGCCAGGCCTACCCCACCCGGGTGGCCGTCGTAGACGAACACCGTCGGGCGCCCCGTCTCCGGGTGGGTCGGCGTGGACAGCCCACCCACGTCGCGGCGGTCACAGAGGTAGTGCAGGGGAAACAACGCGATCGAGGCGTGCTCGGCAGCGTGTAACCCACCGCCAAAGGTCCACTCCGCCGCCGCCGTCGGCAGGTCACGACCGACCTCGCTCTCGGGGGCATCCCCGTTCTCGTCGTTCTCCCCCACGATCTCGGCCGCCTGGCGCCGCAGCGACTTCTCCACCTCTGAGTCGAGCGTGTAGTACAGCGCCTCCGTCCGAAGGGTGGTCTCGGGGAGGTCGAGGGGGGTGCGCCCGAGGGAGGCGCCGCTCTTGCGGTCGCGACGCTCGTAGCCGACGACCCGCTCGGTGACGGTCACGTCGGCGAATCGCACCGTCGCACCGGGGAGCGTACGCTCCTCGTGGACCGTCTCGACGGTCACGTTCTTTTCGGTGAGTACCTGGGTGTACCAGTCCGCCCACGTCGGCGACAGTTCCGCGCGGTCGCGGTCCAGGTCGAGGTCCGTCACCTCGTAGCGCTGGCCCTGGTGGTGGTAGATAGCGCCCGGATGCACGTCGTGCAGGGCGTCGCCGAAGGGTAAGTCAGCGATCCGGTCGCCGGAGGAGCGGTCGATCAGGTCGACCGACCGGTCGGCGATCGTCCGCAGGGAGAGGTCGTGCTGTGGGCTGGCACCGCCGTCGTAGGTCCAGCGCGGACCGTCGTCGGTGTCGCGCCGGGCCACCTCGCCCGTTGCGGCGAGGTCATCGAGCACGTCGGGAAAGGCGGGACCGAAGTGCTCGCGGTCACCGCGGCGCAGCCAGTTCTCGCGGGCGGCGGCGGCGACGTGACCCGGCAGCAGTCGCTCGTTGTCAGGGTTGGCGATCGCGTCCTCCGGGTCGCCCTCGAACAGCGTCGCCGGTTGGCGGGCGACGTACTGGTCGAGTTGGTCCTCGCCGGTCACGAGGACCACGAGACTCGGGTCGGTGCCACGGCCGGCACGACCGGCCTGCTGGGCGGTCGCCATCCGCGTGCCGGGGTAGCCGTCGATCAGGACGGCGTCCAGGCCACCGACGTCGACGCCCAACTCGAGGGCGTTCGTGCTCCAGACGCCGCGCAGGTCGCCGTCGTGCAGGCCGGCCTCCAGTTCGGCGCGGCGGTCCCGGGGGAGTGCCGCCTGGTAGGCACCGACGCGGGTCGCGAGGTCGGTCGCGCCGCGCTCGCGCAACTCGTCGGCGGACCGCTCGGCGTACCGTTCGGCCGTCTGCCGGGACCGCGTGAACGCCACGGTCTGGAGACCGCGCTCGACGAGGTCGACGAACAGGCGCTCGGTCTCGGCGTGACTCGACCGGCGGCGTCCGGAGCCGCGCCCGCCGGCGTCGTCGTACTCCGGCGGGTTCCACACCAGCCAGTGAGTCGGACCCGTGGCGCTGTCGTCGGACTCGACCGCCCGGAACGACGACTCTGGTCGGCCGGTGACGGTCGCGGCGTGTTCGGTGGGGTTGCCGGTCGTCGCCGAGCAACAGACGTACTGCGGGTCGGCGTCGAACCGCTCACACAGGCGGTGCAGGCGGCGGAGCACGAGCGCGACGTGGCTGCCGAACACGCCGCGGTACTCGTGGACCTCGTCGACGACGACCAGTTCCAGGCGCCCCAGAAACCAGTCCCACAGGCGGTGGCCGTGGGGCAACACGCCGTAGTGCAGCATGTCCGGCGTCGACAGCAGCACCGTGGGGCGGCGCTCCCGTACGCTCTCCTTCTCGGCGCGGTCGAGCCGGCCGGTGTACTGCGCCACGGAGACGCGACTGCCAAAGCCCAGGCCACGCGCGAGGTCGTCGAGGGTGTCCTCCTGGTCGTTTATGAGTGCCCGCTGTGGGCCGACGTACAGCGTCGTCGCGCCGCGGTCCATCGCCCGCTCGAACGCCGGCACGGTGTAGGCGAGGCTCTTGCCGCTCGCGGTCGGCGTCGCCAGAACGACGTTGTCGCCGTCCCGGACCGCACGGATCGCCGTCGCCTGGTGGTCGTACGGCGCCTCGATCCCCCGGTCCGCGAGGGCGCTCTCCAACCGGGGTTCGAGGTCGACCGGAGTCGTCGACGCCTCACGACCGGGCTCGACGCGGTGTTCGCACACCTGGTCACGGTAGTAGGGGCGGTCACGGAGCCAGTCGACGACCTCGTTCACGTGACGGCGACGGGGGCGAGCGGCTTAGGGCTGTCTCTCGCGGGCCGGCGACTCACTGTCGCCGCTGGTCTCGCCACCGACGGACGTCCTCGGGGAGCCGGCGAACCGCCGCCGGCAGGCCACGGAGAAAGTCGACGAGTTTCTCGACGGGCGTGGTGGTCTCGTTGTACTCGACCTCCAACTGGTGGACGCGCTCGCCCCGCAGCGGGTGGCTCTCGACCGCGACGCCGTCGTCGTGAATCGTGAGGCGATCGGGGTCGACCCGCTCGTGGACGCCGTCCTCGTAGACGACGACCACCTCGACGTCCAAAAGCGTCGACGGTGGTTCCGCCCAGTCGAGCGCGACGAACCGGTCCAGTTCGCGACCGCTCATACGGTTCGTTCGGTCGCCGGTGTCGTAAGGGTACGGCTCTCCCGGGTCGTCGGCGTTTGCTCCCGGTCGCTCGACCAAATCCGCGTTTCAGTTATCGCTACGGTTTTGCGGGGATGGACGAGTGTACCACACATGGTGGGCGAACTGCGGGCCAGTCACGTTATCCACCTCCACCGGCTGCTGTCCGCGGTCCGGGCGGAGTTCGAGGAGAACGGGATGGACGACGACCGGCTCGCCGACTATCGGGACCACGACGTAGTACCGACAGACTTCAAGACGACGAAGGTCGAACACGAACGAGCGCTGCTGACGCTGTCGGCGACGCTGTCCGAGTGGGCCGCCGAGCAGCGTAAAGCGACGGAGCCAGAGCGGACGCCCGAGACCCGCGAGGGAGGCGACACCGATCCCGATCCCGATCCCGACCCCGCGCCCGAGGCCGAGGAGCCAGAGCGGGCGCCCGAGGCCAGCGCCTCGCAGTGAGGCCGGTTACCCGAGCCGAGCCGTTTTCACTCCACCCACACCGTCTTGCGGTTGACGAACTCCCTGATGCCCGGTCCGCCGAGTTCGCGGCCGTAGCCCGACCCCTTCACGCCGCCAAACGGCACCCGCGGGTCTGACTTCGTGAGCTGGTTGACGTACGTACAGCCGGCCTCGATCCGCCCGGCGAGGCGGCGCCCACGGTCGCGGTCCGCCGTCCACACCGACGCCCCCAGTCCGTAGTCGGTGGCGTTGGCCCGCCGGACCGCCTCCTCCGCGTCGGCGACCGGAAAGAGCGCGGCGACGGGACCGAACAGTTCCTCGTCGGTCGCCGGACAGCCCTCGGGCACGTCGACGAGCACCGTCGGCGGGTAGAAGGCGCCCTCGCGGTCCAGGGGGGCGCCGCCGACCGGCGCGGTCGCGCCCGCCTCCAGGGTGCGCTCGACCTGCCCGGTGAGTCGTTCGAGGTGTTCGGGGCCGGCGAGTGGGCCCACGTCGGTTCCCGCGTCGAGCGGGTCACCGACGTCGATGGCCGCGAACCGCTCGACGAGACCGTCACGGAACTCCGAGAAGACGGACTCGTGGACGAGAAACCGCTTTGCCGCGATACAGGACTGCCCGCTGTTGAGCGTGCGTGCCGTGGTGCCGGCATCGAGAGCGGCGTCGAGGTCGGCGTCGTCCAGCACGACAAAGGGGTCGCTGCCGCCCAGTTCGAGAACGGTCTTTTTCAGGTTCGCGCCGGCCTCGCTCGCCAGCGAGCGTCCGGCGGGGCCGCTGCCGGTCAGGGTGGCCG